>OMIV01000144.1 GCA_900299185.1 Planctomycetaceae bacterium
TCATCTGCCTAACACACAACCTGCTGAAACTGTTCCGCGCCCAAACGGCCTAACCGGCCCCCGCCCCGACAAAATGTCCGCCAATATCAACCTACTCGGACAGGCTCCTAGTAGAAGCCGCCGCCACCACCTAGGCCGCCGCCGAATCCTGCGCCGCCGCCTCGGCCACCGCCGCCACCACCACCGCCATTGTCTTCATTGCGCGTTTCAATGAATTGGTGATAGTTGTCTTCAGCAGTTCGGCCATTGATGCCGGGGTCGTATGCCTGCGAGACCACGGTTCGAGCGTTGGCACCGGGGTTTCCCATTGCCGTCAGGATCTGTGCCACCTGATTACGTCGGTGTTGATCGAGCTCGGGATCAGAGTTGTTCTCTGAGCGTTCAACGAGCACGGGATAGGGCACGCTGCGAAGTCGAGCACCGATCTCTTGCACGTGGTCTAAGCCAAAGCCATTCAACTCGCCCGTGTTTTGAATGAACTCGTGGCGATGAATCACAAAGTCCTCGGCTTCACCGTTGGTTTCCATCTGGTGATAGAACGCTCGCACGTTGCTACCGAGCGGATAGGTGTCCGGGATCGCAAGCGGTCGTCGCATCGCGAAAGTGGTGGGGACAAACTGCAAGGTCGGCTTGTAACAGCCAACGATCGAGCTAGTTCCAATCGCCCCCAGAAGTAGTAGGGCTATCGTTTTCTCTGAAGCGTGCATAATTCCCCTCTCGCTGCTCACAACTGCCCCTGAAGTGAGCCTGCTTGATGCAGCAGGTTTCAATCGTCCGAGCTCATCGATCGGTTCGCAGTCCCACTCGTTTCACGCTCGGCATCGTTTGCTGGACTGGCAACATGGCTTCGTTGTCAGAGTCCTTACAGTCGTCGTTTCAACCTTCGATCGTTAGTAGCGACCTCGTGGTTGTTGAGTGGCGTGTCGTTGACCATTCGGTCCCAGACGTCCGTCGTTACCGTTTTGCAGACTTGGTGTCGTGCCGTTGGTCGACAGCGTCGCGGGATTACGGTTGCCAGAGTCTGCGTTGCCGCGTGACCAGGGCATTCGCATGCCGCCGCGAGCTGGCTCTTGGTATCCGACTTGTTGAATTCCGCTGGTGGGTCGAATCGCACCCATGTTGGGATCAGCTGTTGGTTGCATCGTGCCCGCTGGTGCTGGAGCCATTGTCGGGCCCATGCTTTGAGGAGCCGAAGGAACCGGACCACCTGGATAAATCTGCGAAGGCTGCGGCGTCGCCATCATCCCGCCACCAATCGGGCCTGGAGCGAATCCAGCTCCCATGCCTGCTCCGAGAGAGCCACCACCTGATCCGAACGGGCTTTGGAATGAGGGAGGATTGAAAGGTCGGTAACCAATCTCAGTCGCGTGACCTGGACCCCAGCCGTATGGATTGAGCTGGTAGACACCTTGGTCGGGATAGCCTTCGGTCTTGGCATACTGGAACAATTCAATGTCGTTCGGCCAGGTGACATAGAAGCCGGGATAAGGTGGCACCTCATCGGGTTCCATCGGGCGAACTAGTTCGGGGGTGACAGTGATCAGCAGCTCGTTTTCACCCTGGCTGGCAATCTTGCCGTTGAACAGCGTTGAGCCAATCAGCGGTAACTCACCGAAGAACGGGATGCGAGCGACGTTCGTTGAACCCGTATGTCCGAAGAGACCAGCCAGCACGATTGTCTGACCTTCTCGCAACTTGACCGACGTTTGAACCCGACGAGAGGTCAACGCAGGCGAACCGCCACCACCACTCTGCAAGGTCTGATCGATTTCGCTGAACTCAGCAGTGACTTCGAGCTTCACCCAGTCGCGGTCAATCACTTGGGGTTGAACAACAACCGAGGTTCCGTAACCGCGATAGGCCGATGTGGAAGTCGCACCGCCACCAACTCCGATGATTGTCTGCACGGGAAATTCACCGCCCGACAAGAAGCTAGCTTGGTGGCCACTGAGAACCGTGACTGTTGGAGCTGCCAAGATCTTGCCCGTGCGATTTGCTGCGAGCCAGTTGAAGAGCAATGTGTTCTGACCACGAGTCAAGATGCCGGTGACACCACCACCCGAGAGACCACTTGATCCGCCAGAGAGGCCACTCGCAAGGTTGCCAGCGCCCGCTAATCCTGCCGCCGTAGCACCGCCAGTTGCTGCCGCTGCTGCGAGAGTTCCTGTTCCGATCGTGTAGTCGCCGATGACTCCTCGAATATCGATGCCCATTCGACGGAGTTCGTTGCGTTTTAGTTCTGCAACTTTCACATGCAGCATCACTTGGTGAATACCGGGCACTTCCAACATGTTGACGATGAAGTCATCGTCGTCATTGTCGTCGTCATTCCCGTTGTTGTTATTGCCATTGTTGCCGTATCCGCCGCCGCCATACCCACCATTCCCGTTGCCGTAACCATACGGACCGAACTCACCGAAGTACGCTGACCGCACGATCTGCAGAATATGAGCCGCGTCTTCCTCGTCTTTGGCTTGGCCCTTAACGATCAACCGCTGTTGCAACGGGATCAGGTAGACCTTGCTGGCCGGGAAGAGGATTTGAAGCTGCTTCTCAAGCTTACCGAAGTCGGCTCGCAAGCGATCTTCGAAGCTGGGATCGCGGATGATTTCAACGAGGTAGATCAGCGGGTTCGGCTGCTTGTCGAACCACATTGAAAGCGTCGTGGTGCCGAGCTGCAGGCCGATCACACTGATCTCTGTCGGGCTGTACTGCACGACGTCGATGATTTCAGGGTTGGCGATCGCGATTCGTGAAATTGGAGTCCGAGTCACCATCAGTTGGCTGCGGTGATGGATGATCTCCAAGTTCTCGGTGGAATCTGGCGTGCCGATGATCTCAGCCGGATTCGGTCGCTTCTGTTTGCTCGTCTTTGACGACGTCGAGGCAACCTGTTGAACCTGACCTTGGCCACCGTAGGCCGGCCCCGCCTGTGACACATAACCACCGGCGTACTGAGCTTGGGCGATGGAATTCGCCAAAGTCAGGATTGCCAAACAGCCCGTTATCACAAGGGTTGCTCGAATCGTTCTCAACAGTGTCTGTCTTCCGAGATTCCTCAGCATCGGAACCTACTCCTGATGCTTGCCGCGTAGGCAGTTCGGGGAGAACCGCTTAAGCACTTGCCGTTTGAGGTCCGCCATTGATTCGGGTGAAAGTCCACCCGCTCCGCGCAGTCTCTCCGGCACGTGTTAAACTTTATCGGTTATGCCGATCGTGCCGGTTGAATCGGATTCGAAGAGAATTCCGTCTTTTTGAGTGCATTCTCTCAATCGTTGTTGAGACGAGACTGACCGCCAATTGGCCTGAAATCTGTTTCTATTATTGCTGATCTGACAATTCTGATCGGAGTCGGAGCCAGTCTCAGAGATTCCCAGAATGTTTTAGGAGTTGGCGAACTGGCGAATCTGACTGATCCGCACACTTGGCGCGACTCCAACTGTCAGACCAGTTTCATCCGTTTGAATCTAGGGTTGCTGGGGACTTGACCCTCGTCAGCGCGCGAGACGCTGACTAAACTCGCTCGCCTCGCGCATTCCGCGGAAATCCTCGTTAGCACAGCAACTTGTAAGGTGATTCAAAGTGGCGACTGCTCAACTCCAAACGGCCAAACAGACCATGACCGGGGCTGACATCTTAGTTGAAGCCCTCATTCGGAACGGCGGCAAGTACATGTTCGCTTACCCTGGTGGGGCGAGCATGCCGCTACATCAGGCACTGCTGAAGCGGGGCGATCAACTGCGGACAATCCTGCCGCGGCACGAGCAAGGCGGCGGATTCGCTGCTCAAGGTGTTTCGCGAAGCACCGACGGCATCGGCATGTGCATGGCGACCAGCGGTCCCGGCGCGACGAACCTCGTCACCGCTCTGGCCGACGCCAAGATGGACAGCATTCCGATTGTCGCCGTGACCGGCCAAGTATCTCAAGCTGTCATTGGGACTGACGCGTTCCAAGAAACTCCAATCATCGAGATCAGCCGAGCAATCACGAAGCACTCCTTCATGATTACAGCGAACGATCACACTGACCCAGACTCGGTTCGTGAAGCGCTGTTGTCGATTCCACGTATCGTCAAAGAAGCGTTCTTTATCGCGAAGTCTGGTCGTCCGGGACCAGTGCTCATCGACTTCCCGAAGAACATTCAAACGGCCTCGATCGAAGTTGATGACATCGACTGGGATCCGGCGATGAAGCTGCCTGGGTACCGCCCGCTGCATCGCAAGCCGATTCCCGAGCAGATCAAGCAAAGCCTCGCCGCCATTCGTCGATCGAAGCGTCCCATTCTGTATGTCGGCGGTGGTGTCATTAACGCCAATGCTGCTGAAGAACTGACTGCGTTTGCCAAGAAGTCCAACATCCCGGTGACCATGACAGTGATGGGATTGGGCGCATTCCCTGGCGATGATCCGCAGTCATTGCACTTCTTGGGCATGCACGGCACGGCGTACTCGAACTACGCGATCAACGAAGCTGATTTGCTCCTGGCATTTGGCGTTCGATTCGACGATCGAGTCACCGGCAAGCTCGATGAGTTTGCGATGCATGGCAAGATCATCCATGTCGACATCGACGCGTCCGAGATTCATAAGAACAAAGAAGCTCACATTCCGGTCGTCGCCGATGTGAAGGACTTCTTGGTGGCGCTCAATGAAGCTTTTACCGAAGAAGACAAGCCCGACACGGCTGACTGGTGGAAGCAGATCAACGAATGGCGCGCCAAGTATCCGATGTCGTACAACCAATCTGACGATTGGATTTACCAGCAATACGCTGTCGATGAGTTTTGGCGTCAGACCAAGGATCAAGACACCTACGTTGCCGTGGGTGTCGGTCAGCATCAGATGTGGGCGGCTCAGTTCTACAAGTTCCGCAAGGCTCGCCGTTGGCTGAGCAGCTCGGGACTGGGCACGATGGGCTTTGGCCTTCCCGCCGCGATGGGTGTGGCTGCTGCTAATCCTGGCAAGCTCGTTGTCGACATCGACGGCGACGGTTCGCTGCTGATGAATATTCAAGAACTGGCGACGCTTCACTGCGAGAAGTTGCCGGTGAAGATTCTGCTGCTAAACAACCAGCACTTGGGCATGGTAGTGCAGTGGGAAGATCGCTTCATGGAAGGCCGTCGTGCTCATACTTATTTGGGCCCGATCGATCACCCCGAGGCACTCGGTCATGGTGATGGAACGATCGGCGACACCTATCCGAACTTCGTAGAGATCGCTCGCGGCTTCGGTCTGGAGGCGGCTCAGGTTCGAGAGAAGAAGGATTACCCGGCTGCTCTGAACAAGATGCTGACTTCGAAGGGACCGTACCTGCTCGATGTCATTTGTCCGTATCAAGAGCATGTGCTGCCGATGATTCCGGGCGGCAAGACGGTCCGTGACATGATTCTCAAGTAAGGCCAACGGCTGCTCTTCGAGTAGCTATCTTGTAGTTAGCAACAACTGAGCGGCGGCGAGTTTCAACTCGCCGCCGTTCGCATTTTCGGGCGACGCTTTTTGTCGAATCGCGACCTTCACAGGACGACCGTTGTGACGACTCGCACTCGAACTTTCTTGTTCGCGATCGTGAAGTGGCTGCTGTTTGCAGTCGTGCTGATCTACGTCTGTCGTAAAGCCGTGGAGCTTTCTGACACCGCCGCACTCAGCCGTATCAGTCTAAAGCCAATGTGGCTTGTTGCGTCGGCCGTGTTGTATCTCGTTGGTTGGTTGCCATCGGTTTGGTTTTGGCAGCGGCTGATGGCAGTGCTCGGCGCCTCTCCGCCGTTTTCACTGACGATCAAGGGCTACTACTTCGGCCATTTGGGGAAGTATGTGCCGGGCAAGGTGGCAGCGATTCTGGTGCGAGCTACGACTTTGCAGTCTGCCGGAGTGCCCATCGGCGTTTCGATACTGACGGCCATGATTGAAACGCCGATGGTGATGGGTGTTGGTCTTGCTCTGGCTATTGGCTGTGCGCCGTTCCTTTTGCCGATTAGTGCGTGGCAAGCATTTCCAGCGAGCGTGCAAGTTCTGCGCGAGCATGTTTGGCTCGGTCCCATCATCGCGTTTGTGGGAACATTGATTGCGGTTCCGATAGCTGCCGAGTGGATCTTGCGATTCGCAGCTCGCAAAACTCGACAGCGACTTGCCGGAATTCAGGCCCAAGACTTAGCTGGTAATGCGGCGGAGCCATCGGCTTCTTTCAGTCGGACTCAACTTGTGAGGCTGCTGCTTATCGGAGTCGTCGCTTTCTTGCCGACGTGGTTTGCTCAAGGACTGAGTCTTGGTTGTCTGCTGTTGTCGATGGGAACGGTCGATGTTGTAACCACTCGCGATTGGCTGCTGTGGACAGGAGCAATCGGTGCCGGCAACTCGCTGGGGTTCTTCGTCTTGTTTGCACCCGGAGGGCTTGGAGTCCGCGAAGGCATACTCATTGCGTGTCTTGCGCCGACAGCTGGCAATCCTGCGGCTGTTGCTGCATCGGGGCTGTTGAGGCTGGTGTGGCTAGCTGCAGAGCTGCTCGCTGCCGGAGCGTTGTGGTTGATTGAAAAGCTCAAACGCTCGCGCCGTTAAGAGTCTGTCGGAGAGTTGGCTGATGGTCGTCGCACTGGATGGCTCAACAACCACGCGGTCGGGGTAAGGACAAGAACCATGCCCACGAGTGTTTCGATGTTGTAAGAGCGATGCGAAAAAATGATCTCAAGCAGCATCGTAAATCCGACCTGAGTCAGCCCGACAACGGAGACTCTTGATGGAGTTCCCGTTGTGAACGCTTTGGTCAAACAGAATTGACCAGCCAAGGCCGAGACTCCCACGCCCAGCAATGCGATCCAACTGAAAGCCGTGGCAGGATTATTACTGCGAGCTGAGACCTCAAAGAGTTGCATCGCGCCAAACGAGAACAAGAACGACACCGCAGAGAAGTGCCAGACGATGGCTCGCGGGTCGAGGCTATGCAGCTTGTGGAGTCCGAGCATGGCCATTGTCGTGGTGACGGATGCGGCGAGAGCGACAAACGTGGCGAAGTTGCCTTCGTCAAAGTGAGGTTGCAGGACGAGCAATACACCCGCGAATGCCACCGAGATGCAGACCCACACAGATCGAGTCGGACGATGTCCTAATAGTGGCCAAGATGCGAGCGTCACCCAGATCGGGAAGATGTTGGTCAGCGTCATGACGTCGGATGACGGAAGTCTTGTCAGTGCAAAGAACGTGAAGACGAGACTCAAGCTGCCCGCGATGCTCCGCAACCACAAGACGGGTGGTCTCAGGATTGGCAGCGAGATTCGGCAACGCCAGGCAATTAAACCACACACGATGAAAGGCACTGTCGACCGACCGACTGCGATCCATTGCCAGGGAAACGTGTGACGCAACGATGACGCCAATGTCGCCATGACCGAGAAGGCCATTGAACTGCATAACATCCACAAGTAAGGCGACATCGCTCCTGCCGGGTTCGGATACCAAAGTTCGTCGACGTTGTCTGTAGGTCGACAGCGGAGTTTGGCAGTTCAAAGCCAGCGAGCCAACAGGGATGACCACATCGAGTTACCAAGAGACTCGGATGACTCGAAGTCATTCGTCATTACGATGTCTGGCACCCAAGCAATCAAATTGAGACGCGGCATCGCATCACATGGCCTCGTCATCGAATGAGCGATTCAAACTAAGAAAACACAGAGCACTGACATGTCTTCGATCTTGCTGGAGTGCCGAAATATCCGCCAACGATTCGGCGGCGTTGTCGCCTTGGACGGCGTCGACTTCACGTTGGAACGCGGCGAAGTGCATGGGCTTGTCGGCAGCAACGGTGCGGGCAAAAGCACGCTGATGAAAATCTTGGCGGGCGTTCTTCCCGATCATGAAGGCGAGATCTCGTTGGATGGCCGACAACTGAAACTGACGAGCCCCTCGGCTGCGATCGAGCAGGGCATTGCGATGGTCTATCAAGAGCTATCTGGGATCGGACAACTTTCAGTCGCAGAGAACTTGGTACTGGGGCGTCAGCCGACGAGAGCTGGTGTCTTGGTAGATTGGCCAACGATGAATCGGCAAGCGCGCGAATCGCTGTCGGAGTTGGGAATCGACATCAATGTGCGGCAACGATTGGATCGCTTTCCGTTGGTCATTCGGCAGATGGTCGAGATCGCTCGCGGACTGCATAGCGGAGCGCGAGTGCTGATCCTCGACGAGCCAACTTCGGCGTTGAGTCCGCCAGAGACGCGGCGACTGTTTGAGCTGATTGGCCAACTCAAGCAACGCGGAGTGTCAGTCATCTTCATCAGCCACTTCCTCGAAGATGTGCTGGAGATCTGCGATCGCGTCACGATCTTTCGTAACGGCAAACGCATTGAGACTTCGCGTTCGAGCGACCTCACGAAGCAAGCCGTGATTCACAAGATGTTGGGGCACTCAGAAGAGTTGGTCGAAGTTGGCTACGAATCCACGGTCAAGTTGCCAGAGCCAAAGTCGGTTGAGCCTGTGTTGGAAGCTCGCGAGCTGACGCTGCCCGGTGCGTTTCAAGAAATCTCATTGCAGGTTCGACCGGGTGAGTGCCTCGGACTCTATGGCTTTGTCGGTGCAGGGCATCAGGACTTAGCTCATGCCTTGGCCGGAGCAATCACGCCCACGAACGGGCAGATTCATTTGGATGGTCATCGCCAGCAATTGGGATCGGTGCACAAGGCCGTGCGGCGAGGTGTCGTGCTGGTGGCTGCTGACCGTGCTCAGACTTTGGTGCGCAGCAGTTCGATCTTTCGTAACGTCACGCTCGCGCATCTCAAACGCAGCATGGGCGAATGGCTGACAAGACGACGAGAGATCGGCATTGCTCAGCCGTATGTCGAACGAGTTGGTTGCCGACCGGCGAATGCGAAGTTGATCGCGGGGAAGCTGTCGGGCGGTAATCAGCAAAAAGTGGTGCTTGCGAAGTGGCTGCTCGGCAACATCAAGGTACTGATTTTGGAAGAACCAACGCGTGGCATGGATGTGGGCGCGAAGGACGAGATCATGAAACTCGTGGCCGAGCAAAAGCGGCAAGGCGCCGCTGTCATCCTGGCGTCGACCGAGCCCGAGTTAGTTCTCGCTCACTCCGATCGAATTCTGACGTTCCATCGCGGACGTATTTCCAAAGAGTTCGTCGGCTGCGAAGTCGGCAAAGTGGACCTGATGCGACACGCTTAGGCATCGACCTAAGGCGACGTTCGCGACTGGCTTCAGAGAGCTAATGCATCTCGGCTAATGCGAGTCGCGGAGCGACTCGCCTACGTAGCTCAGTCGCTCCGCGACTGAGACGGGCGTCCCGAAGACTTCGCATTGAAGATGCGCCAGGCGTTCGTTGTTATGAAGCTCGCGACGGCACATCGATGCGTCGCGAGCTAATCTGCAACCTACAGCTCGAACTTCGAAAGAAGACTCATCCGAGTCCTCCGTGATGCCAGCAACTGTGACAGGTTGCGCCAGCGGTCGGTCATCAGGTCTCTTCCTGCTTAACGAGTCGCTTGGCGATCCCGCCCTTTAATGAGCTGATTCCGACGGCAACTACGAAGCAAGCGGCCGCCCACAGCAACGGCGTGACTCCCGCAGGTATCGTTAGTTGTTCGACCCAATGGATACTGCGAATCCCACCGAACAACACTGAGCTGCTGAGATTCAGTAGCGCTGCGAACAAGAATCGCCTCTCGGCACAGAGCCGCCATGCGATAAGAGCGGCGATCGCAATAACCGCGGAATAGGCAAAGATCTCAGCAGTCATTGTTCTCGCACAGACAATCGCCACGCAAAAACTTCCCGAAAGAGTCAACAGCCACGAAGCCCAACGTCGCAGCCATCTCGCCATTGAGTCTTTGAAGCACAGACCGACTACCAATGTCGACAGCACAATCAGGTGATAGGCGATCGACACTTTCCACGAATCCAGCGGCGTCCCGATCGCCATGATCCCAGTGCTGAAACTCAGTGCGATCGCACCTAAGAATGTTGCCAATGTCTGACGTTTCCCAATTCCGATCTTCAGCCAGATGGCTCCCAATGCGATCAACGGCCACGCATGCAGATGCTCGACCGTCGGAGTAAAGGTGGATGCTCCGAAGCTCGATCGACCAATGAAGACCAATGCCATGAGGCAACCGAAGACCCCTAAATCTGCGTGCTTGATCTGTCGCCACCAAGCCACCGCGTAGAAGACCAACATCGCTAGCAGTGTGAGGAACACGGGCGAACCAACTTCTGCCACGAACTCGTAAGCGAATCGTGTGTAGGTCACGTGTCTGGTCCACGGTCCCAACCAGGGATACGACAGCAACAAGACCGCTGGCGCAAATCGAACCAATCGTTCCTTGAGTCCATGCAACTCTTCAACGATTGCCACTTCGAGCAACAGGATCATGGTCGACAACACTACGGGAATCAGGAAGTACAAGCCGAATGATGAGTCCCAGAAGTGGGCTCGCGCATCGGCTCGATCAAACGAAATCGCCAATGAATAAGATCGGAAAACGACGGCTCCACCGAGGAATGCAAACACGGACCACGGGAACCACGGCCAACTCCACGGCGTACCGTTGTCCTGAACCGATTTCGAACCGAGTCGAATCGCTGGTAACAACGCCAGACTGATCATTGCTGCGATCGTCGGAAACACGGCCACTCGCCAGCGAGCCTGTTCTGGAGAGGCTGAAGTCACTTCGGGACACACCCACATTGGGAAAGCAAAGAACAACGCGAGCAATGCATGCAACGGCACTCTGAAGGCGATCGGCAGTTTGATCTTGAGCCCTCGCAGTAACATTTCCGCCACCGCGATTGAGAACGCTCCGCCAAACGTCATCAGTCCCATTGCTTGCAGGCTGCTACCGCTCTTGAACGACACCAATGCAATGATTTCGTCGAAGCTCACTGAGATCGCCAAGAACATCAGCAACAGCACCAGCACTAACGATCGAGCGTCTTCCCAGACCTTTCCGAAGCGAACAATGAGGTAAGCAGTGGTTGCCATCAGCAACGTCACACCGCAGAGCGAGCCCATTAGATACCACGGGTCGATGTAACCGACGGAACCGGCGGCATAGAGGAAGTCCATGTTGTCGGGGCGGAAGAACGCTTTCAGGCCATACACGAACAAGCAAGCAGAGATCAGATAGAAGGGATTGTGGACGTAAATGAGACGTAGCAGTTTTTGAATCGGGAAATTCGATTCTTGAGACATGGCAGCAGCTCCTTTTCAACGGAGTGCGACGGCCAGTGGCCCGGCTTGAGGCACTCAGACACGCAGTGAACTCTTGGAAGAATTGTTGCACGTCGAAGGGAAGCGAACCCAAAGCTACTCACGGCGGATGCACGGCGTGCTCGATCAGCCCGAGGGCAATCAGCGCCGACAAGAACAGCCATCGTTCGAAATACGCACGATTGGGACTCATAAGCGGTCCCCTTGCGCTGCTGATGGTGGATGGTGGAATCGAAGATGTGATTTGAACTGCAGAACGCAGAAAGTTGTCGCTAATCGACGACGATCTCGAACTCGCACACAGAAAGATTTGCGGTGCTTTCGATGCCTCGGACAAAAGCGAGAGAACCTCGCGGAGAAATGTGATGTGATTCTCGACCGATTGCAGAATCGGTCAAGAGTCGGTTTGCCGCATCGCGAGACCGAAGTGCTACTTATCGATGGGCCGCAGTAGTGCGGACGCTTCTATGTGCGCGTCGGTGTTTTTGGGCGAAGACGTTCAATCTTCGAGTGTCTCAATTCACGGGAACGGCTTCGACTATTTGTAGATTGACGTCGACCAGTCAGACCTCGAACGCTCCTCGACATCAGCGGTGATGGAGCTGCGAAAACGGCTCATTTGGTCTGGCTTGTGACTGCTCTGAGCGTGTCGTGAGTCGTCTGAATCGAGAGAACTACGACTACGAGTTCCGGAGACTCATCCTTAATGTCACTTCTCACTTCGTCGGTGCTTGAGTGGCGATGCGGATGACGCGGAAGCCTTTGACTGTCGTTGCGAAATACATGTCGGGAAATGTGCGAGCGTCGGTCAAGTATCGTTGTGATGATCGCAAGCGTGCGGGACTTGAACTCGATGCACCGCCACGAACGACTGCCGGAGTAGTCATATCCAGCGAGCCGATGGGATCGACGATTCCATCGGCTGTGAAGATCCGACCCGAGTCCCAGCAGATCTCATTGACGTTGCCATGCATGTCAAACAGTCCAAACGCATTGGCTGGATAACTGCCAACGGGCATCGCGCCTTTCGATATGGATGAGTCACTGTATGCCGATTTGGCTTTGGAGATATCGAACTCGTTCGAGAAGCAATAGCGAGTTGTCGTGCCAGCTCGACAGGCAAACTCCCACTCAGCGTCGCTTGGCAGTCGATAGGTCTCGCCTTCGGACTTACTAAGCCACTCGCAAAACTTCATCGCATCTTCCCAGCCCACGCAGCGGACGGGATGTTGATTGGAATTGCCAACCATGAGTTGGTTCCACAAGAGCGTTTTAGTGCGAGTGCGAGCTCCCGATTCGAAGGTGCCAAGCTCATCGGTCTCAGCCTTCGTGACGTACTTCTCGCTCTCCACAAACTTTTGAAACTGGCCGACCGTGACTTCGGTCGCGCTCATGAAGAATGGTCGAGTGAGCCGCACGGGATGTTGAGGCTTCTCCTGAGGCAGTGCATCGGGGTCGTCATCGGGTGCGCCCATCAGAAACTCGCCGGGCGGGATCAGCTTCAGCTTCATGCCGATCGAATTTCCGATCTCAACATCAGACTTCAAATGCTTGGCCCAAGCGTCTTGATGCTGTCGTGCTACTTCAGGTCCAAATGGAGCGATGGCTAATGGGGGGGCCTGCTTGTCGTCTGTCGTGCTTGGAGGCAATGGCTTGGCTGGTTCTTTCTTGACGCGGCGCGACGACCACAAGTCGCGGCTGCCTTGTCCGCCAGTACGCTGTGACGAAAAGTACAACGTCGAAAGTGCTTCACACCATGACGGTCCGGAGATGAAGCTATCTCGCTCGTTTATGACCGCATCGAGCGGGACTGGTGCATCGAATTCCGATTCCGGAGTTGGTCGAAAGCTTGCCCACAGATGTTGAACGCGATCGACGGGTGAAACGACCGCCAACATCGTGAGGCCATCGGGCATCAAACGCGGGAATTCATTCCAGCGAAATGTACTGAAGGCTCGGATGAATTTGGGGGTGCCGAATGGTCCGTCAGTGGTCTTGCGAGTCGCTACAAAGATCCGACGCGGATTCGCGCCTCGCGCGAAATAGATGCTGAGTTCATCAGCCGTCACGAACGGCGAGGATTCCAGATCGGTAGAATCGACGGGCTCTTCGAGACGCGTTGGTTCCCCGAATTCATCTTTGAGGCTGGGGCGACGAGACACATAAATCGCAGATCCACTTCGGACCTGAGTACGATTGGAAGTGAACCACAACGTCAGGCCATCAGCCGACAAAAACGGGTCACTGTCATGGTCGGGTGAATTAATACCGTCGGGCAAGCGGATGGCGGTGGGAAAGGGATCCGTGACCCCTGCGGTGCCACGTTGGAGCGACCTGACACCGTCGAAAAGTTGAGTTTCGGCATCTGGCGAAGGCACCTAGACTCCCTCGCCTTTCGTCCTCAGACGGACGAATTTTCTCGAACATTTCTACTTTCCAGACCTTTCGGAACAGCACGTCATGCAGACCAATGAACTTCGTGAAAAGTATCTCGCCTTCTTCGAGTCCAAAGGCTGCGTGCGTCGGCCTAGCGATGTGCTTATTCCGAAAGATGACCCGACCGTGCTCTTCACTCCGGCGGGTATGAACCAGTTTAAGAATCAGTTCCTCGGCATCGGGCCGCTAGAATTCACGAAGGCGACGACGTCTCAAAAGTGTCTCCGTACCGGCGACATCGGGAACGTCGGCGTCACCGCGTACCATCACACGTTCTTTGAGATGCTCGGCAACTTTTCGTTTGGCGATTACTTCAAACGCGAAGCCATTCATTGGGCTTGGGAGTTCCTCACGACGAAGCAATGGCTCGGCCTCGATCCCGAGCGGCTGACGATCACCGTTTATCTCGATGACGACGAAGCGTTCGGCATTTGGAACAACGAAGTCAAAGTCCCGGCCGCGCACATCACTCGCTGCGATGAGAGCGAAAACTTCTGGCCGGCGTCGTCTCCGTCGCAGGGGCCTGACGGCGTATGCGGGCCGTGCTCTGAGATCTATTACCTCGCGCCAGGAGCGACGAAGCCTGTCGAGATTTGGAACCTCGTTTTCACGCAGTTCAATCGCGTCGGCAATCCGCCCAACAACCTGCATCCGCTGCCGAAGCAGAACATTGATACGGGCATGGGACTCGAACGCTGTGCCTCGTGTTTGCAGGGAGTTTTGAGCAATTTCGAGATCGACATTCTCAAGCCGATGTGTCTTGCGGCGGGCGATTCGCTCGGGCTCAAGTACGAGTACGCGGCTGCTCATGGCCGAGCTTGCCGTCGCATCGCCGATCACGTTCGCGCTTGCACGTTCGCCATTCACGAAGGTGCGATCCCCGGTCCCGAGAAGGCCAATTACATCGTTCGCTTACTGCTCCGTCGCGCCGCGATGGAAGGCTTCTTACTCGGCAAGAAGCAACCGTTCTTACATGGGCTCGTGCCGGCGATCGTCGAAGGCATGAAGGCTCAGTACCCCGAGATCACTCAGA
>OMIV01000145.1 GCA_900299185.1 Planctomycetaceae bacterium
ACGAGATCAGGTCGCTCAGTCGAGTTCATCGCTTCGTCAGCCGCAGCGAGGCAGCGTTCCGCACTCTCGACGACGGCATCGCGCTGTCGGTCCATCTGCGACAAGACCGAGCGGACATCGCGCAGCAGCAACTCACCGCGTCCCGGGGTGATGAGCCGCGCGTTCTCCCAAAGAGCGAAGTCATTGGCGTTGCCATCACCGGCATCGTTCGTCGTGAGATACAGCGTGAGGTCACTGCCATCGGCAGGAGCCTGCAACTTCATGCGGAACTCATGCTGAGCAGCCAGCGGCGTCACGGCCTCTAGCCACGCCTTCGGCCCACCGACCTTGCCGAGATGCCCGACGTTCGAGAACCGCCACAGAGCCTTCTGCCACGGCTCGATATCAGCCGGTGTAAGACTTCCGTCACGCCACTTCGCTCGCAACGAATCCAGCACGAGCGAAGGTTTTTCCTTTTGCGTCTGCTCTTGGAGCATGGTCCACAGCAGGCCGAGATACTTCGCACTCAAGCCGCGCTCGCGAGCCACATCGGCGATCTTCTTCGATCCATTGCTGAGCGCGGTCCGCTCTTGAGTGAGCGCGGTGAGATATTTGGCAAGCGGCAGCACTCCGCCTTTCGAACTCACCTTGCCCGTGCCGCCAACTTCGACCGATTGGTCCCCGGTGTCGCTCGATCGTCCGTAGAACTCGCGAATCTTGGCCAACGTTTCGTTGGTTGCATCGCGTGACGACGTGCCTGCCGAGAACCGAAAGCCGACTGGTGTCAGCACGAGATGATCCGCGACATCCTTGGCCGCTTCGAGGTACTTCGACAGCAAAGCCGGCGACATCACCAACGCTGCGCCGACATTCGTGAACCCTTCACCCGCCGCACCATCGACCGGGAATTCGCGAGCCGGATCCAGCGACGGCACTCCCGTGAGATCGCGCAGCGAGTACGTGTATTCGTGATTGGACAGCCGCCGCAGCACGACCGGCCCCGGATCGCCCGCGTTCTCCAACGCGATGTCGTTGAGCGTCGATCGTACCCAGCTCACGAGCTGTCTTTTTTGTTCCACCGAGAGTTGCTTAGCATCCTTCGGCGGCATCTCGCCGAGCGCGAGTTGTTCTTGGACATGCTCCCAAACACCGGGTTGCTGCTTAACCCGTTCCAAAGTCGTGAAGCGTTCTAAATCGAGCTCGCCTTCCTGCTTCGCCGTCGAATGACACGTCACGCAGTAGTCGCGCAACAGCGGACGAATCGCGTTCTCAAAGACTGCCGTCTGAGCTGCAGCATCTCTCGGCTCTGCGGCGGATGTAACGCGTACTCCACAGAGCAGCACAAGCACGCCCAAAGTGGGTACGCACCAGCTTGGTACGACTCTCTGTACGACGGACTTGCAGTCCGTCGCTCGTTGGGTGCGACGGACTGCAAGTCCGTCGTACGGTCGTTCGAGTTCGATGTTCGTCATGACAAAATCTCCTGCATCGGACTGCTCGGTTCGACGCGGCTTTAGGCACTGATCGGGATCGCGAGCAGTACCGAAAGTCGCCTTTCGCTCCGCGAAAGGAAATCTTCTAAGGCCGGTATTCTCAGTCGACGTCGTTTCCAAAAGGACGCCGCAACGAAGTCCTTTCGCGGAGCGAAAGGCGACTATCGGTCTGAGGCAAAATCTCGCTGGGTTTAGCGATCTCAAGCATGGCTCAACTGATGCCCGTCAGCCGTTCCTTCGAGTCGCCGAATTGGTCGAGTTCCAGGCCGCCCCAGTCCATGAGATGCAGGAACAAGCTGCACATGCGGCGGTTGGACTTGTCGAGGTAGTCGAGCGAGCGGCCACCTCGGAGCTTACCGCCCGCGCCGCCGAGCAGGATGATCGGCAACTGCCGCGAGTCATGGTTGCCGTGCAACATGCTCGAACAGTGCATGATCGAGGTGTTGTCGAGCAGCGTGCGGTCCCGTTCTTTGACCTCGGACATGCGCTCGCAGAGGTAGGCCAGTTGCGACATGAAGTATTGGTTGAGAGTGACGAGTTCCGCCGGCTGCGTGTGAGCCATCTGATGATGCTGGTCTTTGGCGCCACAGTGCGTGTGAGTCTCTGCCGAGCCGTCATTGCAATACTTGAGCGTCGCGATGCGAGTCGTGTCGGTGCGGAACGCGAGCAACACGATGTCGTTCATCAGCTTCCAATACTCCGGGATGTCGGCAGGAATGCCATCGGCGGGGCGCGGGCGATCGGGGGCGGTCAAGGTCGGTTGCCAGCCGTTGGCATCGCGCTGCTTGTCGGCGCGTTTGATGCGGCCTTCGATCTCGTGGACGCTGCCGAGGTACTCCTCGAACCGCTGACGATCCGAGAGCGAGAGTCGCTGCCGCAGTGACTTCGCATCTTCGAGCACCGCATCGACAACGCGCCGGTCGCCTCGATTGCGGTCGGTGCGAAAGAGCTGATCGAAGGCCAGCGCCGGACGCGTCTCGGTCCAAGTGGGCGACACGGCCGTGCTCCACGAAATATGCGAGCTATAGAGCAACGGATGCCCGTCTTGCAGACCCGGAATCGGTCCCTCGCAACCCAACACCAACGACGGGATGCGCGTGCGATTGCCGATTCGCTGCGCCATCAATTGATCGAAGCTGACACCCGTATGAACTTCGGTCTTCGACATCGGCGCGCCGCTGAGCATGTTGCCCGTTTGCATGCAGTGGATGACGCCGTTGTTGGCCTGCTCGTTCCACAAACCACGCAGAAAGACCATTCGCTCCTTCCACGGCTCAAGCGGCTTCAAGCACGGCCCAAGCTCCATGCCCGCACCTTCCCCTTTGGCCCACCAGTGCTGCGAATGAAACCCCATGCCCGTGAAAGTGACGAGCGTGCGAACCGGCGGCTGATTGGCCGCATTCGTCTTATCACCCGCAGCGAACGCCAGCGATTCGAGCCACGGCAAAGCCATCGAAACACCGAGGCCGCGCAGGATGGTACGTCGCGAGATGGGATCAGATTTCGTGAACATCGGAGGTTCCATTGGTGATGGCTTGGCAGAACGACGAGTCCGGAAAATGTTGCAATAGTTACAGCCACGAAGTGGCGGCAGCGGATAGCCCACGGCGCGAGCCGTGTGTTGGGACGAATAACGAACCGTTAGCCGCGAAGCGGCGGCAGCAGGGGAAGAACACACCGTCGTTTAGTTGCTGTCGCCGCTTCGCGGCTAAACCGTCGTTAATACCTTCGTTCTGCGGGCTAACGCCCGCAGCTAAACGCTTTCGTCGCTTCGCGACTATGAAGATTCTCATTGCCGCACGCCTTACTTGATTGAAGTGATCTTGTCGGTCGGTCGAATGAAGCGGAACTGTTCGCTTTGAACGATGACGAGCAACGCGTCGGACCAGCGACCGCCGCGCGTCATGGTCTTGGTCACTTCCTCCACGAGCTTGCGGTCTGATGTCATCACGGTTCGGCCGAGCGCGTAGCCGGTCAGCTTGCGGGCGAGCGTTCGCAGCAAGTCTTCGCGGCGCGGTCCGGCGAAGTAGTTCCGCAAGCCGGCCATGTCGTCGAGTTCGGTGCCGTCGCGCAGAATTCCTTTCGTGTCACCGGGCTTCAGCTCGCTGACTGGCCGCAGTCGACCGATGGCGTCGAAGCGCTCCATCGCCATGCCGAAGGGGTCGATGCGGACATGACAGCCGGCGCATTTCTGGTCCGCACGATGCCGCTCGGTGATCTCGCGCACGGTGAGCCCGGCGGGCGGAGTTTCGGGAAGCGGCGGCACGCCGGACGGCGGGTTTGGCAGTCGTTCTCCCAGCACTTGCACAAGCCACGCGCCGCGTTTGATCGGGCTGGTCCGCGCGGCCGCCGATTGCTTGGCGATCACTGCGCCGAAACCAAGAAACCCACCGCGCCCGTAGGATGTTACTTTTTCTACACGCCGCCACTCGGGACCATTCACGCCGGGGATGCCGTAGTGCTTGGCTAGGATATCGTTGATGACCACCGCGTCGGCGCCGATGACATCGGCGACCGGGCGATCGTTCGTCAGTAGGTCTTCAAAGAACCTCACAGGTTCGTCAGCCAGCGCGTCACGCAGGACCGGCGTGAATTCGGGGAAGTGCTTCAAGCTGCGACCGTGGTTGGCGGCAAAGTCTCGCACGCCCAGCCAACGAGCACCGAACTCTTCGGCCATGCCGCGCATCCGGTCATCCTTCAGCATGCGGCGTAATTGTTCTTCCATCACGGCGGGCTCGTGCAGCCGCGCGGACTTCGCTCGCAGTTCATCATCGGGAAGCGAGTCCCACAGGAGAAAACTCAGCCGCGTCGCCAATTCGTCGCCTGACACGGGTTGCCACTTCGTCCCCGAAGCAGGTTGTTCGACTCGATACAGGAACCACGGCGATGCGAGCACTCTCGCCAGCGCGGCGCGGAAGGCCGGATCGTGCTTCACGCCCTCTTTCCGGTCGGCGTGATACGACGCGAGGATCGCCGCACGTTCGTTCGCGTCGAGAGGTCGACGCCATGCGCGAGCAGCAAAGGCGAGCAGTGCTTCAAGCTGTTTCAGCTCCGCAGCAACCAGTGTCGCGAGCAAAGCCGCCTCTTCGCGTTTGATCTGCTCTTCGAACTCTTGGATGTAGAAGAACATGATCCGCGCGCCGTCATTCGGCTTGCGGTAGTACTGCACGAGTCCTGCATACGCAGTCGGAGTAGCGAGAGCTTGCTCGCTCACGAATTCGAGTTCGCTCCACAGCCGTTCGAGTTCCGCTCGGCCCGCTTCATCGAGCAGCAGCCGACGCAACGGCTCGTCTTCGCGGCGGTACAAGAACACGCTGCCTTGAGCGTCTCGCGGGATGATCGGTTGGAAGAGAACTGCTGGTGGGAAGAGAGCCCGAAACTCAGCCGCCGGTCGAGCGCGTTCGGCGGCGACTCGCGGATGCACGATCAACGCGGCTCGCGGGTCGCCGAGCGTTGCTGTCGCGACCGGTTCCGCCAAGTTGCCACCGCCGCCCGTCGCCGCGATCAGGAATGCCTGAATGGAGGCCGTTTCCGGACTGGCTTCATCAAGGCTCACATCGGCGCGAAGGAACCGAGGGAGCGTGAGCGTCTTCAATAGCTCTGCCGGTAGCTTCCTCAAGTCGATGACGACCTCAGTACCAGCAGTCGTAACTAGAGCCGACTTAGGCACGGGCCGCCCTTGTGGGTGTAATCCGAATTTCAGCCCCGATGCTTGCTCGATGATCGCTCGCAGTTCGGGATGTTCGGCCAACACCAGCGGCGGCCCGTCACCCCCTTCCAAGCGCAGTCGATCCCACACGACGAACGTTTCTGGTTGAGCAGGCAATGAAACCATGCGAAAGAGCGGTTCGCGAGCAGCACCTTGAACTCGTTCGCGAGCCACGATTCGCCGCAGGTCTTCCCAAGCAGGAAAGCCGTTGCCGACTGCGAGCGCCGCGTTCTTCCGATAGTTGCCTTGAAACAATTGGTCCTGAAGGGACTTGATCTCTACGAGGACCGGCGCAGGATCGGTTGTGGCCTCGCGCCATTTCATTCGCACATGAGCCAGCATGTCGGGAGGCAAGCCGGGGTCGGGCAGACTCGCGGGCACGCTGCCCAGATCGGCCAACGCCTGCCCCAGTTCCGCAGCCACATGCGACAACTCGAACGAGACTCCATCAAGCCCGGCGGGATGAGCATCAGCAACGCGGCCCGTCATCAACAACTCGCCCGAGATCGGACTCGCCCAGGCAATCGCCACGTTTCGCTTCGGTCCCGGATGCACGAAGAACGATCGCGCGGGCAACGTCGTCCAGACCTTCACCGGCTCGGCGGCGGAGTTCACAAAGACCGAGGGTTCGGAACCGAGGCTCCACGATTTCAATTCAGGTCGCCCCGCGTTGCTGTCGCGTTGTTCGGTGAGGAACGCGGGAGTGGCGGTCGTCTCGATGAAGCTCCAGCGTGCGTCGTGCTTGTCCGGCCACGGATTTCCCTTCAGCACATTGGGCACCAGATCGGCGAGGCTCCACGTTCGTTGCTCGCCGCCCGTCTCGCGGATCGTCCATTCGACGAGCGTGCTGTCGGCTCCGTGATTGTCATTCGGCAGCACGGTCAGCAGCAGCAGCTCGCCGCGCTGAACCGAGACTTTTTGCTCGAAGGGAACCGATGCCCCTTCCGCAACTTTGGCTCCCGCGAGAACGCGCTTCGACAAGGCCCACTGCGACTCGATCTTCTGCTTGGCTGATTGAAGAGCCGACTGCCGGCGTTGATTCTCGGCTTCAATCTGTGCTGCTTTTTCTTGCCATTGTTTCGTCAGAGCCTCGACTTCCGCCGGCCGCGCGGACTTGCCATTGAGGCCGTTCCAAAGCGCTGCCAGATACGTCGCGTTGAGCTTCTCTTCGGTAGCCACCGCCGTGATCTCGGCAAGACCGCCGCGCGTGAGCCGATCACGATGCTTCAAGGTCGCAGCGAGATGCGCTGCCAGCGGCGGCTCTCCATTGGGCCCGGCATAGCGAGCATGAAAGGCGCGAAGCGGCTTGAGAGCTTCCTCTGCCCAATCCGGACGCTCGGTCGATGGAGAGAAGCGGAACCCATTCGGCAGCAGCACGACTCGCGCGGCGACATCGCGAGCGGTTTGGTGATATCGCTCGATCAACTCGGGAGTCACCGGCATCGCGTCGCCGACATTCGCAAAACCTTCGCCGCCGACGCTGTCCGTCGGAAACTCGCGCACCCGCGTCGGTCGCATATCAACGCCGGTGAGATCGCGGATCGAGTTGTCGTATTCCGAATTACTCAGCCGCCGCAGCGTGACCGGTCCGGGATCGCCGGCGCGAGCGGCAGCTTCCGCATCGAGCGCCGCATTGATCCAGTTCAGCAGTTGTTCTCGCTCAGCCTCGGTGGGCTGCGGAGCTTCCTTCGGCGGCATATCGCCCAGTCGCAACCGCTCGGCGACATCGCCCAACATCTTGGTCTTAGCGAGGATCGCCTGAGCCGTGCCGAACCGCGTCAGATCAAGGTCATTGTCCTTGGGTTCCTTCCCATGACAGTTCCCGCAAGCTCGGACGAGCAGCGGCTGAATCTGCTTCTCATACGACTCGCGTTGTTCTGCCGAGAGAGCTGCTGCTCCGGGTGTCTCTTCGGCTTGAACGTTGGATGAGAGCAGGCAGCCGAGCAGAGCGCAACTCGCCAACAAGGTGAGAAATCGATCGCTCATCAGATCCGCTCCTTGTGGCTTTCGATATGCCGACGTAGCTCCGAGGTCGCCTTATTAAGATTGCCAGCGCTGAGATGCCGGACGAGCCGACGGTGACTCTCCACCCCCGTCTTCCAGCCCGCCCGTTTCACACTCTCGCGAAAGCGTTGGAAGAATAAATGCAGCAGATCGCCGAACGCGACGAGCGGTTGCAGGCCGCTCGCTTCCAGCAACGACCGATGAAACTGGATGTCGAGCGCGATGAAGGTCTTCAGATCGCGAGCCGACTCGAACTGCCGGACGATCTCGCGAAGTCCAGCTTCAATGGTCGCGTCCGCCTTCATCCGCCGAATAACATGCGGGAGCACTCCGATTTCCAAGATCACTCTGCTGTCGATGAGCTGCTGCGGATCGACATCAAGCAAGCCGGCGTGAAACCCGAGGTGCTCCGTGACGCGCCCCATGTCGATGCGTCCAACGGTCAAACCGACGCCGGTCTTCGATTCCACAATGCCGAGAAACTCCAACGCCTTCGTCGCCTCACGCAGACTGAGTCGGCTGATGCCCAGCGTCTCTGCCAGTTGCGTCTCTGTCGGGAGCCGATCACCGGGAACGAGCTTATGCTCAACGATGAAGTGCTTGATCTGCTCGGTCGCCTGATCGCGAACCTTAGGACGGCGAAGAGTCTGCATGGTTGTCCTTTTCTTCGGAAATCTCCGATCGGTCAGAAGATTGATTATCTGACAATCAGATTGTCCGCAAGAGACGCACCAAACAAGCCGACTTGACCGTCAAAACTGGTGGCGAGATGGGACCAAATCGAGCTACGAGCACTCGCTCGATTTGGGAACATACTGGCGGCAATGGCCTAACGCGTGTGAGAAAGAGTACGGTCTCAATCCACTGCACGGCGCTGGCAAGCATTCTGCTCACACAGAAGTTTCCCACACGGTTATCAGTAGAGAGCGGCACGGCATCTGAGTGCTCGATGCGGTTATTTAACCTGCCGCTCTTCGCATCGGCAGAGTTCAAGTGACTTCGAACTTCACTTCATCGACGCCACTCCAAATGTAGCCGGCGGGGTTCCAGTGGATGCCGCCGTCGAGCGGTTGCGAATTGCCGAGGACATCGACGGCTCGGCTTCGCACGGAATGGCTACCGGCGGGCAATTGTGCCTTTAGCTTGAAAGGATGCCACGCATAGGGACTCGCGGGATGAGTCAGCTCGGCGCGACGCCATGACTTGCCTTCGTCGATTGAGATTTCGACCGCAGCCAACTTTGCCTGCCCGTCGTTCCAAGCAACTCCGGTGACGAGCACTTCTCGACCCCCTGCGATCTTCTCTCCTTCGAGCGGCGCGAAGATCACGCTCTTAATGCGCATGTTCCAATTGGGCTCGCTGTTGGTGAGCGTCGTCTTAAACGCGCTGCCCGGAGCGATCGGCTTGAGCGGCGTGCGGTAGCGGCCAACATGGTTGTAGTTCGCAGATTCCTCGGACTCGAAACGCAGCCTCGATAGCCACTTCACATTCATCGTCGCGTAGTAGCCGAGAGTAATCGTTCTTACTGGGCCGCCATGCGCGAGCGGCAGTGCTTCACCATTCATGTGAGTGACGAGCAGCGTGCGGCTCAACGCATCGCTCAGCGGCAAGCTGTGCTCGAAGTCTTCAGCTCCGGGTTTGTCCGGCACGTCTTTGCCTTCGACGGCGACGAACTTCGCGTTCGGCTGCACTGTGACCTTCAACTTCTCCAACAACTGCGACAGCACAACGCCTTTGAATCGGACGTTGCCCATCGCGCCTTGTCCCCACGGAACACCGTCGACCTTCGCCGTCTTCGCATACCGAGTGCGACCGCTGCCCGAGCATTGCAAGACGCATTCGGTTTCTGTCTGCGGTATCTGAGCCAGTTCCGCGACGGTGACTCGAGCCGGTGCATTGATCAGTCCGATGAGATCAATGCCCCAGTCCGGTTGATTCGCCGGAGCCAGCTTCATCGAACCGGGCAGCACTTGATTGTTCCGAATGAAGAGCAGCTCTTTCGGTGTGACCTCGTTCTGACGCAATAACTCGATCGGCGTCTCGATCTCACCGATTTTTCCATTGTGCACGATGAGCTTCGGGCTCTTCCCCGCAATGACTTGATCAGCGGTCTCAGCGGCAAACACACGCGACGAACCTTTCACTTGCGAGGCAGCCACAACCAAAGCTGCTGACGCTGTCAGGAACTGGCGACGATCAAGACCAACCTGCGGAGTAATCTGCATGACATGGTTCCTTCATGAATGACTGTCGGTGCGGCGCCTCACTATGGCGGTTCAATGGCCAAATTCGAAAGTCAGGCTGAGTCGGTGCCATGAACAATCACGCCGCGGCTGTCGAACTGGGAGCCGCTGTTGAAGCACGAAGCTGCAAGCTTGATGACACGAAGCAGCGGGGCAAGCTTCTGGTTGTAGGCGTCGTCACACGGTCAACGACTAATGTGACTTCAACGGCACATTCGCGACGTCAATCGCAGTTCCGAAGAGCTGTACTCTGATGGTAACGAGATGACATCGGCGCGACCGGCATCTCTTTGAAAGTGTGTGACGAGGTTGGCGATTCAGGTCTGGTGTCGGGGGTGGACCAGCGAGCGAATCGACTGGTGGGCTGGCGCTCGCAATCTCACTTTGATCGCAATTCTGGCCGCCGTCGCAGCTTGGCTGAGCTCGCGTCAGACCACCGATCCGTGCGAGCTGGCCGCACCGCGACAAGGTTCGTTCCATCGCGGAGCTGGTTATCGCGCGCCTCGACTCCGGCCTCACCGACCGCAGCCAGGGACGAGTATTCTTCGCCGATTGGTTCGAGCACGAGATTCTCGGCGACGAGATGGATGTGCTGTTGCAGAGGTTCTATCACAAACAAAGCCAAATGGTCGTCGCGGATCTCTCCGACGAATACGCAGGTCATTCGCCTTTTGCGCTTCGACTTTGATCCGACGCGATGAAATAGACCGAGCCTCGCCTTGCATACGAACCACGAATCCTCGTTGAGTCGAATGTCCCTCGCTCGACGACAAGGCCAAGGGCACGCACAGTCACAACGACTACACAGTGATGAGCCTCGCTGACGCAAGTTGCGGTTGGTTGTCGATGCGAGCCGGGCAGCGAAGGACATGAGCGATGGTGTTCTGGCTGAGTCACACTGCCGGGACTCTGGGGATGATCGACCTCTTGGCGACACTCCATGAACGCCGCTTTCTGTCGACGATCTCGGAGTTCCATTGCGCGAGTCTTTGGCCTTGGTGGTGTTTTCACTACAGAGACTGGAGGCCGTCATGAGTCGCATTGATGCCAACAGGACTGCCCTCTCGACTGACTTGTGGGTTGGGTATCACTCCCAGGTGGAACCAGAGAGTTCACCGAGGTGAGGCGATCTGGTCTCGAACGTCTCCGAGTTTTGATAGAGTGGAGTCCACTGAATGACGTACTGCTTCGTAGCGTCGACTTGGGCTTGTAGGAGTCAAAGATGAAGTCACTCGCGGTGTTATGGATTGGTCTGTTGGTGATTGGCGCTGGAGTCGCATCAGGGCAGCAGTTGCCGGGGACCAAACCGCTGGAGTGGAACGAGGATGACTTGTCGGCGCGGCTGATGGATGGCGCTCACAAGTTTGTCGATCGGAAGATCGATGAGTCCGAGAAGAAACGAACAACGTTTTGGCAGAAGGACTTTTCTTCCGCTGAGTCGTACTCGAAGTCGGTTGTCCCCAATCGAGAGCGGCTGCGAACGATCATCGGTGCGGTCGATGCGCGGCTGGCTCCGGGGATCGAGCGATTCGGAGATGACAATAACCCGGCTCTGGTGGCAGAGACGTCGCAGATCCGTGTGTGGCAGGTTCGTTGGCCCGTGCTGGAAGGAGTTTGGGGTTGCGGGCTACTCGTTGAGCCGACAGCCAAGCCGGTTGGTCATGTCGTATTTATTCCAGACTCAGGCGAGACCCCGGAGAGAAACATTTTTGTGGGTCGAGCGATGGCGGCACGACTGGCGGAGAATGGGTTCACGGTCGTCGTGCCGGTCACAGTCTCGCGCGACAAGCTTGTTACGGACGATGAGCTGCTCAAGAAGTCGGATCAGACTTATCGCGAATGGATTTACCGCCAGGCGTTTCATATGGGCCGCCATGTGATCGGCTACGAAGTGCAAACGGTGCTCGCCGCGATTGATTGGCTGAAGGCGAAGCATGGAGCCCAAGCGAAGATCGGTGTGTGCGGGCACGGTGATGGAGGGCTGACGGCCATGTACTCGGCGGCGATCGATCCGCGCATCGACGCGGCGCTCGTCAGCGGCTACTTCGATCGGCGCCAAAACGTCTGGCGAGAGCCGATCGACCGCAACGTCTGGAGTCTGCTCCGTGAATTCGGAGACGCCGAGATCGCTGGGTTAATTGTGCCTCGCGGGTTAGTCATTGAGAGTGCTGGTGGCACCCCGCCAGTCGATGCGAAGAAGAATGACAGGCTGGAAGCCTATCCCACGGGGAAGGGCGAACTCCCGATGCCGCAGCTCGAATCGGTGCTCGCCGAAGTGGACCGCGTGGCACTCGGCGGCAAGTTCGTGAAGCCAACGCTCGTTGCCAGCGATGCGGGACCGTTCTCGGACGACGCGGTCTCGCGATTGACGACGATGCTCGGAGTGAAGTCGCTGGCTCCTCGAAGCAACGAGAAGCTGACTGATCGCCGCACTGCATTCGATGCGGCTGCTCGGCATCTGCGGTACGTCAAAGAACTCGAGGGACATGTGCAGCGACTGCTTCAACGATCGGACAAAGTTCGCGACGAGGCGTTCTTATTCAAAGTGATGCCGGAACTCGCGGGCGTGAAGTGGAGCACCGAGAAGAAACATCCGACTCACGACGCCGCGAAGTTCATCGCCGGAGCGAAGGCGTTTCGCGAGAAATTCTACTCCGAAGCGATGGGGCGATTCGACGAGCCGCTGCTGCCGCCGAACGCGCGGTCGCGAGTCGTCGCCGAGACCGACAAGTGGAAGGCGTATGACATCGTCCTTGACGTGTATCCCGAACTCTTCGCTTGGGGTGTGCTCGTGCTGCCGAAGGATCTCAAGCCGGGCGAGCGGCGGCCTGTTGTCGTGTGCCAACACGGACGAAACGGTGTGCCGCTGGATTTGGTCAACCGCAACACAACGGCCTACAACAATGCGGCGGCAGTGCTCGCCGAACGTGGCTTCATCACGTTTGCTCCGCACAACCTGTATCGCGGCGAGGATCGCTATCGCTGGCTGTGCCGCAAGGCGAACAATGTTGGCGCGACGCTCTTCAGCTTCATCATCGCATCGCACGACCAGATCACGCAGTGGCTCGCCGCGCAACCCTTTGCCGACCCGGACCGCATCGCGTTCTACGGCCTGAGCTATGGTGGCGAGACAGCCGTCCGTGTGCCGCCGATCCTCGAACGCTATTGCCTGTCGATATGCTCGGGCGACTTCAATCAGTGGACTCGCAAGGTTGCATCGACCGACGAGTCCTTCAGTTTCATGCGCACGATCGAATGGGAGATGCCGTATTGGAACCTCGGCCCAACCTTTGACTATGCCGAGATGTCGTACCTGATGTTGCCGCGACCGTTCATGGTCGAGCGCGGCCATCACGACCGAGTCGGCCGCGATCAATGGGTCGCTCACGAGTACGCCAAAGTCCGCTGGCTCTACGCACAACTTGACCTCGCCGACCGCACCGAAATCGAGTTCTTCCAAGGGGGCCACTCGATGAACCTGCAAGGCTCCGTCGATTTTCTGCACAAGCATTTGAAGTGGACCAAACGCTGAAACTGACGTTTCCGACAAGAGTCGTTTTCATCGTAGGGCAGGTTTTCAATCAATCTGTCTGTCTCGTAGCAATTTCGCAGGCTGAAAACCTGCGCCACGGACTGTTGTCGGCAACGTCTGAAACTCACATCCATTGGATCCGAGAAATGAAATCGAAACTGCTTCTCTTGGCACTCGCTTGCCTGTTGCCCTTCATCGCTCGCGCCGCCGACACACACGCCCCGCTGCATCGCACGGTGGAACTCAACGTCGGCGAATCGGCCGAGATCGAACTCAGCGACAAGTCGAAGGCAACAGTGAAGCTCGTGAAGTTGGAAGAACTTCGCGATTCGGTACGCAATGCCGTGCGAGAGGCTCGCGTGACGGTCGAAGTCAACGGCGAGACGGCGACCATCGTTGCGGCGAGCTACCGGCTGCCGACAAATCTCGGCGGGGTGCAGATTGATTGCACGGCGACTCACGGGCTGAATGCTGATGCGTCGGATGATTCTTGGGGACTGCTCAAGGCCGCGAGGTTGCGAGTCTGGCCGAAGGGGTCGCCGTGGATGCCGCCGGGCGAGTTCGTGTATCCGATCAAGCAACGCTGGTTCGCGTCGGCGACTCAAATGGGGAATGAACCATCGCATGTTGATGGTGGCGACGCTCCGACGAAGCGGAAGATTTATTACCACAACGGGCTCGACATTGGCGGGGCCGAGGGAATGGCCGAGGTTATCGCGGCGACGGACGGCGTAGTTGTGTCAGCAGCGAATGTGACGAATCCCGATGCGCCGCGGCCGCCGGTCGCGCCGCGCTACGACGTCATCTACATCCGCGATGCTCGCAACTGGTACTACCGCTACAGCCACTTGAAGACGATCGATGTGAAGCTCGGTCACCGCGTAACGAAAGGGCAACGGCTGGGCTTGCTCGGCAAGGAAGGGGCGAGCGGCGGTTGGTCGCATCTGCATTTTGAAATCAGGGCGATGCAGCCCTCGGGCAAGTGGGGCACCGAAGAGGGCTATGCGTTTCTTTGGGAGGCTTATCGGCACCAGCACTCGCCGCAAGTCATCGCCGTCGCGCGGCCGCATCATCTGATTTGGGCCGGCGAGAAGGTGATGCTCGACGGCTCGCGGTCGTGGAGTGCTGGCGGAAAGATTACACGCTTTGATTGGACCTTCACCGATGGCTCGACCGCGACTGGAGAGCGTGTTGAACGAACCTACGACAAGCCCGGCGAGTACAGCGAGATTCTGAAAGTGACCGACTCGGCGGGCCGTGTGAGTTACGACTTCGCCGTCGTGCTCGTCATCGATCGAGCGACTGACGGCCACGAGTCGCCGACGATCCATGCCAACTACGCGCCGACATTCAACATCCGCCCCGGCGATCCCGTGACGTTCAAGGTCCGCAGCTTCTTCACGGTTCCCGAGGGCGAGACTTGGGACTTCGGCGACGGCTCGCCAACAGTGAAAGTTCGCTCGGACGCGAACGCGAACCGGCACGATCCCAACGGCTACGCGATCACTCAGCACAGCTACGCCAAACCCGGTGATTACATCGCGACCGCCACTCATCCCGGTCACAACGGTCACACCATTACGTCGCGAGTCCACGTGCATGTCGACCAGCCGGACCCGGTGGTCGCCGCCGCGAAGGTGGTCGATCTCTGGCCTGGCATCGCACCCGATGAACCCGACCCGAAAACGATCGGAGACGAGTACATCCGCATGTCGCCGTCGCTGCCGCGCGAGCAAATCGAAATCACCGAATCGACGCGGATGATCACAAATGTCACCAAGCCAACGCTGACGATCTTCCGCCCCGACCCGCGGTTCGACACAGGCACGTCGATGATTATCTGCCCCGGCGGCGGCTACTGGAATCTGTATTGGGACGTCGAAGGGATCGAGGTCGCGAAGTGGTTGGCGTCGCGCGGCATGACCGGCATCGTGCTGAAGTATCGAGTCCCGCGCCGCGCCGACGATGTCGACAAGACGCAGCCTGCTCGTCGTCCACTTCAGGATGCTCAACGAGCCGTTAGCCTCATCCGACACAATGCCAAATCATGGGGCTTGCATCCCGATCGCATTGGCATCATCGGTTTCTCAGCCGGCGGCCACCTTGTCCTCTCCACCGCGACCGAGCACGACAAACGCTCTTACAAGCCGGTCGACGCCATCGACGAAGTGAGTTGCCGACCTGACTTTGGTGTCGCGGCGTATTCCGGTTATCTCAAGGCGAAAGACAAGCTGGAACTTTCATCACACCTGCGAGTCCCCGCCACCACCCCGCCGATCTTCCTCGTCCACGGCAGCGACGATCCAATCAGCACACCGCTCCACAGCACGATGATGTATGTCGCCCTGCGAGAAGCCAAAGTCCCCGCGGAACTTCATATCTACGCCTCGACCACGCACGACTTCGGCATCCGCTCTTTCAATCGGCCCTTCGCCCAATGGACTGACTCCTGCGAGCGATGGCTCGTCGATCAACAGTTGCTGCAACGAGCTTCCGAAAAGTGAGCGAGGAAATGTGTCGCGAAAAACTCAATCACTCCTCGGCATTCAACACCAAGGCAACGGAGCCAATGTGAAACACGCTGTAACTCTCTTCGTATTGCTGCTGGCTTCGACGGCTGCGCTGCACGGTGCGGAACCGCGTAAGCCTCAGGCCATTTTGATGACTGGTGTTGAAGTGCCGACGGACAAGGTCTTCTCGCAAGCCCTCGTTTCAAGCCACATCGCGTGCGTGCCGACGACGTTCCTAAACGCTTTACGATTTGGCCCAGAGCGATATCAGCAAGTTCTGGCACGCATTCCTGGTGAAAGTGATCGAGACAAACTGGCCCATGTGATCTTGAAGCGCGGCAGTTTGCCTTCGAGCGTCGAACCGGAGCGGTCTCTTTTTTTCAAAGAGGGAGTCTCCGTTGAGGACATTCTCACTTATTTCAAATCGATCCTTGGTGAGCAGTTTTCGTCCGCTGACTAGAGCGGACGCTTTCTCGATCGAGCTAGCGAAGAACCCCCAAAGAGCATCTTGCTCGCGTGCATCAGATGCGTTCGCAGTCCTTAGCTGAGGATGTCCCGGTTATCGCAAATATCCAATCGTTTGGTGCGACCTTGAAGGTTGATTGATTCGTTTGGGAGTCAATCCGAGCCCACGCAATATTGATCGTGAGCGTGCAGAAAGAATTAGATCCCACTGCGCAAGGCTTCGTGTTTCGCTTCGTGGATCAGACGAAAGGCGATGTTCTTGATGGCTACATCTTCAGCGAAACGATACGAGCCTGTCTCTTATACACATCTCCGAG
>OMIV01000146.1 GCA_900299185.1 Planctomycetaceae bacterium
CACAGCCAGAGTCCGACGATGGCACTCAAGATCGCCAACGGGATGTTGAGCACCACGACGATCACGCTGCGCCAGTCGCGCAGGAACAACAACACCATCACGCCAGTCAGGATCGCTCCGAGGATTCCTTCACCGACCAAGCTGCGAATCGCACCGGTCACGTAAGGCGATTGATCGAATTCGAAGCTGACCTTGATGTCGTCAGGCAGCTCCTTTTGCATCGCTGGCAACGCCGACTTGATCTCGTCGATCACGCTCATGGTCGATGCTTCGGCGCGCTTGGTCGCGAGGATGTAGACCGCGCGGCGGCCATTCACGAGCGAGTAACCCGTCGTCAGATCCGACGAGTCTTCAATGACGCCGAGGTCTCGCAGATAGACGTTCGGCGGCTTGCCGGGGCGAATGGGAATGTTGCCCAGCTCTTTAATGTCCTTGACCATCGCGTTGGAAGGCACGATTGGAAAGCTATCGCCGAGTCGCAGATTCCCCGACGGACTGACGGTGTTGCCGTTCGTCAGAGCGGTCACCACTTCATCGGGAGAGATGCCATACGCTCGCAACTTGTCCGGCTCGACTCGCAGCACAACGGCGCGAGCACTCCCACCAAACGGGGGTGGAGCAGAAACTCCAGGCAGCGCGGCAAACATCGGTCGAACCTTAAACAGCCCGATGTCCGTGATCTCGGCCGCAGTGCGAGTCTCACTCGATAACACCAAGTACCCGACAGGCACGCTGCCGGTATCAAACCGCATCACGAACGGCGGCACCGTGCCGGGCGGCATCATGGCTCGCGAGCGGTTCACATAGTTGATGGTCTCGGCCATCGCCTGAGCCATGTTGGTGCCCGGATGAAACTGCAACTTCATCAGAGCGGTGCCCTGCACGTTCTTACTTTCAACGTGATGGATGCCGTTGATGTAGAGAAAGTGGTACTCGTAGTAGTTCGTCAGCAGGCCTTCCATCTGCGCGGGGTCCATGCCGCCATAAGGCTGGCAGACATAGATCACCGGCAGATTCAACGCCGGAAAAATGTCGACCGGCATCCGCTTCAAAGGCAGATCAATGCCGACGGAACTCATCCATTGATCAACCACCTTCGGTCGAATCGCCACCAATGACGTCAGCACGAGCGACAACAGAGTCACCACAATCGTGATCGGTCGGCGCAGAGCGAAGTTGATGGGATTCATGAGCGCTTCGTGAAAAGTGAATCGAGGTCAGACTGCAGTCAGGAGCAGCACGATTTCGAGTCGCAGACTTTTGCGATGCTTCGCGAACCGGCACTCGATGGAGACCGAGCCAAACTAGGCAGCTTTCGGCCCATTCTCAACGGCAATAACGACTTACGAAGAAACCTCAGTTCGGTTCCGAGCCCGCAAAGTTTCTCTAATCGGAACATTCTCTCTATCTGGCATCCAGATTTGGCCGATGAAAACGAGCTTAGGAACAGCTTTGTGATTACTTCCCGATTTGGGTGGCACGCCCTGACCAACGGGAAGGGTGTGGTCGCGAAACACGAACACGCCCTTCGAGTACTCAGGGCGTGCCACCCAATTTGGGCTCCCGTTCCTATGCCGCAGCGTTGTCGCGGCACGTGAGCCACGAAACGAAATCTCTCCGACCTCAACTCAACCTGCAGAGAGACTTGAAGTTCATGCGGAAGCCGATCGACATATCGCTGCGCTGCGCTGCGCGACGACAGGACTGGCTCTGGCCAGCTTGATCGGTTGCGCGACGACGCCGGCTTCGCATCGCTCTGTGCTACCGACGTCCGGTTGGCGAGCGACTCCTGTCGAGTCTCAGCCTGCTCGAACAAGCCGAGTTGATCCGGAACCGAGACGGCTCGCCAATCCAGAACCGCTGCCTGCACCAGCAACCAAGAACACGACCGCTACCGCTTCAATCGCCTCCGTCGTGCCGACATCGGCTGTCACTGAAACTACACAAGCAGCGCCCTTGTCGATGGCGCGTGACTCGCAGAAGTACGCGATCGACTTGCCGAGCGTCATGTCGATGACGAATGCGTCGCATCCCCTCGTCGCCTACATGCGCTGGCGCGTGGAAGAAGCCGAAGCTCAATCGCAGCGGGCTGAGACGTTGTGGCTGCCGTCGCTCCGAGCGGGCCTCAACTTCAACAAGCATGAAGGCCGCATTCAGGACGTTGCGGGCAATGTGATCAACACGAGCCGAGGATCGTTTTACGGCGGGCTCGGAGCACAAGCCGTCGGTGCCGGTTCGCCCGCAGTGCCGGGGCTGTACGCGAACTTTCATCTGACCGACTTGTTGCATCAGCCCGAGATTGCCGAGCAAGAAAAGTGTGCTCGCCAACATGCCGCCACTGCCGCCGAACACGACGCTTGGCTGCAAGCGTCGCAAGCGTATGTGGAACTTATCCGAGCCCACCAAGAGCAAGCGATCGCCAACGAAGTCGTCACCAAGTTAGAAGATCTCGAACGCATCACCGCCGAGTACGCTCGCACGGGGCAAGGTCTGAAGTCCGATCACGAGCGCGTGCAAACCGAACTCGCACTGCGACGCAACGATGTGCTGCAAGCGACCGAAGCAATCCAAGTGGCGTCAGCACGACTCGCTCAACAGGTCCGGCTTGATCCGTCGACGGTGTTCGCTCCAACTGAATCCGTGATGCGACCACTGCAACTCGCAGCCACCGGCGCGACATCTCAGCAACTCGTTGCCGAAGCTTTGTCACTGCGGCCTGAAGCTGCCGAGTCTCGCCATCTCGTCTCTCAAGCGGTCTCTCGTTGGGAGCGCGAGAAGTCCGCTCCGTGGCTGCCGAGCGTCTTGCTAGGTGCCAGTTACGGAGGACTCACAGGCGGGCTCGGCGGAGACTTCCGCAATGCCGGCAATCGCTTCGATGGTGATGTGGCCGCGTACTGGGAAGTTCGACAACTCGGCTTCGGCGAGAAAGCCGCACGAGCCGAAGCGAACTCACGCGTCGAGCAAGCCAAGTGGCGAGAGATCTCAACACTCGATCGCATCGCGCGCGAGGTCGTCGAAGCGACCGCACAAGTTGAAGCTCGCGGCCAGCAGATCAAGCAAGCTGAGATCGCCGTCGCCGCAGCTCAACGTTCTTACGAACAAAACCGGGAGCGCATCCGCAACGCGCAGGGCTTACCCATCGAGGCACTGCAAGCCATTCAAGCTCTCGGCCAAGCCCATCGCGAGTACTCGCGCTGCGTCGCCGACAACAACCTCGCCCAGCTCGCTCAACAACGAGCGTTAGGCTGGCCCATCGGCGCACCGCAATAAAGCCGCAGCGCATTGCGAGGATCTCGCCCCACCGACCTTGCGTCGGTGGTTATCTGCTTCATGGCTACATCGCCGTCATGAGCTGCTGTTGCTTAAGTAGCAATGAGGCACGGCTCCATCGGAACGAGCTCGACGGGGATGACTCTTAAGCGACACGCCACTTGAGTTGCAGTCGACCTCATCGCTCCCGCGACATCGACGCGCCGCTACAGAGACAGCGACTCGCGCGGGCCGATGGTCGAAATGGTGCTGAGCTTGAGCGGATAGTGATCCAGCGACCGGCGGATGTCGGCCACCGTCATGGCCTGCAGCTTCGCGAGGTCGTCAGCCACCGTGCGATATTCCTGCCGATAGACCCAATTACTGCCGAGCGATGACAAGCGGCCCATTGGTCTTTCGCTGCGAAGCACTACGCGTGAGGCAACCTTGTTCTTCGCTTGCTCAAGCTCTTCCTCGGTGATGCCATTCAGATTGATCTCTTCGTAGATCTCGCGAATGCGAGCGATGTTCTCTTCCGTCGTATCGGGCTCGCAGCTCATGAAGGTCAAGAAGGCGCCCGAGCCGTCGTAGTCGTAGTAACCCAGGTCGCATGATTCGACGAGCCCCGGATCGACCAACTCCCAATACAACCGGCTGCCGTTATCGTCGCCCACGATGACCGACAGGATTTCGGCGGCGAATCGCATCTCATCCTGCGACGTCGGAGCAGATGACATCATAATTACATTCTGCTGCACGCTCTTGGGACGATGCAGCACTTGCAGTCCGCCTTGCGGAGTCGCTTCGAACACCGGTCGAGTGTGCTTACCCGCTGGCCAATGACTGCAATGCTCTTGGGCCAACTTGAGGATCTGCTCCCAATCCGAGTTACCGGCCACAACCAACGTGATGTTGCCGGCTCGATAATGCTGTTGGTGGTAGTTTCGCATCTGCTCGGCGGTTAGAGCGCCCACGCTGTCCAGCGAACCTAAGATCGATTTCCCCAAGGGATGTCCCGCGAAGTGCAGCTTCATGGCATGCTCGTAAGCGACATGCATGGGCTGATCCTCATACATGCTGATCTCTTCGAGGATGACCTTCTTCTCCATGTCAAAGTCGGCTTGTCGCAATGACGGGAACAGAATGCTGGCCAACAGTTCGAAGGTCTGCGGCATGTATTCAGGCAGAATCGCTCCGTAGTACATCGTGACTTCTTCGCCGGTCGACGCGTTGTACTTGGCACCGACCTCATCGAAGACGCGGTTGACGTCGTCTGCCGAAAACTTCTCGGTGCCCTTGAACGCCATGTGCTCTAGGAAGTGACTGACGCCATTCAGTTCTGCGGTTTCGTCACGAGCACCAGTACGAACAAAGAACCCGCACGCCACGCTGTAAACGGCCGGGTTAAGTTCCGCGATGACCGTCAATCCGTTGTCGAGTGTGTGTTGATGGAACTTCATAAATGAGCCTTCGAGAGAGCGGGCGAGATTTGATAGTTGATCGGAGATGTCGAGCAGACTTGGCGACGAGTCGAGTGAACGTGGAGAGACCGCTACCGACGAGGCTCCCGAATTCATGTTCGACGCGAGGCATCACAAGTCCGCTCAGTCGGCAACTTCCAATGCTTTCGGGCCGATGGTCAGCACCGTGAAGTCGCCCGCCGGTTTGCGATGCACGTAGTCCAAGATCTTGGGAATGGTCAGAGCTTCAACTCTGTCGCGAACTTCCTGCAGAGTGGTTATGCGTCCCAACAGATACCAATCCCGAGCCAATGATCCTGAGCGTGACGAAGCAGACTCTTGCTGCATGATCAGCGAACTCTTCGCGCGAGCTTTGCAGCGTTGCAGTTCGTCTTCCCGAATGCCGTCGCCGAGCTTCATCAACTCTTGAATGGTGACATCGAGCGTTTCTTGAGCGCGTTCATTGCTGGTGCCCGCATAGCAGATCACCCGGCCTTCGTGCTTCATGGCCGCCAACGACGCATAGACCGAATAACACAGTCCGCGCTTCTCGCGAACTTCCGTGAAGAGCCGCGCGCTCATGCCACCGCTCAGGATGCTGACTGCGGCCCAAGCTTCGTAGTACTCAGGGTCCACAAACGAGACACCGTCGTAAGCCAACGCGATGTGAGTTTGCGAAGACTCGTGATCGATGTGGTCGCGTTTCGGCCCCGTCCCACCAGGAGTGATTTGGATCGCAGGCTGTTGCTCCCAATCCCCAAATGCTTCACCGACAACCGCCACGACTTCGCTGAAGTCGACGTTGCCAGCGACTCCCAAGATCGAGCCATTCGGACGGAAGGTCTTGCCGAAGTGTGCCTTCACGGATTCGGGAGTGATGTTTGGCAGATGCGAGAGAGTTCCATCGACGGACCGATTCCACGGGGCGGTGAAGGCTCGCCGACGTAGCTCAATCGTCGCCTTGCGTTGCGGTTCGTCTTCCAAGCCCTTCAACGATTGCTCAATGCCGTCTCGGATCGCATCGAACTCATCATCGTTGAGGTGCGGACGACGAATGATGTCCGCATAAACTCGCAAACTGTCGCTGAGGCGATTCGCGACCGTCGCGCCGCCAAAGCTGATGTGATTGCCGCTTGGACTTTCGCTGCGTTGCAATCCCAGGTTGTCGAGGACCGCCGTCAGTTCGCGGCTATCGAAGTCGCCAGCCCCGCGAGGCAGCCACTCGCAGAGGTAAGCCGCGAGACCGTTCTGGTCTTCAGGCTCATAAACAACGCCGCCCGGAACGAGCATCGAAAACGCGGCGGATTGAACGTCTTTCATTTCCTCCACAATGAGCATCAGGCCGTTGGGAAACTGATGCGTGTGGATTCGCTGAGGCTGCATAGGTTGGTTTCTCGGAGGGAGCACACAGTTCGAGGCCATCAATGTCTCGAAAGCGGCTTTAAGTTGCTGTAATCGGGCCAAAAAGGCGGGGAGTCTTAACACCGGTCGCAGAGCCCCACAAGCAGGGTCGCGCGAGTGCATCAACGTCCTCACACGTGAAGGGACGCCTTGCAAAAGACCCCTAATTCCTCTTTGCTACGCCCCCTTCGTGGTGGCTTGGTGGGGATGGATTCTCGACCTGCCGCCGATTCCGAATCGGCTTGAGATCGCGGCCCAAGAATGGACTCCGTCGACTCAGGCAACCTCTTTATCTCAGAGCACTTAAAGCAATGAGCAATAGTTCGAACTCGCGCCGCAAGATTGTCATTACGGGTGTTGGACTTATTAGCCCGATTGGCATTGGCGTTGAAGCGTTTTGGAATTCAATGCAGGCCAAACGCAGCGGAGTCGCCAAAGTCGAACTCCTATCAGCCACGGCCTTGCCCAGTAATGTCGCTGGCGAAGTGAAGGACTTCACCGAAGAATCAGCCAAGAAGCTGTATTTCACACGCGACCAAAAGAAGAGCGCCAAGGTGATGTGCCGCGAGATTCAATTGGGCGTCGCTGCTGCAAACCTGGCTCTTGAAAACTGTGGCCTCGACTTGTCGTCGACGGACCACAACCGATTGGGAGTGGAGTTCGGTGCCAACCAAATGTTCTCGCCGCCAGAAGACTTGAGCGACGGTTGTTGGCGAGCATCCGACAACTACGACTTCCAATTCAACGAGTGGGGCCCGAAGGGCTTTGGTGGTATGCAACCGCTGTGGCTGTTGAAGTATCTGCCCAACATGCCGGCCTGCCACATTGGAATTCACGCCGACGCGCAAGGCCCCAACAACTCCTTGACGATGGCCGAGGCATCGGGGAACTCGGCACTGGGTGAGGCGCTCCGCATCATCGAACGCGACCGAGCGGACATCATGCTGGCTGGAACTTGCGGCGTCCGAATTCATCCGGTCAAAGCTTTGCACGCGACGTTGTGGGACCGATTGGCGAACTTCCCCGACCAAGACCCCAGCACCTGGAGTCGTCCGTTCGACGCGACACGACAAGGCCAAGTTGTCGGTGAAGGCGCCTGCGTCTTCATCCTGGAAGAAGAACAACATGCCAAGGCTCGGGGCGCAAAGATCATGGGCCAAGTCATGGGCGCTGCGTCGTCATGTGCCATCGAGCGCAGCGGAAAGCCGAACTTCAAGCAGGCCTTGGTCAATGCTCTGCGAGGAGCGTTACGAGACGCTGGAGTCAGTCCTGACGATGTGGGCCACATCAATGCTCATGGCCTCAGCGATCAACTCATCGACGCAGAAGAGGCCGCTGCGCTTCAAGAAGTTTTCGGTTCGCGATTGGCATCGATCCCCGTCACCGCACCGAAGAGCTTCCTTGGGAACTCCGGTGCTGCAAGCGGCACGTTGGAACTCGCAGCATCGTTGATCGCGCTGCAAAACGGTGTGCTGCCCACGACGCTCAACTACAAGAACCCAGACCCAGCTTGTCCGCTCAACGTCGTGAGTGGCGAATCACCTGCGGTGACCAACAAGTTGTTTGTCAGTCTGAGCGTCACTAACGCTGCTCAAGCTTCGGTTGTTGTGGCGTGCGGAGCGTAAGCTCGGCGTAGTGTCATAATTCTGTCATTCAACGAGTGGCTTGCTCCCAGACATCTGAGAGCAAGCCACTCTCTTTTTCGCTCGCGAAAGATTGCGTCGCTCATCATGGCTGAAGAAATCTTCGACATCGTCGATCACGAAGACCGAGTCATCGGGCAAGTCCCGCGATCCGAAGTGCATGCTCGCAAGCTTCTACATCGCGCGGCCAGCATCTTCGTCTTCAACTCACGCGGCGAACTGCTCGTGCAGTTGAGATCGACGACCAAGGACGAGTATCCGTATTGCTATACGTCGTCAGCTTCGGGACATCTCAGTACGGGCGAAGATTACGCGGAGTCCGCTCAGCGCGAGCTGTTTGAAGAGGTCGGGATCACGGCTCCACTGGAGTACCTCACGAAGCTGCCCGCCAGTCCCGATACGGCCTACGAATTCACGGCATTGTTCCGAGCAGTCACCGATCAAGTACCAACGCTTGATCCCGGAGAAGTCGCCGGAAGCGAGTATGTTTCGCTCCCCGAATTACAGCGCCGCATCGCTGCTGAACCTCATCGATACACGCCGCCCTTCAAATCCTTGGTGGAGTGGTACTGCGAGAACTTCGGCAGCCATTAGGCCGGTCGAAAGAACGCTGGCGTTACGACGTTCGCTCGGTGGCCATGCGATAGCCAATGCCGCGCACGGTCGAGATCACGTCGCCTTTCGCATCTAGCTTTTGCCGCAACGCGCGGATGTGGACGTCAATCGTTCGTTCGAGCGCGTTGGCATCCTCGCCACGAGCCAAGTCCAGCAACTCCAGACGCGAATAGGTTCGCCCCGGCTGCCGTGCGAGCGTCCAAAGAATTCGAAACTCGGTGGGTGTGAGTTCGAGCTGCCGACCATCAACGCTGACAGTGTGACTGAGTCGATCGATCTCGATGCCGTGAATCTCCAGCCGATCATCATTGCTGACATCGGCGTTCTGTCGCCTCAGCAAGGCCTTAATGCGGCTGAGCAGCGGCTTCACTTTGAAGGGCTTGGCGACGTAGTCATCGGCCCCCATGTCGAAGCCCCCGATCTCGTCAACTTCTTCACTCTTCGCCGTCAGCATCAGCACTCGAATGTTCTTCGTGCGAGGGCTCGCTCGCAGTTGCCGACACACCGTCAATCCATCCATGACGGGCAGCATCAAATCCAAAATCATCAAGTCGGGAAGCGTAGTCTGAGCCTTCATCAATCCCTGCTGGCCGTCCATCG
>OMIV01000147.1 GCA_900299185.1 Planctomycetaceae bacterium
AAAACGCTTGAGCGGACATTCTGGGACTCCGTTGAAGTTGCGACTTGAGAACTCACAACCCCAGCTGAACCAGTCTGTCCGCTCTTTACCAGTTACCCCCCACGGTTTTGCGATGAGCCGATCTTCTGGCGTATCTCGAATCGTTGGGGAATCCGGCACATCCCAACTTCAAGCCGTGATGTCGCGAGTTCGCTGCGGAGTCTGCTGCGAACTGAGGGCTGTAATTTTTGATTCACTCTTACGAAGGAAGTCCTGATGGATGGTCAACGTACTTTGAGCCGCCGCAGCTTTCTGGGGCAGGCGGCTGTCGGGGCGGCGGCGCCGCTGATTCTTGGTTCGAAGAGTCTGTATGGGCAGCAGCAGCCGGCTCCGAGTGAGCGGATCACGCTGGGAGTGATCGGCACGGGCAACCAAGGCTTCAACGACATGCGCGGTTTCCTCGGTGATCCTCGCGTGCAGATTGTGGCGGTGTGCGACGTCAACAAAGAGAGCGCGGGCTATTGGAACGGCAAGGTGGCGGGCCGCGAGCCGGGACGTCAGTTGGTCGAAGATCATTACGCCGACGCTCGGAAGTCTGGTGCTTACAAGGGCTGCGATACCTACGAGGACTTCCGCGAGTTGCTGACTCGCAAGGACATCGACGCGGTCTTGATTTGCACTCCCGACCATTGGCATGCCATCCCCACGGTCATGGCTGCCAAGGCGGGCAAGGACATCTATTGCCAGAAGCCGCTGTCGCTGACGATCACCGAAGGTCGGGCCATGAGCGACGCGGTCAAGAAGTACAACCGCGTCTTTCAAACGGGCAGTCAGCAACGGTCCGATCCCAAGTTTCGGTTCGCTTGCGAGCTGGTCCGCAATGGTCGCATCGGGAAGTTGCACACGGTGCGATGTGGCCTGCCGGGAGGTCAGTCGGACTACGGCAAGACCGGCGATCGCAAGAAGCCCGAGAAGGTGCCGGACGGCTTCAACTATGACATGTGGCTGGGCCCTGCTCCCGAGGCTCTGTATGCCCCGGCTCGATGTCACGTCAACTTCCGGTGGATTTACGATTACTCGGGAGGCCAAGTCACTGACTGGGGCGGCCATCATCCCGACTGTGCTCAATGGGGCATAGGGACCGAGCTTACTGGCCCGACCGAGATCCGCGCGGCCAAGGGCGTCTTCCCCACTGACGACCTTTGGAACACCGCGACCGAGTTCTACTTCGAGGCTCATTATGCCAACGGCGTGAAGCTGATCGTCTCCAACAAAGAGCGTGGCGGAGTGACGTGGGAAGGCACCGAAGGCACGGTGATGGCCAATCGAGGTTTCATCGACGCCAATCCGAAGAAGCTCTTGGATTCGCAGATCGGTCCCGATGAGATCCATCTCTACGAGAGTAATAATCATTACCGCAACTTCATCGACTGTGTGATTTCGAGGAAGCCGACGGCAGCTCCGGTTGAGGTGGCTCATCGCTCCATCACGATTTGCCATCTGGGCAACATCGCCATGCGGCTTGGTCGCGAATCGCTGAAGTGGGATCCAGAGAAGGAAGTCATCATCGGCGACGCCGAAGCATCGAAGATGCTCAGCCGAGAATATCGCGGTCCCTGGAAGCTCGAAGTTTGAGGTGACTCAAAGTCAAAATGAGGGTGGCACGCCCTGAGTACTCGAAGGGCGTGTGAAAAGCCGGCGCACCACGCCCTTCCCGATGGTCAGGGCGTGCCACCCAGATCGAGCTTCGCGTTCTGAGCGAGTCAGTCTGACTCCGCAAATCCTTCGTCATTGAAACGACCCATGAATAGAGCCTTCGTGTTGTTGGGGTTGGTGCTTGCTCAAGCGATCGCAGTTGCGGGAGATCCGGCATTGCCGGGGCATCATCCGCTGACGCAGGCTCAGGCCGGGAGTTTGTTGATCTCGGAACTGAGATGCGGGGCGTGTCACAACGGCGTCGAACGCGGAGCCGTGGCCGAGAAGGCGGCTCCCGATTTGACAGAGGTCGGGGCTCGAGTTTCGCCCGACTACTTGCGGCGGTTTCTCGCGTCTCCGACGACAACTCATCCGGGGACGACGATGCCCGATGTGCTGGGATCGAAGTCAGACGCAGAGCGAACTCAGATTGCCGATGCGCTGACTCACTTCTTGGTCGCTCAATCGACAGAAAGAGGCTCGGGATGGAATCCCAAACTACTGGACGCTGATCGAAAGCTGGGGAAGGAGTTGTTCCATTCGATCGGCTGCGTGGCGTGTCATGGTCCGAAGGAAGCTCTTTCGGATGCCGAGCAGAAACCAAAACGCAACGACGAAGAGGATGAAGACGATGACCCGGTGCTCGCCGCGCGGAAGAAGATCAAACCGATCGCCGTGCCTCTGGGTCAGGTCGTGGCCAAGTACAGCGTGAGGTCGCTGAGCGAGTTCCTGTTTCAGCCGCTGAAGGTTCGCAGTTCGGGACGCATGCCCGACATGAAGCTGACTCCCGCCGAGTCGCTCGCGATCGCCGGTTATCTGGTCGGTGAGCAGGCTCAAACCGCGAAGGCTCTCACGCCGGATGCGGCGTTGGTCAAGCAAGGCTGCAAGCATTTTCAATCGCTCAACTGCGCGGCGTGTCATGCGTTGCCGGATCTCAAACCGGCTCCCTTGATCGGTTCGTTGCGGACTGCGGATTTCAGTCGCGGATGTCTGTCGAAGACGAACGGTCGCAGTCCGCGTTTCGAGCTGGATGACAAGCAGGTGCAAGCGATCGTCGCGGCAGTGAAGGACAACGCGACCGAGGACTCTGACAAGCTCGTCGTGGCCAAAACGATGACGGCCTTTCGGTGTGTGGCGTGTCATGTGCGCGACGACTTTGGCGGCGTGCATGACGCTCATAACCCGTACTTTCAGGGCAGCGAATTAAAGCTCGGTGACGACGGTCGCATTCCGCCGCCGCTCACGTTGGTGGGAGCAAAATTACAACCCGCCTGGATGAAGAAGGTGCTCTTCGATGGCGAAAGCGTTCGCCATTACATGGCCACGAGAATGCCGCAGCATGGCTCGGCCAACCTGCAACATCTGCCTGCGGTCTTCGCACGGCTGGATGTTCTGCAAGGCAAGGACATGAAGATTCCGAGCCCGGAAAGTCGCAACGAGAAAGATCGTGAACGTGAGAAGTTGCTGCGAGCGGCGGGACGAGAACTGCTCGGCGACAAGGGCGTGAACTGCGTCGCCTGTCACAACTTCAACGGCAAGGCCGCTCATACGAATCAGGGCATCGACCTGCTCACGAGCTTTCCGCGCCTGCAACCCGTTTGGTTCAACAGCTACCTGCGCAACCCCGGTGCGTTCCGTCCTCGCACCGTCATGCCGACCGCGTGGCCCAATGGCATGGCCGCTCATAAGACGATCCTCGACGGCAACACCGACATGCAGATCGAGGCCATTTGGTACTACCTCTCGCTGGGGACATCGGCTGCCGATCCGTTGGGCATTCGCGGAGTGAACACCAAGCTGACGGTTGATGATCAGGCCAAGACGTATCGCGGTCGGAGTCGAGTCGCGGGCTATCGCGGCATCGCGATCGGCCTGCCAGAGAAGCTGAACTACGCTTTCAACGCCGAGACCGGAACGCTCACCGCGATCTGGCCAGGCGACTTCATCAACGTCAATTGGGGCGGTCAGGGCTCAGGCGATTTCAATCCCGCCAGCGAACCGATCGCGCTGGCTCAAGACGTTTCGTTCGCCGCGCTGACCGATGAGAACGCCGCATGGCCGCTGCTGCCGGTGATGACTAAAGAGGCTCCGGCGAACCCCAATCCGCTCTATCCGAAGAACGTCGGCTACCAGTTCCGAGGCTACTTCCTCGGCGAGTCCTCGATCCCGACGTTTCAGTACCGCAGTGGGACCATCGATATCGAAGATCGATCGGTCGCGACTGGAAGTGACGAGCAACTGCAGCTCAAACGAGTCCTGCAATTTGAATCACACGCGCCGCAGACCGTCTGGTTCCGAGCGCTCGTCGGCGACATCCAGCGCGAATCCGATCGAACCTTCCGAGCAGGCCGTTTGCGTCTGACGATTCCTCAGACCGAATTCAAATTGCGATCGCTGTCCGAAGAACCGAAGCGATCCGAACTGCTGCTGCGGCTGCAGATCCCTCAAGGCAAATCCTCATTGGAGTTCGTCTATGAACCACTCAAGAAATAGCCGTAGGGTGGGGCCAGCTCGCTTCGAACGCCGGCCCACCACATGCGATCAATGCGTCCGATTGTGGGCCGGCGCGACGAAGCGTCGCTTGTCCCACCCTACAAGAATGCCGCTTGCATGTCTGTTGCTCGCTCTTCTCTTCTCCACCTTCGCCTCGCTGCATGCCGAAGAAGTAGGCGAGCGATGGGGCACTGAAGAGCGAGAGCGTGAGTTCTATCCCATCGTCAACATTCCGTTGCCGAAGGACACCGTCATTGAAGCGGGTGCGTTCGCCGTGTTGCCTGATCGGCGAGTCGCTGTCGGCACGCGGCATGGCGAGATCTTCTTGATCGATGGCATTGATGCAGCGAAGCCGATTCCGACTTTTCATCGGTTTGCGTCGGGCCTCGATGAGATCTTCGGACTGACGTGGAAGGACAATGCGTTTCGAGTGACTCAAAGCTGCGAACTGACTCGCGTGAGCGACTCAAACGGCGACGGCGTGGCGGATCGCTTCGAGACCATTTCCGATGCCTGGGGCTACGCGAACTATCACGAATACGCCTTCGGTTCGAAGCCAGATGCCGACGGCAACCAGTTCGTCGCGCTGGGGCTGTCCGCGTCGTACTACTCACACGCGTTGAATCGCGGCTTCATCATGAAGGTCGCTCCGGACGGAAAGACCACGGCGTTTGCGAGTGGTCTGCGGAGTCCGGGTGGCATCGGGTTCGATGAGCATGGCTCGCTGTTCTACATCGAGAGTCAAGGCCCGTGGAATTGTTCTTGCAGCCTGAAGGCCGTCTCGCCCGGCAGCTTTCACGGGCATCCGGCGAGCTTCAATTGGTATCAGTACTCACCCGAACTGGGGCCGATGCCCGAGAAACCCACGTCCGGCAATCGCATCGCCACCGAGAAGAATCACGTCAAACAACTGGTTCCGTATGCGGTGATTTTTCCTTACATCCGCATGGGCCGTTCGATCACGGGCTTCAATGTCGATCGCACCGCAGGCAAGTTTGGCCCGTTCGAAAACCAGTTGTTTCTCGGCGACTACACGCAGTCGATCCTGATGCGAGCGACGACCGAGAAGGTCAACGGCGTCTGGCAAGGAGCGTGCTACCCGTTCCGCGAAGGTCTTTCGACCGGCATTCTCAATGTTGAATTCACTCCCGGCGGCAAGCTGCTGTGCGGCGGCACAAATCGAGGCTGGCCGGTGCGCGGTATCAAGCCGTTTGCCCTCGAACGACTCGAATGGAGCGGCAAGATGTCGTTCGAAATCAACCGCATCACCATCGAACCCGATGGCTTCAAAGTCACGTTCACGAAGCCGGTTGATCCTTGGACGGGCCGAGCACCGAGTTCCTATGAGGTCTCGGCCTTCACGCATCCCTATCACGCGGGATATGGCGGTCCCGAGATTGAGCAACATAAGCCCGAGGTCAAAGCGGTGGTACTGGCCGACGACGGTCTGTCGGCACGCATCACGCTCGACAAACTGCAAGCCGGCTTCGTCTACGAACTGGATCTCATCCGACTGCGTTCGCGAGACAAGGAAGAGTTGCTACACCGAAACGCGTTCTACACGGTCAACGAGATCCCAACTCGATAACACGCGAGGTCGGTTCCGGTTCCAATCGCAACTCCCTTGGCTTGATCTTTCTGTCTCCAATCTTCCTGTCATTCTCTTCTTCGCACGGAGATGTAAAGGCAATGACAGGAAGATTAGGGGCAGGAAAATGAAGCAGAGTTATTCGCCTCTTGGTACGACGGAAGGAAGTCTCTTTCATGAAACCCGTTGCACGAATCTTTTCTTCGCTCGTGTTCGTCGTCGGAGTGTTGATGTTCTCACAAGGCAGTCAGCACGCACTTCAGGCTGCCGAGCATCCTGTTCCGGAGAGCCCGTTGTGGCTGACGTACTCTGGCGGTTCGGGACCGGACGCGGGCAAGCACATCGTGTTGGTGGCGGCAGACCAAGAGTATCGCAGCGAGCATTCGATGCCGATGCTTGCTCGGCTGTTGGCCAAGCATCATGGGTTTCACACGACCGTGCTCTTCAGTCTGAATAAGGACAATGAAGTCGACCCGACGCAGAAGATTCGTTGGGAAGACAAGTCGGTCACTCACAACATCCCCGGCCTCGAACATTTGGAGAAGTGCGATCTTCTGATCTTGTTCAGCCGACTGGTGACACTGCCGCCCGAGCAACTGCAGCACATCTACAACTACCTCGATTCCGGGAAGCCGATCATCGGCATCCGCACGGCCAATCACGGGTTCATCGGGTTTGAATACAAGAAGGACGGCAAGCGAATCGACTTTGGCGAAGGCGTGCTGGGTGGTTCTTTTCGTAACCACCACGGTCGCTGGCAGCAGGACTCCACGCGCGGCCTGATTGTCGAGCAGAACAAGAATCATCCCGTGCTGAAGGGCGTCAAAGACATCTGGGGTACGTCGGACGTTTATCGCACTTACAAGGAAGGCGGCACGCTGCCCGAAGGTTGCTTGCCGCTCGTCGAGGGGCAGCCGCTCGTCGGTCGCAATCACGACGACGCTGTGAACACCGAGCTGATTCCACTTCCCGTCGCGTGGGTCAAAACCTGGACCGGCAACACCGGCAAGACCGCTCGCGTCTTTCACTCGACGATGGGGAGCTCTCAGGACTTCAAGAGCGAGGGCCTGCGCCGCATGACGGTCAACGCGGCCTACTGGTGCATGAACATGGAAGCCGCCATCGACGAGAACGCCTGCATGGATATCGTCGGCACCTACAACCCACCCGACAGCGGCTTCAATTACAAGAAGCTCAACATCGTGCCGCAGATGCCCAGCGCCTTTAAGTAGCTGCCCGATGAGAGACACCAATCGATTATGAGTCTCGTAATCGAACGCTGCCGCTGGTGAAGCCATCGAACCAGAGTTCGAACTTCACCAGCAGCGAGCGTCAGTCTGCATTCATTTGAACTCTCTGTCAGAAGTATCGAGAGCGTTCGACATCAGAGGCGTCGGTTACGGACAGCGAGCCAGCAATTCATCGAGGCGGAGATTGAAGGCCGCGTCGATGAAGACTCCGTCGGCACTGTTGGATTCACCGCTTTGCAGCGTATCTGTTCCGGCACCGCCGAAGAGCGAGTCGATGTCGGCTTCACCGATAAGGATGTCGTTGTCGCCCTCGCCCGAGAGGATGTCATTTCCGTTACCACCCTTGAGCGTGTCTCGACCGGTGCCGCCGAAGATCGTGTCGTTACCATATAGCGAGTCCGTGCCGGTTCCGTTGCCGTTGAGTGAATCATCACCGGCTCCGCCCAGGATGATGTCGTTGCCGAGACCACCCAGTGCTGTGTCGTTACCGCTTTCACCAAGAAGCAAATCGTCGCCGAGCCCGGCATCAAGCATGTCGTTGCCGGCACTGCCTCTGAGCGTGTCGTTGCCGTCGCCGCCGAGCAGTTGGTCATCGCCGCCATCACCATGCAAGCAGTCATTGCCGTTGCCACCATCGAGCGAGTCCAAGCCCGCTCCGCCATGTAGGTCGTCGTCGTCTTCTCCACCAGAAAGCACATCGTTGCCCAGCCCACCGTCGAGCAAGTCATCTCCCGCTCGGCCAAACAAGGTGTCGTTGCCCGCTCCACCTAACAGCGTGTCATTGCCGTTACGGCCGTTGATGGAGTCTCGACCGGCACCGCCATCGATCACATCACCGATGAAGCTGCCGACGATCGTGTCGTCGTTGTCACCGCCGTTGATCGTCACGGCCGCGAGGTGCGAATACAGAGCTGGCGAAAGTCCGGTCAGATTGATCGAGTCTTTGCCGCCTGCTCCGTTGAGCGTGATGGACCGCACTGTGGCGGGATCCACATCCGGCATGACAGTGCTGCCAATCGTCACCTTCAGCTTGCCGCTAACAACCGTGACAGTCATCAGCGTGGTGCCCGTCGCCGTATAGACCAAGTCGCTCGTTGCTCCGGGCGTGACGTTGATTGCTACGGTACCAACATTCGAATCGAGCGTGCCGTCGTTTGCGACGAAGGTAAAGCTCGCCGTACCGCTGTAGGACGCGGCAGGCGTGTAACTAAACGTGCCCGTTACAGCATTGGTCAGAGTGACAACTCCATGTGAGTTCGCCGTGCTGAGCAGTCGATAGGTCAACGAAGAGCTATCGAGATCTGCTGCGGCTAGGGTCCCAGTGACAGAGCTGTTATTCGCGACCGTCACACTGCTGTTGGAGGCGACAGGAGCGTCATTCACCGAGTTCACCGTGATGTTGACGGTGGCTACGTTTGAATTCAGCGAACCGTCGTTGGCTTTGAACGAGAAGCTGGTGACTCCATTGAAGTTCGCGTTGGGTGTGTAAGTGAAAGCACCGGTCGCTGCGTTCGTAATCGTGACGGTGCCGTGCGCGATCGAAGTATCGACGAGGCCATAGGTCAGCGACGCGCTATCGATGTCGCTCGCTGAGAGCGTTCCGGTTGCCGCGACATCTTCATCAGTGGTCAGCGTTCCGTTGGTGGCGAGAGGAGCGTCATTCACCGAGTTAACCGTGATGCTGACGGTGCCGACGTTTGAATCCAGCGAGCCGTCGTTGGCTTTGAACGAGAAACTGGCGACTCCGTTGAAGTTCGCGTTGGGTGTGTAACTGAAAGCACCGGTCGCTGCGTTCGTGATCGTGACGGTGCCGTGCGCGGTCGAGGTATCGACGAGGCTGTAAGTCAGCGACGCGCTATCGATGTCGCTCGCAGTGAGCGTTCCGGTTGCCGCGACATCTTCATCAGTGGTCAGCGTTCCGTTGGTGGCGAGAGGAGCGTCATTCACCGAGTTAACCGTGATG
>OMIV01000148.1 GCA_900299185.1 Planctomycetaceae bacterium
CCACCGAGATCTACACCTAAGCCTTCGTCGGCAGCGTCAGATGTGTATAAGAGACAGCCACGATGCCCAGCCACTTCGCGCGTTGCTGACGGAGCGGTTCGAATGACTTCGACTTCCCGACCAACGCCGAGGCGATGAAGAACACCACAAAGGCCAGCAGGATCTTGGTGCCAACCATCATGTGCCACAGCTTGTCGCCTTTATGTGCTCCCATCAGCCGCATGTAGTTGTAGAAGCCGCTGAGCAAGAACAGCCCGATGCCGCCATGCACGAAGCGCTTCCAACGATTCAAGATCCCCGCTCGCAGTTGATCATGAGCGTCGTTGGGGAGTTGCGAGGCCACGGGCATTAAGACGAAACGCATGAAGATCGAACCGCCGACAAGAGCGATCGCTGTTCCAACATGAGCAAAGCGCGAAGCGGCATCTAACAGAAGCTGAGGTTCCATGAAGACGAATCCAAGTGGGGAGAAACAAGAGGTTGTGAGGCGTGCGCTTTGACGGCTAGACATTCGAGGCGCAGATCTCAGCCGCGGAGTGACTGAGCGACGTAGGCGAGTCGCTCTGCGACTCGCTTTACTCGAAATGTATGGCTCGAAGACGCACTAGCAGGTCGCTCGGCATACCTGATGATCCATCAGAAGTTTTGACGAGCGGGACCGTTCGATGTCCGGCGGGATGATAGAGCCAATTGCTCGGACGCGTACTTCGTTCGATGTCCAATCATTGGGTTCGTTGTGCAAGATCGAAGAGGCCAGCCACAACGCTCCCATGATGATGAACCACAAGATGCCTAATGCGTGCCAGAACCACGCACAGAAGATGACGCCCCATGAGTATTCATGGTCGTAGCGATTGGCGACGGCTCTCAGCAGAACAAAGACGACAAACAGCAGCGCGACGACAAAATGCACGCCGTGCATGACGACAAAGGCAAAGGCTCCGCCACGAACTCCCATCAGGCTGGCGATCTCGCGTTGTGCCAGAAAGCACCAGAGGCCGTAAGTCTGAGTCGACACGAAGGCGATGCCACAGACGAGTGCTCGCACGAGGTTCTGGCGAAACAACCTTTGGCGTTCGATTCGCACCCAGCGGCATGCAGCTTCCAGATACCAACTGCCGAAGATGAGCAGCCCGGAACTCACGCCGAAGGCCGGGGGAAACACGAGCCGGTCGCTGACTCCATGAAAGTGGCTGTTGGCGATCAAGGCCCAGGCAATGACGGCCGCCAGGCTCAACCCCAGGAGCGACAAGCCAAAGAACACCGGTGCGAATCGGCTGGGCTGTTCGAGAAATCGAGCCCACCGAGAACCCCGCAAGTCCGTGTTGTCGTTGTCATCTACAAGTGGAGTCACGACCTCTCCCGGCAATCCCTTGTCCTATTCGTCGTCTGCGGCGACGTCTTCGCTGTCATCATCGTCATCGGAAACGTCAGCGACCTTCTCTGTGAAATAGCCCAACGCAATCAGAGCTTCTAGCTCGGCGACGATTTTGGCATCGACCTTGATCCAGGGAATTGTAGTCGTGTTAGACGAGGATGACTTGCCTTCGTTGTCGACGGTGATCGTCACGGTTTCGATGACAGCAAAGTAAGATTCATCACATGTCGGGCACGCGTTGACGGTCAATCTCAGGAAGCAGTTTGCTCCTGGGTAGTCTCGCACGCTGGCCAGTAAGAGATCGGCTCGACCGTCTTCCAACTCATCTCGCATTTGCAGCGAGTCCTTCATTGAAAATGGATGCGGGGCGATCTTTTGAGTTGTGACTTGATCACAGTCCTCGCAAAACGGCGGCGGCGTGTCGAGCACGCTCATCATTGTGAAGAAGTAGATCGCACCGGCTTCAATGGCCCACAAGATCCACAACACAACGCCCGTCGGTGTGTACCGCTTGATGGACCAGACTCCGTTGTCAGAGATGAGTCCGATGATTCCCCAGAGGAAGGTTGGGTCTGGTGACAGTAACTCCCACTTCACGACGGCAACGACGTAAGCCCACCAAGCGGAGTAAAGAATGGCCGTAGCCGTCAGCAAACCGAGCAACATCGAGAAGGTCCAATTTCGAACCTTCAGCTTGATGAGCGTCGAACGGACCGCGTTACCAACCATCGCAGGCACGAAGAACGCACCGAGAAAATTCACGTAGATGATCGGGTTGTAGAACTCGACCACACCGAACACGAAGCCGCAGATCGTTGCCAAAAAGATCGCGACGGCTGATCCCAAGACGAGCCCCAAAATGGGCACGGCTCCAGAGGGTTGGTAGTACCGAGTCTCGTCCATGCGTGGTGGTCCTCTCGATGCGTTGCATTTCATGGAGTGGCGGCGAGCTAACCAAAACAACATCCGAATTGGAGATAGCACATCCGCTGGAAGCTAGCCGAGACCGTCCCTTTGCCCGAGGTGCCAGGGAACCTATCGCGTTCACTTCTTCAGCGCAAGGCTCTCGTTTGCGAATGCGCTCAAGCAGACTGCCAAGCACTCGACGTGAATCCGGCTCAAGTCTCTCAGCATCCGGCGTGGTCATGCAGATGAGCCGTCTTGGAAGGCTTTGTCGAGTTTCTCCGTTTGGCTGCTTACCGACTGATGCTCGGTTGCCGCTGCGAGTCTGGCTCTCCAGACTTCGAATCCGCATCTTTTCGATCGTCACACTCGATGGGCTTGCCAACATGGTTTCAACTTTCGCGCTGTTGATGGTGTTGAGTTGCGGCCAGGCTCCTGATGACGTGCAGGACTTGCTGAAGAGCAAGACATACGGTGTCACTTGGAACGAGCCCGATGTACCCGACTCGCAGACCATCTTGGAGATCGGGACGGGCAGCGGTCATGGGCTTTCGATGCACTGGCTGCGGTTTCAACCGGGACCAGTGCATGTCGAAGTGTTTGCCGTCGAGTTTCAAGAAGAACGTAAGCCCTACACTTCCAAATGGCCGCCGGACAACACGCCCGTGACAGTTAAACGCGGGCTGATAACGAAGCCCGCCTACGACGTGTTACTCCAGAAGATCGCGTGGCTGCACTCCGCGAAGTTGGTTCAAAGGAAATTGAAGAACTCAGATGGATCGAGTGCTGACTTTTGGGTCTCGGTACATGCGACTTGGAAGATGGTGTCGCTGATCGATCTCGATTGGGCGGGCTATCAGACTTCCAGCGATGAGTACCTCTATGCTGTCCCGCGCGCGATCGGTGTGTTGGCCGCGAAGGCGACGAAGAACGCGGACTTCAAGAAGTACGAACTCACTGCCGCAGATCGTGAATGGGCACGTGGTCGCTTTGAACACGATTGGAAACGCAGCGACCAACAGTCGAGCCATTGGTGGGTTCGCGAACGCTTGCTCGTCATCATTGGCTACGTCGGGAATGACGCTGTGCTGCCAACGCTCAAGAAGCTGTTGCAGGATCCACCGAAGAGTGAAAGTTCGGATGCCCGGTGCGTTTATCACGCCATCAACGCGGTCACGCGGCTGACAAAGAAGGACGTCCGCACTCAGCCCGTTGAAAGCATGGACCTCAAAGAGAATCGTTTGAAAGTCTTGGAACTACTCACTCAGAAACCTTGAACCCCTACTTCAGAGGAGATCTTCGAATGCCGTTACGTCGCTCTGTCTTCGCGAGCTTTGCTGTGCTGCTCGCTAGTTCGATGGCGAATGCTCAGGCTGCTGAGCCAAAGTTCGATAGCAAGGTCGTCGGTCGTGACACCAAAGGGCAGAGTGTCCCGGTGAGTGTCGACATTAAGGGCGCGAAGAAGCTGTATCTCGTGGCGACCGATGGCGGTGATGGGTTCGGTTGCGACTGGGCTGACTGGATTGAGCCGAAGCTCGTGGGAGCTAAGGGCGAGCAGAAGCTGACCGATCTCAAGTGGAAAGCGGCGAAGAGCGGCTTTGGCAGTGTCGAGATCAATAAGAATTGTGGTGGCAACGCGCTGAAGGTCGCCGGAAAGGCGCCGGAATTCGGTATCGGCACGCATGCAACCTCGGTCATCGAGTGGGATCTGCCGGAAGGGCATTCGTTCGAGAAGTTCACGGCCGTCGCGGCGCTCGATGATCAAGGGACCGCTCAAGGTTGCGGCTCGACGGTGCGGTTCCTCGTCTTCACCGATACTCCCGATGCGAAGTTCTTAGTCGCCTCGAACGGAGGTAGCCCGCAAGCCGGGATCGGAAGTCGCGAGGCCACCGACGCTGTTAAGGGGCTCGATGTTGCTGAGGGACTCGAAGCAACGCTCTTCGCGTCAGAAGCCAGCAAGCCTGCGATGCTTAATCCAACCAGCATCGACATCGACCATCTCGGACGCATTTGGGTTTGCGAAGTCGTGAACTACCGGCATCGCAATGGCGAACGTAAGGAAGGCGATCGAATCCTCATTCTCGAAGACACCAACGGCGACGGCGTTGGCGATAAGCAGACGGTCTTCTATCAAGGCCACGATGTGGATTCGGCTCACGGCATTTGCGTGCTGCCGACTCCTTCGGGCAAAGGCACGAAGATCATCGTTTCGTGCGGCTCTGACGTCTTCTTTCTGCATGACGACGACGGCGATCTGAAGTCGGATCGCAAGCAATTGCTCTTCACGGGGATTGAAGGCACTCAGCACGACCACGGCATTCATGCCTTCCACTTTGGTCCCGATGGCAAGCTCTATTTCAACTTTGGCAACTCGGGCCGCCGCATCAAAGACAAAGACGGCAAGCAGATTGTCGACATGTCCGGCCTCGAAGTGCATGACCATCGCAAGCCGTATCAAGAAGGCATGGTCTTCCGCTGCAACATGGACGGCAGCGAGTTCGAAACGCTCGGCTGGAACTTCCGCAACAACTGGGAGATCGCGGTCGACAGCTTCGGTTCGTTGTGGCAATCGGACAACGACGACGACGGCAACAAAGGCGTGCGCATCAGCTTCGTCATGGAGTTCGGTAATTATGGTTATAAGGACGAGATCACCGGCGCTGGTTGGAACACACCGCGCACGAATCTCGAACAAGAGATCCCACTGCGCCACTGGCATCTGAATGATCCAGGCGTGTTGCCGAACCTGTTGCAGACCGGAGCGGGTTCACCGACCGGCATCCTCGTGTATGAGGGCTCGTTGCTGCCCGAGAAGTTCCGCAATCAGGTCATCCACTGCGACGCGGGACCGAACGTTGTTCGAGCTTATCCCACTAAGAAGGCCGGCGCTGGCTACACCGCCGAGATCGAAAACATCGTCAGCGGTGCACGCGATAATTGGTTCCGACCATCGGACGTGTGCGTCGCTCCGGACGGATCGCTGTTCGTCGCCGACTGGTATGACCCCGGAGTCGGCGGTCACCGCATGGGCGACGCTGATCGAGGCCGCCTCTTCCGAGTCGCTCCGCCTAAGACTCCGTATGTGTCGCCGAAGGTCGATGTCAGCACGGTCGATGGTGCGATTGCCGCTTTGAAGAGTCCTAACGAAGTCACTCGTTATCTCGGTTGGACTGCGTTGCACGAGCAAGGTGCGAAGGCTGAGGCCGCTCTCACCGCCGTGTTTGAGAAGGACGCTAATCCTCGGATGCGTGCGCGTGCGATGTGGTTGCTCGGCAATATCCCAGGCAAGGCTCAAGCGATCGTTGATAAGGCCATCGTCGACAAAGACGAAGACGTTCGCGCTGCTGGATTGCGGTTGGCTCGTCGCCTGAAGCTCGATGTGTTGGCCGTCATCGAAAAGTTCCGAGACGCGCGCGACACCTCGGCCGTTGTGCGTCGCGAGTGCGCGATTGCCTTGCGATACATCAAGTCCGAAAAGAAGCCGCAAGTGTGGGCTCAAGTCGCCAACACCTACGACGGCAACGATCGCTGGTTGCTCGAAGCTCTTGGTATCGGAGCAGGCAATGATTGGGACGCTTGTTTGGACGCGTATCTCAAGCAAGTGAATAACGTCATCACGACCAAGCCCGCGCGCGACATCATCTGGCGTTCGCGAGCGGCTCAAACTCCGGCTCTGATCGCCAAGCTGCTCAGTGATTCGAGCGTGACCGCTGAAGAAGCTCCTCGTTATCTGCGAGCATTCGACTTCCTCAACAGTGATTCGAAGAACGACGCACTCATTCAAGTCGCGTTCTCTTCACTGGGCGACGACAAGAAGACGCAGTTCGCAAACGCCGAAGCCATCGGTCGCTTGAAGGGCTTTGATGTTTCCAAGAACCCGCAGCAGAAGGCGGCTCTCAATCGAGTACTCAACGACCTGAAGGGAACCGCTCAGTTCCTGTCGCTCGTCGAGAAGTTCAGCGTCAATGATCGCTATGCGGACCTCGTGGCGTTGGCGTCGACCAAGGGCGATGAGCAAATCGGGATCGATGCCGCTCGCGTGTTGCTCGGTAAAGGTGCCAAGGACTTGCTCGAGGCCGGCTTGAAGTCGACGGCTGACTTTGGTCGATCGGCCACGGGCCTGACGACGGCGTTGTCGAATACCGGTGATGGCGCCGCGGCGATGTTGCTGCTGCCCATCGTTCAAGACGAGAAGGCTCCTGCTGATCAACGCCGACAAGCCATCAAGGGCGCGACGCGGACCAAGCCCGGTGCCACTGCGGTCTTGAAGATGGCGGAAGCCAAGGCGTTCGACGACAGCTTCACTCCGGCGCTGGCCGCCGCATTGTCGACGGCCCCGCTCGATGCTGCTCAGCAAGCGAGTGTGTCAAAACTATTCCCCGCCCGGGCAGGCAAGGACTCCAAGCCGCTGCCGTCCATCGGTGAACTCGCCAAGCTGAAGGGTGACAAGAACAACGGCCAGAAAGTCTTCGCGAGCCAACAAGCCAAGTGCAGCTCGTGCCATGTAGTGAATGGTCAAGGCAAAGAAGTCGGCCCGAACTTGTCCGAGATCGGCAGCAAGCTCAGCCGTCAGGCGTTCTTTGAATCCATCATCTTCCCGAGCGCCGCGATCAGCCATAACTACGAGCTGTACTCGGCTGAATCGAAAGATGGCACGGTCTTCAACGGCATCATCATTAGTTCCACTGACGACTCGGTCACGCTCCGCAACGCCGAGTCGATCCAAAAGACAATCAAGAATGCCGACTTCGAAGGCCCACTGGTGAAGCAGAAAATCTCCATCATGCCCGCCGACATCGCGAAGCAACTCTCGCAAGAAGAAATCGTCGACGTCGTCGAGTACCTGACGACGCTGAAGAAGAAGTAGGTTTGGCTAGCCAAAGTTGGAACACAGATAAAGACAAGACTGAGGTGGCTGTCGTAAGCATTGCCTCTTTTACCTCTAGCTTGGACGGCCTGATTGCAGGTCGATCATTAGAAGTATCTTTCTTGTCTGTGTTTCATCTGTGGCTTATGGCCGCTTTCATGGACCTCGAAATGAGAAGGCTCGCTGCATTGGTGTGTCTGCTAGGCTGCGCGACAACTCCTGACAATCTTGGTGTCCTACGTGAACGTGGCGTCGCGGTGCCGATTGAAGAAGTTCCGAAGGCTGTAATTGATGGCTTCGAAAATGGCAGCGGCGGAAATCAGATCCTGAGCACAGAACGAACAAGTAGCGGCTTCTACCGATTGGAGACTCGTGATGGCTCGGTCTTGTTCTTCGATGAGTCTGGCAAATACGTTGGCCGGATTATGTAACTCATATTCGCTTAAATTGGACGCGGCATCTCGGATGCGAATTGGTGTTTTGAACTACGAATGAAACACTGATGGTGCAGAGATAAAGATCTGGCTGATGCGGCTGTCGTTATTATTTCTACTATTTCAGAGGCTGTAATGTCTCGATTGCAGGTAGGTCATTGGAACGTACCTCTCTTGTCTGTGTTCGATCAGTGGCAAATGACCTCTTCGGCATTCAAGGGAGTAAGTGATGGTGTTCTGACATGGCGACAGCACCGAGCAGATCATCGGAGTAGCCTTTGAGGTCCATCGCGTTCTTGGTTACGGCTTTCTCGAAAGCGTCTATCTGAAGTCGATGCAAGTTGAGCTTATTCGTCGCGGCCTTAACTGCAAACTCGAAGAGCCCGTTCGAGTGATCTACAAGGGCGACGATGTCGGCAAGTTCGAGTCGGATCAGCTCGTCAACGAATTTGTGATCGTCGAACTAAAGGTGGCCATGGAATACCTGAAAGCCGACGAAGCACAGTGACTTAACTTGTTAAGAGCTACCGGCATCAAGGCGGGTTTGCTGGTCAACTTCGGTCGTGAAAAAGTCGAACTTAACCGGTTGGTGTTCTGATCTAATCCGCGCGATTGATTCATGGAGGGTTCATGGTTCGGCAGGGATTGTTGGTTTGTTTGTTGTTATGCGGGCTTGGCTCGGTGTGGGCTCAGGATGCGGGCGAGTCGGGCATGTTGAAGGTGGCTCGCGGTCGGTTTGAACTCACGGCTGACGAAGTGGCGGTGGTGCGGCGAGTGGGAGATGAGTTACGGAGCGAAGATGCTCTGCCGTTGCTTTCGATTCGCGCGGATGTTGTGGCGTTCCTGTGTAAGAACCGTGACTCGTTAAGCGTTGTGCCGACGCGAGGGTTGGTCTTTGAGAACGTCGTTATCAACGGCTCTTTGGATCTGAGCTTCGCGAAGCTGGCGGTGCCGCTCTCGTTTTCGAACTGTCAGTTCGATCGCAATGCCGGGCGACTTTCGCTGCGGCAAGGCAATTTTCTCTCGATCACCTTCAGTCATTGCAGTGACTTGCCGGGCATCAATGCTCGTGGCCTAAGCGTTGATCACAGCTTGATCTTCGAGTCTCAATGTCTCGGAGAGATTGACCTGAAGAATGCCGATATCGGCAACGATCTCTATTTCGAAGGAGCCGAGCTGAAGGTCTCGGATGCGGCCGTTCGAAGTTGCATTTATGCCCGCAACGCTCGCATTAGTGGCGACGTGATTTTGGACCGAGCGACTGCCAATGGTCGCATCGACCTGCAAGGCGTCACGATTGGTGGAATGTTCTCGGCTCATGATGCACGGTTTGAACTCGCTGCAGAGGGCACTTCTTCCGACAAGCAAGTTGTGCTGGATCTGGCGGGAACAACGATCGGCCGCGACTTCGATTTGGACAACACGCTTGTTGGAGGCCAATTGAAACTCGCCGATGCCGACGTCACGAAGTCCGTGCGACTTCATCGGCTTTCTCAAGGCAGTCGTCCGTCGATCGATCTGGCGGGGCTCAATTGCAGTCGCTTGTCTGTCGATGCCACCGCGCGGCCATTGTCGGGTAATCTGCGGCTGCATGGCTGTGTTTATTCTGACATCCATATCGTGGATCCTGGAGAGCCAGAGACCGAGACCTACCTCAATTGGGTTCGACTTTCGGGGCCGGATCAGTTTTCGGAACAGCCTTATGAGTTCCTCGCCGGGGTTCTTAAGAAGCAGGGCAAGGACGATGTCGCTCGAGCCTTGTTGATCGCCAAGGTCGAAGACAAGCCGACTCGGTCGCTCGTTGATGCGTTGGTTCGGCAGCTCGCGTGGATGGTCGGCTATGGGTATTCGCCATTGCGTGCTGTGTGGTTGGCGTTGGCTGTGATCTTGCTGGGATTCGTCGTTTTCAAAGGTGCGTATCGACGCGGGCTTTTAGTCGTGAAGGCCAACAATGCCCCGGTGAAATTGAAGACGCCCAACCTGACCTTGTTGATGTATTCGGTCGACGTCTTCGTTCCTCTGGTCGACTTCGGGGTTGGTCCAGCATATGTCCCCGGCAAAGTTGATACGGGCATGGAAGCTCCCGAAGTGACGCTGTTCCGCATCTATTATTGGTTCCATGTCGCGGCGGGCTGGTTGATCTGCACGGTCGCGGTCGCTGGTCTGACGGGGCTCGTGCGAGTGTAAGAGTTAGTCCGCACTCCAAACTGAGAGGCAAGCATGAACCGCGTCGTCACGCTCGTTGGCATCTTCCTATTGTCGTTGTCATCTGCTTCTGCCGGAGAGAACTTGCTCGGACTTCCGGCTTCAAGAGATCCCAAGTCGCCCGGAGCCGTGGTGCTGCATGGTGGCGGTCGAATCACTGAAGATGTCTTTAATCGCTTCGTGGAACTTGCGGGGGGACGGCAGGCTCACATCGTTTTGGTTCCGTCGGCAGGTTTTCGAGTTGGAGATTACGACAGCGAGAAAGAGTTCCTGGCTGCTGTGGAGTATCGCTATGCGTCTTGGCCGAGTTTGAAGTTGTCGGGGCGCATTCGACAGTTTCAGTTCCTCTACACCGATGACCCTGAAGACGCGTACGATCCGAACTTTGTGAAGCCATTAGAGACTGCAACCGGAGTGTGGTTTACGGGCGGAACTCAATTGCGACTTAACTATCGCTTCGTTGGCCATCATCCCGAGCAGACTCGCTTTCAGAGGGCGCTGCAGGATGTCGTCGCTCGTGGTGGAGTGGTGGGTGGAACATCGGCAGGACTGGCTGCGCTGCCCGAAGTCATGACGCTTTGGGAAGAACGAGACTTCGATGGAGCGCCAGCTAATGCGGTCGCGGCTCATGGTTTTGGCATCTTCAAGAACGCGATTGTCGAACAGCACTTCGATGCTCGCAGCGGGCGTCTCGAACGGTTCACCGGCTTACTGCGCGACTCTGCTCAAATAGACAAACTCACGGGGCGACTGAGATCGGGCGAGCGAATGCTGGGCATCGGCGTGGAAGAGCGAACGGCTTTGATTGCTCGCGACGATCGGTTCGAAGTCTTGGGCGATGGTGCGGTGCATGTCTTCGTGAAGTCACACGGTGGCCGCACGATTCATTGGCATGAGCTGGCTCCAGGCGAGACGGCTCAACTGCGTCGCGATGCAGGATTAGTTCGCGAAGAAGTACGTTTGGAGCGGTGAGTTCATGGCGTCGGCCAAGTCGTTCCTTAGTTCCTCAACTATGTGAATCGAGCTGTCGCGGCGCGCGAATGCAGTTCAACGGAGAATCTCAAGATGAGTCGATTCAAGTTCGTAACGTGGCTGGCGGCGCTGTGTGCTGGCGCGAGCATCGTCGAAGCTCAAGAGCCCACGGGCGAGCTGGCGACCAAGCTCGCAGGAGTGAAGTTCGAACTCTATGCGCCGGGGCCGGGATACTCGGAAGGGCCGACATGGCGAATGGGTGACGTCTTCTTTTGCAGTGGCGCACTCTTGCGAATTGACGCTCAGCGGAATGTTTCGAAGTTCCTTGAGATCAATCCGGGAGGCACGGTGCTCAAGGCCGATGGGCACATGCTGATTGTCGACAACAAGTACAAAGCCGTGCTCGATCTGGCTCCGGACAACAAGGTCCGCGTGGTGGCCGAGTTGATTGGGACGCTGCCGTTGCGAGGACTCAACGATCTCACGATTGATGCACGCGGCAATGTGTATTGGTCGGATCCAGAAGGCTCGTCGGCGGCGAAGCCTGTTGGCGATATCTATCGAGTACGACCCGATGGACGAGTCGAACGCATTGGCGGCGGACTCGCGTTTCCGAATGGGCTCGATGTCGATCCCGCCAGCAAGTTCTTGTACGTCATCGAATCTCAGTCGAAGAAGATTCTGCGTTATGCGTTGCCGGGCGATGACGACATCCTCGGCAAGCCCGATGTCTTCTACGACTTGGGCGGATCCGGCGGAGATGGGTGTGCGTTCGACGCGGCGGGCAACTTGTGGGTCACCGACTTCCATCGTCCTGAAACAGGCAAGGGACGCATCACCGTTCTTAGTCCCGAGGCCAAGGTGTTGGCCTACTTGCCGTTGCCGAGCATGGTCGTCAGCAACATCGCGTTTGGTGGTGAGAATCACGACGAGATCTTTTGCACGACGGGTGATCCTCCTGGCGTCTTTCATGCCAAGGTGGGAGTACCGGGTTTCAAAGGTCATCCCGGAAAACCGATGTCGTTCGTGCGCGAGTTAAATGTCGTCGCGTTGAAGACGCATCCCGATGCCGCTGTTTTGAAGCAAGTGGCATCGATTGCCGCGAAGGCCAAATTGGACGGCAAGGCGCTCGATGCCGAGTCGCGCCAAAAGATGGTCGAGCTGATCAACGGTCTTGGCGACGGTGCCCTCAAAGCTGACGTGCAAAAGTTATTACCTCAATGGGAGCAAGCAGCGGTTCGTCATGCTCGCGATGAAGTGCTGCTAGCCGAGGTCAAGCGGTTGGGAGGGAAGGCGACGCTCGAAGTCGTTGCTCCCGATTGGCTGCGGTCGATTGTTGGTGATTCCGAATTGAACTCGTTCGCGAGGATTGTGGAACTCGATCTCAACGAACGAACCGACGGACATAAGGAGCCGACTCCGAAACCTCTCTCGGACCGAGTGACCGACGATTGGTTGAAACGCCTGGCCGATCAAACTGACCTCCGCAATCTGCAACTCTCGGGCACTGCCGTCACAAGTGCGGGGCTGGTGCATCTGAAGCCGCTCGTGAATTTGGAACGCCTCAATGTGTGTTTAACGGCAGTCAGTGATGATGGCTTCGAGCATCTGGCGGGGCTGACGAAGATGAAGCGGATGACGATTTGCGCCTCGAAGATTACGGGTTCTGGTTTCAAGCATCTGAGCGGCATGACGCAGCTAGAGTCGATCAATTTGCATTCGGCACCCGCGAGCGATGAAGGGCTCGCCGCGATCGGCCAACTGAAAAGTTTGAAGCGCCTGGAGATTGTTCACACGCACGTGACTGACGCAGGACTTGCGCACGTCGCCAAGCTCAAGAACTTGCGACAGTTGCATGTGCATGGTCCTGAAACGACGGCTGCGGCATTGCCGTTCGTGAGTGAGTTGCAGGAGTTGTACGAACTCGACGTCTACGACAAAGCCGCGAGCAATCAGACGATCGAGCAGATCGCAAAGCTGCCGAAGTTGCGAATGCTGATGCTCGTGAATGGCATCTTCGATGACGCGGGCGTGATGCAATTGGCCAAAGTCGGAACGCTCGAAGCAGTGTCGCTGAGTTCGCCGCATGTGACTGATGCTTCAGTCGATGCCCTCTCGACGTTGAAGAGGTTACGGAAGCTGAATGTCGGCGGGACGAAGATCTCGGCTGACGGTAAAGCGAAGCTGAAGTTCGCACTGCCGAACGCCGAGATCACACCGTGAGTCGCTGTCTTCTTTCGCAGCGAGGTGTGATTGAATGTCGTAGGGCATGCTGAAAACGTGCGCTGCGAATCGCAGGACACGGACGACCGGGTGAAGTACGGACAACGATGGAGCGTGGCATGACTTATCTCTTGGCTGGCGGCGGCACGGGCGGGCATTTGGCGCCCGGCATCGCGGTGGCCGAAGAGTTGTCGCTGCTCGATCGAGAGTCGCGTTGCGTCTTTGTCGGTGCTGGCCGAGCCATCGAACAACGTATGCTCGGGGGGACGCCATTCGACTGCGTGCCGTTGTCGGCTCAACCGCTTTCAAGTTTGAGGCGGCGACCGATTGAGTTCTTGCGAGGGAACATGGTCGCAGTCCGTGCGGCTTCGCGACTCGTTCGCGAGTTACGGCCTAAAGCTGTCATCGGACTAGGCGGTTACGCCTCTGTGCCGATCGTTCTGGCGGCGGCCATGCGCGGCGTGCCCGTGTGGTTGCTCGAACAAAACGCGATTCCCGGTCGAGCGAACCGCTGGTTGTCGCATTGGTTTCCGATCTGCGTCAGCTTTGCTTCGTCTGTCGGTTGGTTGCCGGTGAAAGCTCAAGTGCACGTGACCGGCAATCCGCTGCGTCGATCCTTGCTGGATGTATTTCGGGATACACCGACGTTGCCATCTTCGAGATCGAAAACGTTGCTCGTCATGGGCGGCAGCCAGGGGTCGAATAGCGTCAACCGCGATGTGCTTGCCATTGTTGCCGCATTGAAGTCGCAACTGGCTGATTGGCGTATCGTGCATCAGGCGGGGGAATCGCAATGCGAAGCTGTGCGAGCGAGCTATCAACAGCTCCGCTTGATGGCCGACGTTCAACCATTCTTCAACAACGTGACCGAACTGTATGCAGCGTCTCGGCTCATCATTTGTCGCGCCGGGGCGACGACACTGACTGAGATCGCGCTCGCAGGACTGCCCGCCGTTCTGATTCCGTACCCGCATGCGGCAGATCAACATCAAGTCGAGAATGCGCGAGTCTTCGTCGACCGTGGGGCGGCTTATTGCGTGATCGAACGCGACGCGGAGACGACTCAGCAAGAGTTGCTCACTTTGTTGAGTCGGCTTCATCGCGATGACGAGGGACTCGATCAGATGAGCAACGGGATGCGCTCACTCGCTCGTCCCGCAGCGGCGGCGGATGTGGCTCGATTAGTGATGGCGACAGATCGGCTATGAGATCGCTGATGGCTGCGAGTCGCGGAGCGACTCGCCTACGTAGCTCAGTCGCTCCGCGACTGAGATGTGCAAGTCACGTTTAGGCGTGTCGCAAAATTACCCGCCGAGTTTGGCCAAACGCTCTTTGGCCTTCTCTGCGAATTCACTGTTGGGGAAGTCCTTGATGAGCGTCTTGTAGGTCTGCTTGGCATCGTTGATGAGCTGCAGGCTTTCTTCGCATTGCCCCGCTTGATAGCTCGCCGTGGCAATCCAGTCGCTGAACTTCTTGGGATCGTAAAGCACCATCACTCGTTGGAAGGCTTCATGAGCGGACTTGAAGTTCTTCTGGTGCAGATACGACTCGCCAATCAGAAACTGGCTCTTGCAGGCGGTTTGAGTTCGCGCTCCCTCTTCTGAATTGATGACGCGTTGGAATGCTTGCCGAGCTTCATCCCACATCGCTTGCTTGCTGTAAGTTCGACCGACCACTTCATCAACGCGATACATCAACTTGGAGTTGGGCAGGACTTGGCGAGCTCGTTCGGCGGTCCTCAAGACCTCCGTGTATTTCTTCTGACGCCACTGAGATTCGGCAAGCATTGGCCACACATCTTCATACCAACTGGCCTTGCGTAAGGCTGCATCTTCACTCGCCGCGATCGGTGCCAGTAACAACTCCGTTGCGACGTTATCTCCCAAATTGAGTTGAGCGTTGGCGGTTTGGAAGGCGACCGCCATGCGGTACTCACTCTCGGGGAACTTCTCTGAAAGCGTCTTCTGATAGGCAACAACGTCTTTCCAATTGGAGCGTTGAACTGCGATCGCAACCAACTGATAGAAAGAATCTTCTTGCACTCGCTTATCGGAGTTCAAGCTGACGGCGAGGACTTTGAATTCCTTTTCGGCGTCTTCGATCTTGCCAGATTGCAGCGTGCTCTCGGCGAGGCTGTATCGGGCATTGTCGGCATGTGTGCTGTCGGGAAACTTCTCAATCAACAACCGGAAGACCGCATCCGAGCGTTCGTACTTTTCTGCGTCGTAAAGCACGAGTGCCCATTCATTGAGAACTTGATCTCGTTCCTTGGCATCTGAGAAAGCGGCATCAAGGTCTCCGTAGGCTTTGTCTGCAACCTCGGGCTGTTTCAGTTTGGTGGCAATGCGAGCGGCTTGAAGTCCAGACAAGAACGCATAACGCGACGGCTTGTAGTTCTGAAACGCTTCGGCAAATGCCGTGGCGGCAACGTCCAGCTTGCCTGCCTTCTGAAGTGAGTCGCCAATCATGAAGGCTGCGTCGGCGGCGAGTTCGTGCTTGGGGTAATCCATCACTAACCGGCGGAAGGCTGTCCCGGCATCGGCATAAACTTCCTTCCGATAATGAGCCCAACCAAGTCCCGATAACGCGACGGGGCGAAACGCCGATGTCGCGGGCAGCTTTTCGAGGGCCTCAAAGAGCGGTAACGCTCGATCCCACTGTTGTTGCTTCATGGCGAGTTCGGCGACGCCTTGAGTGGCCTGCGGTAACAGAGCACTTTCGGGATGCTCTTTCTCTAACTGTGTCAAAGCCGTCGTGGCTTTGTCCCACTCTTTCAGTTGTCCGTTCGCGATCGCAATCGAACTCAGCACTTGGTCCCGAAGTCGTCCCGTTGGCTCGATCTTCAGGTAGGCATCGGCAATTCGAATGGCTTCGGCGTACTGGCCCGCATCGCTCTGTAATGAAACATACAAGACGAGCGATTCATGAAATCCAGTCTCTGGTTTGCTGATGACTTGTTCGACCAGCGGCTGAATGGCCTCGATCGCGCCGGCTCCATTTCCTCGAGTCTGTCGTAAGCGGCCCAATCGAAAGCGCGCTTCGCTTTTGGTGAGGGGCTGCTCACTTTTCTCAATGACGGACGCGAAGATCTTCTCCGCTTCAACCGCTTCAGCATCGGTGCCTTTCAGAGAAAGCATCTGCCCGCGTTGCAGCAGATGGGAAAGGCGGAAACCGGTCGTGCCAAAGTCGCGCGAGAATTTGTCGACGAGCAGTTCCACTTGTTTGAGCTTGCTACTGCGGTCCTCGCCACTGAGCTTGGGAACTTGTTCCAGTCCACAGTCGATCGCGAAGTAGAGACTTTCGGCCGCAGACTTCCCGGTTGGCCAGCGATTGACCACTTCCAGAAACGCGGCCTCGGCATCTGCGGACTTGCCGGCTCGAAAGAGGCAATCGGCCAATTGAAAGTGAACGGACTCGGCGAGCGCGTCTTGCTTAGCCACTTTGGCAACGTCTCGCAGGATGTCAGCGGCCCCGGAAAAGTCTCCGAGTGCCTTGGCTGCTAGTCCTTTCCAGTAGCCCGCAGTGACCGTAACGGGTTCCGATTTTTGTGCTCGGTCGAATGCTGCCATCGCGTTTGCAAACTGCCCGAGCTGATAGAAGGCATAGCCGGCGTTGAGTTGAGCTGTGGGCAAATGGCGGCTCTTCGGGAATTCTTTCTCGATGCGACCATAAGCTTCTATTGCGGCCTGATATTGCTCCTTCGCGAAGAGGATGTTGGCGAGTTGAAGTTGTGCCGCATCGGCTCGCGTCGCGGCCGGAGTTGCGGCGATCTCTTTGAAGACTTCAACCGCTTTGTCGGATTGCCCGGCAGCATCCAGTGATTGAGCGAGCCAGAACTTTGCCTCTTCCGAGTAGCGTCCTTTCTCAAACAACTTCAGTGACTTCTCCAGCGTCGCGATCGCTTCGGGATACTTCTTGAGGCGACGATAACTGTCTCCGAGGTATGTCAGCGCGACTTCATACTCGGGCACTTGCGCATTGGCTTGGATGGCCTTTTCGAATTGCGTGAACTCGGTCACGGCCGCTGCGAAGTCATTGAGTTCGTAGCTGCATTCACCAATCACAAATCGAGCGAGAGTCGCGTCCTCACTCTTTTCGAAGTCGGCAACGAATGACCGCAACGTGTCTCGCGCTGCCGGCAGCTTCTTGTTCTCGCGCTGAGTCAGCCCGAGGTAATACCGAGCTCGCGGCGCTCGCTGATGTTTGGAGTGTTTGGTGAGGAACTTCTGAAAGGCTTCCTCGGCGAGCACCCACTTTTCGTTCTTGTAGAGCCCGGCTGCGAAGTTGTAGTCGTCGGTCGCCTCATCGGCTTGGACAGTGCGGGCTGACAACAACACGACGCACAACAGCAGAACCCGAATCGGCAGAGTTAAAACCGTCGGCATAGTTCACCTCTCCAATATACTTAGCTGCTATCTCCCGAGAATTGGCCGTCGCTCGATTCTCTAGAAGTGACGCATTCGACGCATCGCAGTCGATCCTACCGCCCGAACAAAACGCTCAACAGCCACCACAGTCCAGACTTTGTCGGACTCGAAGTCATCTCACGTATTTGATTCGACCGATATGTCGGCTATGATTCCGCCCGCTTTTGCGCCGCGACTTCGCAGGATGGGAAGTCCAACAATTGGCGACTCAGGGCTCATCGTAGAAAGGCCGCTCTCATGTTGAACTGGTTCGGACGACAACACGGCTACTGTGACGGCATTGGTCGTCGAGACTTCTTCAAGATCGGTGGCTTGGCGATGGGCGGTTTGACGCTGCCCAACCTGCTGCGGGCAGAATCTCAGTCCAATGGCCGCGCGACCCGCAAGAACATCATCAACATCTTTTTGAGTGGTGGACCTTCGCACATGGATACGTTCGACTTAAAGCCGAACGCACCCAAGGAATTCCGCGGCGAGTTTGAGCCGATTGCCACAAACGTTCCTGGTTTTGAGATTTGTCAGCACATGCCGTTGCTGGCTCAGTCTGCCGACAAGATCACAGCCATTCGTTCGATCGTCGGAATGAATGACGAACATACCAACATTCAATCTGATACCGGCTGGCCCAACACATCGCTGATGTCGATCGGAGGTCGCCCCAGTATCGGTTCGGTGATGTCGAAGATTTGGAGTCCTGCTCAGACAACTCCGGCTGGAACGGCGCCGACGTTTGTTGACCTGAGTGGTTCGTCCAGCCCCGGCTTCCTCGGTCAAATCTTTGCTCCGTATCGACCAGACGGCGAAGGTCGTTCGAATCTCAAGCTCAATCAGAGCGTCAGCCGCAGTCGCCTCGAAGATCGCCGAACCTTGCTGAGTGGCTTCGACAAGATGCGCCGCGATGTTGATGCCAGCGGCATGATGAACGCACTCGATAGCTTCTCTGAGCGGGCCGTGGGCATCATCACTTCAGGCCGGATTTCCAAGGCTCTCGACGTTTCGCAGGCGGATCCTCGTTCGGTTGATCGATATGGCATCAGCTCGCGACCCGACCTTGAACGCTTCCTTGTAGCTCGCCGATTGATTGAGACGGGCGTCCGTTGCGTCTCGTTCTCGTGGGGCGGTTGGGACACTCACGAGCGCAACTTCATGACCTTGAAGGATCAGTTGCCGGCGCTCGACCGCGGCTTGAGTGCGTTGATTCAAGATCTCGAGGCACATGGGTTACTCGACGACACGATCATCATGATGTCGGGCGAATTTGGCAGAACGCCGCGAGTGAATAACAACGCTGGCCGTGACCACTGGTCGCGAGCTGCGTTCGTCTTCCTCGCTGGCGGTGGATTCCGTCATGGTCAGGCAATAGGTTCAACGAACCGCCTTGGTGAAGTCGCTCAAGATCGTCCGGTTCATCTGCAGCACGTCTTCACAACGATCTACAAGCAACTGGGCATCGACTCGGATCACGTCGTGCTGCATGACCCGAATGGCCGACCGCAGTTCCTCGTTGATAACCGTTCCGTGATAAGCGAACTGGTTTAAGCCCAGCGCCAAATGCCCTGAAATGAATCGAGCCCGCAGGAGTTTCAACAACTCCTGCGGGCTCGATTGTTTATGGATCCACTGACTTGAGCGGACGGACTAATCGTCGATGCCCAGGTCATACTTCAGTTGTTCGAAGCGGCGAATGAATTCCTCGCTCGACGAGTGAACGTGTTCGGCTTCGGTGATGAATCTCATGTCCTCTTCGCAGTCGATTGCGAAGCGGTCCAACGTCGATTCGAAGTCGTTCAAACTCTGACCGTACGCGATCAAGAGTTTGTGCTCGTCAAACTGCACTTCCATGGGCATGTTCGGATTCATGACCGCGATGCCGGTACAACCGTCATCGAGCAGCAAGTCCTCATAATCGAGCAGCACACTCTTCAGGATCGGCAAGTCGATCGCCTCGCGGACCATGTCATGATGTGAGCCATGATCGCTTTCGTGGCTGGACTCCAGCACGACATCGACTTGCTCGCCCATCGGGTCGAGCATCTCGAAGAAGACATCAATCAGCTCTTCTCGCGACACAGATGCCATCACAACCGGAATTTCAACTCCGGTCTGCTCGTCACGATACTTGTCGTGTCGGAAGCCAGACTTTGGCACAACCTGCAAGTCGTATGACGGCCGAATGGCATTCGTCAGCGTGAAGCGGCCATAGCGAGCGATTCTCAGATGAGTCTCTAGTTGATCCTCGCTGAGGCTTTCGAAGCTGCTCTTGCCTCGTTGCGGCTGACCGTCGCGATACTTGTTCTTGATAAACCGTTGGAGGTAGCTCATCGCCGTCCCAACCCTTTATTCCGACCGGAGTCGAAGAAGCCATTGTTCGCGGCGGTGTGAGGTCCGCAGCGGGTTCACGGGGTTCGTGTCCGAAACCAACCAGAACCTAGCACGGGTTTTTGGGCGGCCTTGAGACGGTCCGGCCATCTCGACTTTTTTTGCTCTCGGAGCGTTCCTGCCTACCTTCAAGGCGAAGATGGGATGACCTTGCCAATTGACGAGACAGTCCGATTGAGCCGATCGCGAGAGGTCGTCAGGTCAGACATTGTGAGAAATGGTCTGAATCTCGCGGCATCTCGACAACATGTTGCCTGAGAGCAACGCGAGATTGGTACGGCTGGCCGCGTCGACGTTTGCGGCCACAAGAACGAGATAGCCCGGAATGATTTGCTCCGGTCGAATCAACTTGCTGATGTGGCCGCAGATAAGGCTCTGAGATGTCTCGAAGTTGAGTGCCCTTGAATCTCGATGAGTCCCTTCATGATGGCAGCTTTGATCTCATCGCGAACCCGCCGAAACTCGGCGGGGATATGAGCCTCGTCGCCTTGGGAGTGGTAGGGATCATCGAAGGGCCAGTGCCAACGCTGCACTGCTCCTGGAAAGACCGGGCATTCTTTTTCCGCCCCAGAGCAAACACTGATGATGAGATCGGGCGGCTGTCCAACTGGTGGCAGGAATTCTTTGATCGACTTGCTGCGCTGAGCTGCGATGTCGATGCCAACTTCAGCCATCGCGGCAATGGCTCGTGGATGCACGTAACCGGCGGGTTTAGAGCCTGCCGACAATGCATCAAAATCACCGCCACCGAGTGCTCGTAACCAACCTTCGGCCATCTGGCTGCGGCATGAATTGCCGGTACAGAGAAAGAGGACGCGGCGCTTCGACATTTATGCTCCGAGCGGCGTGTATGGAGAAACGAAGAAAGGTCAGGGACATCAAATTTCTCACTCACCTCAGCAGCTGATGGGGCAGCGCTGCTTAGGCTTGTTCTGAATCTTGATGTGCCTGACCTCTGTGTGTTTCACAAGGCCAATAGCAGCAGCTTAATGGCAAGGCTCGATGTCCATGTCCGACAGACAAGCCCAGCGGTAGTAGATCTGCTGAGCTTCGCAGCGATCGATGTAGCTTTGAGGGATCGCAGCCACGACTGAGTCTTCCCACTCGATGAAGTACTTGTAAGGCGGCTTCTTCCCAGAGACCTCGACGATCTTGCCCGTCCAGCCTGCAAACGAGATGTCGTCAAAGTCGGGCGAGACAACGCCGCTCTTGGCGCGGATACGAGTGCCAACGGTCATCGACAAGGTCTTGCGGGGCATTCCGCTGCGTGAAGCACCGGGCGTTGTTCCGGTCAGTGTGGTCATGGGCCAGTTCCTAGTCGCTAAGAGAAACACTGCGGGGCTCGAATGCAGTCGTGGTTCGGGATCGAGCACTCCGGCGAGAATGATTCAACAAAATCAGTTTTTGAGTCTATGCCACTTTCATGAAGTTTTTGGCCAGTGGCATCTGTGACGGATTGCGGGCAGTTTGAAGGCTTATCGAGCTTCAACTTCATCCGTGGCTGCAGTGCGCTCGTCGGCATGAGCAGGGTCAGCCGCTGTGATGGGGCTGCCAAGTTGCACCGGCTGACCACTGGAGTCGGCGGTGGCATTTGGCACCGGGGGAAGCAGGACAACCGGCGAGGCTGCGTAAGGCTGTTGAGCAAACATGGGAGCGGGTTGAGCCGCCATCATGGATGAATTCGCGGGATAAGATGGTCCCCAGGTGCCGTTGATCGAACCAATGCGGCTCTTCACATCGGGCTGATACCAATCTTGGTAGAGCGAGCGACGATACATCGCCAAGGCTTCGCTCTTGCGACCTTGATCATGATAGGTCTGACCGAGGTGCGCGAGTGCGGTAGCGTTGGTCGGATCGACTTGCAGAGCTTGTCGCAGATTGGCTTCCGACTCGGCGGCATTGCCGGTTTCGCGATTTAACCAGGCGAGTTCGATCTGTGGTTCGGGCATGTAAGGCTGAGTATCGGCCCACATGGCGAGCCATTGCTTGGCTTCTTCAGTACGACCTTGATCCTTCATCAACGACGCCAGCCCGTGATAAGACGGCTGATGACTTGGGTCGACGTCGAGAGCGCGGCGATAGAGTTGCTCGGCTTGCGCGACCTGTCCCTGCTTCTTCATCGATGAAGCTAAGTTATGGAGATAGTCGGCATTCTCGGGATCATCTGCGGCGGCCATGTTGAAGTAGCGTTGTGCCGCCGAGAAGTTCCCAGCTTTGTAGTGTTGGCTGCCCAGGCTGTTGTTGAAGAAGCCTGTCGTCTTTCCGCAGCCGGTCACCAACGTGGCCAGACACAGAAATACGCAGCATGTGAACGGACCTCGAAACCTCATTGGTTCGGTTCTCCGTTATTGAGAATGGAGGGATTGAGTTCGCTGCGAGTGAGCGAAGACGGGATGTAAGACGAGCAAGTTTGCGACGGTGAATCGTCTCGAAACTTGTCTGTGAGATGGGAACCGCGAGAGGCGGTCAGGGCGGGAGAATCAGAGAGGCAAATTCAGAGGGGCGGGAATATAGCCGTGTTTTTCAGAATGCTGCAAGATCGGATTTCTCGTGATCGAACGCGGTCTGAGTGGCACTGAGTCGATCTGCTGGCGACACTCGAATGACTTCTATTCGTCCTACGTTTTTGGTGTTTGGCTTCCTTATGCCGACTGAATCTTCTTCCGCGAATGCTCGAAAAACGCCGCGTCGGCAATGGCCATTCTTTGCTGTGATGGGCACGCTCGGCGGCAGCTATGTTGTGTTGGTGGCATTGCTGCTGATGGGTGACACGTTTTTTACATCGCGTGGCCACATCGAAGACGCACTGTTGAAGCCCGAAATTCAAGCGGCGATCCGGCTCACGCTGTTGTCCTGCACGATGTCTGCAGTGTTATCGCTGTGGGTCGCAACGCCGCTGGGCTACTTGCTGTCTCGCTTTCGATTTCGAGGTCGTTGGTTGGTCGACATCTTGGTCGATATCCCCGTGGTGCTGCCTCCGCTCGTTCTGGGGTTAAGCTTGCTCATTCTGTTTCATCTCAGAATTGGTGAATGGCGGCTTGAGGATTGGATGCGAGAGCAAGTTGGGTGGCAGATTACTTACTCGGTTCCGGCGGTGATCCTCGCTCAGTTCTCGGTGGCATGTGCCTTTGCGGTCAGAACGATGCGAGTGACCTTCGATCAAATCAGTCCTCGGGCGGAGCAGGTGGCTCGAACGCTGGGGTGTTCTCGCGGGCAAGCGTTTCTGCAGGTGGCTCTGCCTCAAGCTGGAAGGGGAATGACAACGGCTTTCACGTTGGCCTGGGCACGCTCGCTCGGAGAGTTCGGGCCGATTCTGGTGTTTGCAGGAGCGACCCGTTTTCGGACTGAGGTCCTATCGACGTCGGTGTTCTTGGAGCTGAGTGTTGGCAACTTAGAGTCTGCTGTTGCTGTCTCGTTGCTGATGGTCTTGATGGCTGGAATCGTGCTGGTGATCTTGAGGCTCTTGGGCTCGGAGGTCGGCGCATGATCGAGTTGCGAGATGTCACGTTGCGAGCTGGGAAGTTCGAACTCAGCTGCGTCTCGTTCTTGATTGAGCGAGGTCAGTATGCGGTCTTGATGGGCCGGACGGGCGGGGGCAAGTCGACCATTTTAGAAGCAATCTGCGGCTTAAGGTCGGTTGACTCCGGTAGCGTTTGGTTGGATGGAGTGGACGTCACCGCCTTCGATCCGGCAGATCGCGGGATCGGCTATGTGCCTCAGGACTTGGCGTTCTTTCCAACCTATTCCGTGCGGGAGCATCTCGCCTTTGCGTTGAAGTTACGGAAGGCGACTTCGAAGTTAGTTGTCGATCGAATTGCTGAGATTTCAGAACTGTTGGGGATCTCTCATTTGCTTGATCGTCGTGTGAAAGGGCTCAGTGGTGGCGAAGCGCAGCGCGTGGCGTTGGGGCGAGCGTTGTCGTTTCATCCGCCTGTCTTGTTGCTCGACGAACCGCTCAGTGCGCTGGATGAGGCGACGCGAGATGAGATGTATTCACTCTTGAAACATGTCCGACTTAAGACGGGAGTCACGACGTTGCATGTGACTCATAGTTTGCACGAAGCACGCTGCTTGGCCGATCGGCTTTTGGTGATTGCGGATGGGTGTGTGCGGGAAGAGTTGGTTGGCGATGCCAGCCTGAAGCGCTAGCGATCAAGGTCTTGGAGGCGGCGGTCTCGTCGCTTCGGAAGGCTTCGGTGTCACTGGCCGGCCGCTTGCTTGTGGCCGCTGCTGATCAACGAGGGCGGGGAATCTCAAAGACTTTTCGAAAAAGTTGTACGAAGTCCCGACGGCGGTCCCACTACTTAAAGTGGTGTTTTTGAATGCAGGCGTCGGCTTGATGCCGAGCCCGAGTCGTCCTCGAGACTTCGAGATTCGTTATGAGACTTACTCTTCGCACGCTGCTGGCTTACATGGATGACGTGCTTGATCCCGATCATGCTCGGGAGATTGGCAACAAGGTCAACGCGAGCGCGAATGCCTCGGCTCTGGTGAATCGGATTCGAGAAGTTGTCAGACGGCGGCGGTTGTTGGCTCCAGAGTTAGCCGGTCCGCAGTCGGGTCTCGATCCCAACACGATTGCGGAGTATCTCGACAGCACGCTCGATGCGGATACGGTCGCTGAAGTCGAGAAGGTGTGTCTCGATTCTGACATGCATCTGGCCGAAGTTGCGGCGTGTCATCAAGTCCTGACCATTGTGCTGGGCGAACCGGTTGATGTGCCGGTGCGAACTCGCGAGCGGATGTATGCGCTGGGGCCGAGTCGTCAGCGAGCGGCGAGTGTGGAAGAGCCATCGCCAGCATCTGCGTCGACGGTGCCTCCGATGAATCCTCCGCCAGAACCAGAACGAACGCCGGTGCGGCCTGTCACCATGAGTCTTCCGAAGCCAACAGTCGAGGGCTTCGAAGACGGAGTCCCGGACTATTTGAAGCCCGCTCCGTTTTGGAAACGAGCATTGCCGGTGGCGGTGGCAATCGTCTTAGTTGGCGGCTGGGCGATCATGATGTATCGCGAGTTGAATGGTCGAACTCCGAGCGATCCCTCGCGTGCAACAGTGGCCAGCGGCGCTCCGAACGCCAATCCGAAGACTGATGAAGACTCTGCCGCAGTTGATGCTCACGAGGATGCTCAAGTGAGGAACGCGGCTCCCAAGAATGCGGAGCCGTTTGTCGCGGCGCCGATGTCGAATGGTCCAGACGATGGCAACGAGAAGTTTACGCGCCGTCCGCTCGATCAAGTGACGACGCCGTTGGATGCGGCTCGTCCTTCCAACAAGACCCCGGCTGTTGAACCCGAACCAAAGACGACGATCGAGAAACCGGCACCGATGAAGACTCCGCTGCCGATGCCTGAAGCGGTTGCGAAGGTCGACGAGCCGAAGCCTATGCCTGAGAAGCCTGCGGTGCCTGTTGAAGCTGCGGTTATGCCGGGGCCGGAAGTTGTCTATACGGCTAGGTCCGGCCGTTTGGTTCAACGTACGGCGAATGGTTGGACGGTGATGCCGTATCGCTCGACGATTCGACGCGGAGATCGCGTGTGTTCGCCATATCCGTTCTCGGCATTGTTCGAGATTGCGAGCCTGGGGCTGACGATCGAACTGTTGCCGGGCTCATCGATGGAGTTCGGTGGTGCGACCGCTCAAGAGGCGATCGTTCTGGAAGTGCCGCGCGGGCGAGTGTCGTTTAAGCGAGCAGCTCAAGCGGGGGCCAATCCTCTAACGATTGGCTTGCGACTGGCGGGCGAGTCCTGCCAATTGACGATGTTGTCAGAGCAGTCGTTGTGTGGAATGGAAATTACTCCGCGTGAGCCTGACTCGTTGGAAATGGATTTGGGTGAAGATCGTATGCGCGGCCATCTAGCTGTGGTGACGAGCGATGTCCGGTTTACGAGTATGTCGAGCGGCGAAGAGAAGCTTGGTCCGCAGTCTTGGTTCTCGTTGGCGTTGCGAGATCGAAAGCAAACCGATCCTGCTCGTCGGCTTGCGGAACTCGTGGTGATTCCAGATTGGCTCGATGCCAACAAACCACGCATGACCGCTACTGAGCGGACCTATGCGACTCAGTTTGAGAAGAAAGTTGACCCTGATTTGTCTTTGGCCGAAAGCGTGTCCGGCTTGGTCAACGAGAAGTCTCAGATGCTGTCGACGTTTGCTGTGAAGGCGCTGGCTGCCACCGAACTGCATACGGAACTGGTCAAGGCGTTGGCGAAAGCCGAGTTTGAAGAGACTCGCGTTGCGGCGATTGTCGGCTTGCGGCAATGGTTACCGTTGGCACCACGCAATCGCGAGTTGCTCAAAGAAGAACTCGCTCAGAACTTTGCTGCCGATCATGTGGATGCGATCTATCGACTGTTGTGGGGCTTCAACGAAGACGACGCACGCAGTCCGGCTTCGTCACGGATCTTGTTTGACTGGCTCAGTCATGAGAACTCTGTCATTCGGCACTTGGCCTTCTATCACATCTATCATCTGACCGGTCAGAAGTACGACTACCGACCGGTAAGCCCGGCTCCTCAACGCAATGCTGCGATCGAGCGCTGGCACATGCACATGGAGCGGAACAAGGGCGCGTTGGTGAATTGAGATGCGAGCGATTCGGCGAGCAGTCGCGGATGACTCCGCGCGTTGATTCAGTGCCGGCAAAGGATTGCTGATGAGTGACGACCATAGTCCGATTATCGAAGACGAGTCCGGTGCTGATTGGCCGAATCTCGATATTGAAGAAGCCTATCGCCGCGCGCTCGAAGCCAATGACGCCGCCGAATGGGAGATCGGTCACCTCTCTCCTGAGGCTGCGGCTGAATCAACGGGCGAAGACACGATCCATGACACCGCAGATAGTGCTGCAGTTGCGGTTGATGAAACGACTGTGGCTGCAGCGACGCCTGCCAAGAACGAGCCTGCAGATGCACCTGCTCCGCCGGCAGAGTTGCCGACGCGAGTCACTCCGAAGCAGGTGATTGAGGCTGCATTGTTCGTCGGCGGTCAGCCGCTCACTGCGAAGAAACTCTGCTACGTCTTGCGCGGTGATTTCGATCTCGACTTCATCGAGCAGACGATCGATGACCTCAATCATCTGTATGTGGAAGAAGAACGACCTTACGAGATTCGGCTGGGCGAAGGCGGCTATCGACTCGTGCTGCACGAGGAATTTCAGCGTTTACGCAATCGCGTGTATGGCATTGGGCCGCGAGAAGTGAAGCTGTCGCAAGATGTGCTCGAAGTGCTGGCTCTTGTGGCGTATCGGCAACCGATGACTCAGGCCGATATTGAAGGGCTTGGTAAGAGCAACCCTGGTCCATCATTGCGCCAGTTGCTGCGGCGAGAACTTATTTCGTTGGAGCGTGACCCACAAGATCGCAAGAACGTGAAGTACCGCACCACACGTCGGTTCTTGTCTGTCTTTGGTTTGGGGCGGCTTGACGAATTGCCACAAGCCGACGAGTTGATGTTTAAGTAGCGCGGCTGAACGCTGCCGCGCCACTTGAAAACAGAATCAAGCTCGTGGTGTAGTTCTTACGGAGGTTCGCTTTATGGCGAGCTGACGATCAATCGGTGCTCTCGAAATGTGGTTCGTCGTCTGACCAAATCTCTGGGCCGCCGATCTTTCGGATCTCGTTACGAGCGGCGAAGTATGCTCCGACCACATCGGGATCCCACTGCTTTCCCGCTCCATTGCGGAAGATGTGATCGACTTGTGACTGCGGCATACCTCGCCGGTAAGGACGATCGCTGCGCATCGCATCAAAGGCGTCTGCCACGGACAAAATCCTGGCGAGCAACGGGATCTCGGTGCCCTTCAGCCGATCTGGATAACCCCCACCAGTGAACTCTTCGTGGTGGCTGCGAACTCCCGGCAGCAGACGATGCATGCTCTTGAGTCCGCGCAGGATGCGGTAGCCGATCATCGGATGCTGCTTGACGTGCTCGTACTCTTCTGCCGTCAACGCGTCGGTCTTTTGCAAGATGGCGTCATTGACTCCGATCTTGCCGATGTCGTGCAACAACCCCGCGTTGAAACAATCGTGTTGGTCGCGGTCGGCCAACTTCAACTGCTTGGCTAGGCACTTTGCAATTGCGGCGACTCGTTCGCTGTGACCTCGGGTGTAAGAGTCCTTGGCATCAATGGTCGTCACCAGCGAACCAACGAACTGCAAGAGAAGCTCGTCATGAGCTTCGTAAATCTCTCGGTTGCGGGTGTGAGTGACGATCAATGTTGCGACGGTTTCAGCGAGTGCGACATCCGTTTGGTCAAACTCTTCTTGATCGGTGCGGTTAAAGAGACAGACCCAGCCGGTTACGTGGGAGCCTTCGCGGATCGGACATAACAACAAGCTTTGAAGGCCGGGGAAGTCTGCACCGAGTAATGTTCCGACGACGTTTTGTCGGATGATGGGATCAGACTGTCGTTCGCTCACACAATGATCGATCAGCGAAGGTAGTCGCGACATCGTGACCGGAATGCGACCGTGTTTGATTTCTAATCGTCTTTGTGGACCTAATTCCCAAATCACTGCGCAGCCGGCGGAGGACGTTAAATACTGCAAGCCCATGAGGCAGGCATCATTCAGGTTGTCGGTGTTTTGCGAGATCGTGAGTTGGCCAAGTATGCGATGCAGGAACTGCACTTGGTCTACGCCGCGTTCGTTTTGTCGGCGGAGTTGGGTGATTTCGCGAGTCAGCAGCGACTCGCGGCATTCACGTTCGCAGTACGCCTGAAGGACGAGAGATAGGACCTCTGGCGAGCATGACTTTTGTCGTGCGCACCACTCGGCCAACTGGGGCATTTCCCAACTCAGCTCAACTCCTAACTGGAGTAGCTCGTCAGTGATGCGGCCTGAGTGGTTCACGAGGTAACCAATGCCGATGATTTGCAGTCCTTCAAGCTGTGGCAGAGGAACGGCGTAGAAGGTCAAGCCGCATGTGGACTCGACGACCTTCGGCAGCGGACCTTCGACGAGTTGCGCGAAGGTTTCGCTCGGCAAAATCTCGACAAAGTCGTCATCGGTGTTGGCCACCACCAGTCCCGACGATGCGTCGACACACATCAGGGGCAGAGCGAGTGACTCGCTGAATTGAACCATCTGTTGGATGGCTTGTTCCGAACTACTGCGCGAGTAGCGGAACTTGGTCTCTAACGAATAGGGCACTAACTGTGATTCGGGCGCGACAACAGCAACTGACATAAGAATCTCCTTCCCGACCTGCTCTCGAAAACTAGGTCAGGAAGAATGTCTGTCGTTTGCGATCTACCGCGTGTGGCTTGAGAGGCGTGAAAGGCAGGTTTGCCATGCGTTGGACGAGGTGCGATTCCTCCCTCGCCAATTTGAAAACGTGGAATCACTCGCTGTTGGTGTGGAGTTTTTCCGTCACGTACCTCAATCAAGAACCTCCCGGCTAGACGAGTCGCAGCGGCCACACGGATTGCAGCGGCGCTACGGCATGCGACTGCGTGTGAGTTCGAAAAACGCCAGCGTCTTGGTGCCGACCAGACCGATGCCGATCATGCAAGCAAAGATCACAAGTGACAGCATGAAGAGGTATTCGATCGACGTGATCGCGGCGTCCTCAACGAGGAATCGCTTGAGGAATACACCCCAGCTCTCTCTGAGTGCTCGCGGTGGCTGATGGGTGTTGTTGCTGAATGGCATCGCAGGAGCTTCCGTGTTGCAGATCGGCAACGAATCGCTGCTGGTCCGAACTCGCAGCGCGATGCGAATGCCTCAACGCACCCGGCATGCCAATCGACGTCGCGTTCTTGGTCGCAGCGAAAATGGACGGCTCGTTAAGGCGTAGAGTCTCACGCAGAGACGCTGAGGACGCAGAGAAATCAATGACCTAAGGGTGGCCTCAAATGAGCGGCTTAAGAATTCCTACAAGCACGATGGCAGATTCGTTTCTGCCCATCGTCTTATCTCTGCGACCTCCGCGCCTCTGTGTGAGATACCTCTTCGCTACATCCGTTTTTAGGACTGCTGCATCGCTCGGAAGACCTCGTCGTAGCGCACGATGACTTCAGGTTCCAAGAGCGTGTCGATGGGCACTTCTGAGTACGAGATCACAGCGAGGTCAGGCAGGCCGCGTTGCAGCATGACGCGAATCGGACGACGCAGGGACGAGTCGACCAGCAACGCAACTTCCTGCTTGCGAGCACTCGCGTCTCGCAGTTCGGTTGCGAGCTTCAAGATCAGACCTTCGAACGCTTCCGGTGGCAAAATGATACGACCATTCTGAAGGGCTCGGCGTAATTCCAATTCCAACCGTGGCTCGAAGACCATGCCGTGAATGCGACCTTGCTCGTCGGTGAATTGCTCGCAAATCGCGCGGTTGAGATTCAGCCGAATGCGTTCGACCAATTCGTTGGGATCCTTCGTTGAGGACACGTTCGCGGACAGGCTCTCGAAGATACGCGTCAAATTGGTAATCGGCACATGCTCTTCCAACAGCAACGTCATGATGCGATGCACGGTGCCCATCGAGAGCTGGCCCGGCACGAGTTCATCAACGACTTGCGGCGATGACTCTTTGACCTTCTCAACGAGCTTGCCGAAGTCTTCGCGGCTGAGCAGTTCGCCCGAATAGCGACGCAACACTTCGCGGAGGTGTGTGATCAAGACGCTCGGCGCATCGACCACAGTGCAGCCGTAGATTTCGGCTTGAGCTCGATCGACTTCCGGGATCCAGCGAGCGGGCAGACCGAACGCGGGATCGACGGTGTCTTCGCCCTCGACGGGGATCTCTTCACCTTGCGGATGGATGGCCAGCAGCGAGTCGTAACGCAGGCGACCGCGAGCCACTTCCTGGCCATTGATCATGAAGGTGTAGGCTTCTGGTTCGAGACGCGCGTTGTCGCGGACTCGGATCAGCGGAACCCAAATGCCGGTTCGTCGCGCGAGGTCTCGGCGCAAGGTGCCAATGCGTTGCAGCAAACTGAGGCCGCGTTTCGGATCAACCAATGGAATAAGTCTGGCACCAATCTCCACACAGGCGCGGTCCGTTTGCAGGAAGTCATCGACCGCTTGCTCCATCGGAGTCTTGGTCGGTTCCGTCGGCGCTGTTGTCGCTGCGGCCATCGCGGCTTGCTCATCGAGTTCCTGTTGAGTGAACTCGGGTAGCTTGCGATACAGCCAAAATAACCCGCCAGCCAAAGCCAAAAACGGGATCTTCGGTAGACCAGGAACGAGTGCCATCGCAGTCATCATGACGGCACCGGCAACCAGTGGCGTTCGCTTGCCGAGGAACTGCAGGCTGATTTCCGGGCCGATGCTGGAGTCCGTGTTGGACTTGGTCGTCAGCAAACCGGCGGCGGTCGCGATGATGAGGGCCGGGATCTGAGAAACCAGCCCGTCACCGACTGTCAGCACTGAGTAAGTCTGCAAGGCATTGCCAATCGACATGCCATTCATCATGCCGATGATCACACCGCCGACGATGTTGATCACGGTGATGATCAAGCCCGCGATGGCATCGCCACGCACGAACTTCGAAGCACCGTCCATCGAGCCGTAGAACTCGGCTTCTTGCATCAACATCTTGCGACGACGACGCGCTTCATCTTCGTTGATGATGCCCGCATTAAGATCGGCGTCGATCGCCATTTGCTTGCCGGGCATCGCGTCCAAGGTGAAACGCGCGCTGACTTCCGAGATACGCGACGCACCTTTGGTGATCACCACGAACTGAATGATGATCAAGATCAGGAACACCACGAGGCCGACGACCAAGTTGCCACCGACCACGAAGCGACCGAAGGCATCGACCAGCTTTCCAGCATGCGCATCGAGCAAGATCGAACGTGTGGTAGCCACGTTGAGTGCCAGTCGAGTCAACGTCAGCAACAACAAGGCCGAGGGGAAGACCGATAGCTCCAAGGGTTGTCGCACGTTGAGCGTGACGAGCATCAGCAGCACGACCACGCCGACATTCAACGACAAGAACAAGTCGAGCAGGATCGGCGGCAGCGGAATGATCATCACGCCGATCAGGACCATCACGACGAGTGGTAGTAAGAACTCCACTCCGCGGCTTTGGACTCCAGGGACTTTGATGCCAGCCATATTTGCGTTCCTTCGCAAGCTGCGGCGCTAGGCCGCATGTAAATCACCGTGCTTCAGACGATAGAGGTATGCCAACACCTCGCTCACTGCGATGTAGAGCATGTTGGGGATTTCGTCACCGACGTTGACCATCTTGTAGAGTGCTCGCGCCAACGGCTTACGCTCGATGACGGTGACTCCATGCTTCTTTGCTTCGGCGATGATCTTGAGAGCAAAGTGGTTGGTGCCTTTGGCCAAACACACCGGAGCAGAGTTCTCGCCTCGTACATATCGCAACGCGATGGCGTAGTGGTCAGGGTTAGTAATCACGACCGTTGCTTTGGGGACGTCGCGAATCATCTTTCGTTTCTGAGCCAGCTCGCGTTGAATCTGACGTCGTCGGGCTCGGACGTGCGGATCGCCTTCTTCGTTGCGATGTTCGTCCTTCATTTCTTGCTTGGACATCTTCAATTCGTTTTCAACGCGGTACCACTGATAGACGTAGTCGGCCGCGCCGAGCACCATCAGCATCGCCGTGGTGGCCAAGAGCAGTTGCAGAGCCATCGCCCAGGTCTGCTTGGCACTCCAGAGCAACGGGGCGTCGGTTAATGAGGCTACTAAGGCTTCACGACCCCACAGCAACCAGCAGGAGATTGCTCCCACCGCGGTTGTCTTGAGGACTTGTTGCAAGCCCTTCATCAAGCCCATCACCGAGAAGAGCTTTTGCATGCCGCCGATCGGGTCGAGCTTCTCCCATTTGAATTCGATGGCTTCTGTGGAGAAGTAGAAACCGACTTGAGCGAAGTTCACGAGCAAGGCGATTCCGAACATCGTGGCCATGAAGCCGCCGGCAATTCCTAGACCTCGCTTTACCGCATCTTGCAGAGCATCGAAGGCACCGACATGCACGATGAGTGCATGCGAGTTGCCGATGTATTGCTCCATGGCCTCGCGAAGTTGCGTCGTGAAGTCCGCTCCATAGAGCCACATGGTGATGACAGCGGCCATCAGCAGCATCGTGCCGGTGAGTTCCGGGCTGTACGCGACCTGACCCTGACGCCGCGCTTCGTCGCGCTTGCGTTGGCTGGGGGCTTCTGTTTTTTGGCCGTCATCCTCGGAAGCCATTGCAGTCGCACTCGTGGGTTAGGCAGGGGAAGGGACGTTGAAGGAGTTGGGTTTACTTGTGTGAGAGGGGCGATGAGCCATGTGCTGGCTCGTTAAAGCACAGACAGCATTTTGGAGAACCGCATCATCACCTGAGTGAAGTTCGGAGCGATCTCGGGCAGCAGCACGATTGATGCTCCGAAGCCTGTGATAAGTCGCAGCACAAAGCCGACGTTCATGATGTTGAGTTGCGGAGCGGCACGAGCCATCAACGCCAAGATGACCGACGTGATGAAGAGCCAGCAGGCAATCGGGGCGACCAACGCCATGCCCCATTCCTGAGTCAGCGTCATGGCTTGTATGTATTCCTCCACATGCAGCGGGCCGATGCCTGCCCCGACGGGACGTCGAGCGAATGAAGCGTGGAACGCCGACAGGAAGACGTGGTGAAAGTCGAGTCCGAAGAACAGCATCATCCCGAGCGTGTCGAAGATCTGGCCGACCGCCGTGCCGGTCGAATGCTGAGTTGGGTCAGAGATCGTTGCGATCGTGAGTCCCATCTCTTGGCCGACGAATTCACCTGCGACTCGGAAGGGGACTAAGAACAGGGCGAAGGCATTTCCCAGAATCAGACCAATGGCAACTTCCTTGATGATCATCGCGGCGAAGCACGCCCAGTGCGTGCCGATGAACTTCAACTCTTGAGCTGGGAGCGTTTGCAGTTGGCTCATCCAAAACAGGGAGAGCACCAGAATCAGACCAGCCTTCACAAACCGAGGCACAGCCGCGCCGCCGAAGTATGGGAAGGTCATCACGAAAGGGATGACCCTCGCCATGATCAGCGAGAGCGAAACTGTGAGGTCTTGAAGGTAAGGGGCCATGCAACTGAATCCAAATTGATTGCCAGAGTTCTTACATCGCTTGAAGGACGTCGGTCAGTGCCCCATTTGCGAGGCTCGCCAGAACATCTGCGTCGTGAAGCTCACCGACGTTTCGAGCATCCACGGCATGGTGAAGACGAACAATGCGAGCAACGCCAAGAGACGCGGCACGAAGGTCAGCGTTTGCTCTTGGATGCTCGTCGCGGCTTGAAACACGCTGATGATCAAGCCCAACGCCAAGCTCAATGCCAAGGCCGGAAGAGCCAGCAATGTCGAGTAGAAGAAGAACTCTCGCGTGATGTCGATGGCGATTTCGGGAGTCATGATTCAGCCAGATCGAGAGATAACGGACGTGATGAGAGACGCTTGCTGGTTGTGGTCTCAAGCCGGTTGCGGCGAGACGTCGGCGACTTAACGCGGCTAACCAAAGCTTTGATTGAGCGACAAACAGATGAGGTGCCATCCATCCGCGAGGACGAACAGCAGGATCTTGAACGGCGTCGAGATGATGACCGGCGGCATCATCCACATACCCATCGACATCAAGATGGTGGCGACGACCATGTCGACCAACAGGAAGGGGATGTAGATGCAGAAGCCCATCAAGAAGGCGGTCTTCATCTCGCTGATCATGAATGCCGGCACGAGCGCGACCATGGGGGTGTCGCTTGGCGAATAAGGCATCTCTGACTTGGACATTTCTAGAAACAGCGCGAGGTCGTTCTTGCGAGTCTGCCTCAGCATGAATTGCTTGTGGACCGCCAGCCCAGCCTGCATGGCTTGGTAGCCGGTCTTCTCTTCCTTGAGGTAAGGCAGCACGGCTTTGCTGCTGATCTCATCCCATGTCGGAGCCATGACGAACATGGTTAGGAATAGAGACAGTCCCAACATGACCGATGTCGGTGGAATTTCCTGTGTCGCCATGCCTCGTCGAATGAACGACAGCACGATCGCGATTCGCGTGAAGCACGTGAGGCTGGCGAGCATCGCTGGGATGAGTACCAGGCTGCCCATCAGCAGCGACATCTGGACTGGAGGAGCCAGGTTGCTCCAGAGGTCTGATTCAAACAGCGATTGGGTGACTTGATCAAAGCTATTTATGGCAATGCCTTTGTCGGGGAGCCTGCTCGTCGTCTCAGCTGATCGACATCGCGGACGCACGCGGTTTGACTTCGGTCTTCAAGCGGCCTCGTTCATGCGCACCGAAGAAGGGATCCACGGAGATGGGCTCTTCCGCGCGAGCTGGCGTCGCCACATCATCGAGCACGTTGCCGAAGGTCTCTGGCAGTGGAATCAGCGACTGCAGTCCCGAACGATCGGTGCCCGCCAAGATGCGTTGATTGCCGACCTGCAAGAGATGCACGAAGCACTGGCCGCCGACTCGCGTGGATTCAATCAACCGCAGCTCGCCGCCTTTGACTGGCAGAACGCCTTGAGCTTTCTGCAGCCATTTGCGGCCGTACCACAGTGAGCCGACACATGCTCCGAGCGCGAGCACCGTGCCGAAGGCTATCTTGAAGAGCAGCGAACCCAGGCTGGGGCCTTTGTTCCAATCGGGCTGTTGATAGTTAACGTCGCGTCCGGCTGATGGAGCGGCTTTCTCGTCGACTTGCTCTGTCAGTGACGCGGGTGGCGTACCTGCTGAGCGAGCCTTCGAAGCTGCTGTTGGTCGAGTGGTGGGGGCTCGGTCGTCGGCGATGGTGCTTGATGTCACCAGCAACAACGCAGCCATTAGGAATGCGCAGAGTGAGCGGAGCATGGCGTCCTTTCCATGCGAGGAATTGCGAATGGGGAGAGTGATGAATCGAGGGGGGAGAAAAGAGTGGGTGACTGGTTTCGAAGAGGTGAGACTGCGAGAGTTGCAGTGGGAGATGAGCTGACGAGAAGTCAGAGGGGAGATGAGCTGCGAGGACTGTCTTGCGGCCTTCAAGACCTAGAGGGGCCGTACTGTCTTGAGTTGCCTGGTTGGCAACCGGCTCACTCTCAGTGGGTGAGCCAGTCGCGTCAGGATTGTAGGAAGTGTTACCGAACGGGTTGCACGATCTCTTTGATGCGAATTGCGAAGCAGTCGTCAACAACTACGACTTCACCTGCTGCGACTTTCACACCTTGGATGACCAGGTCGACTGGCTCAACGATTTGCCGATTGAGCTCGATGACTGACCCAGCTCCTAGTTTCAGGATCTCGCCGACCGACATCACGGTACGACCGAGAATTGCTTCTGCTTCGAATTTCACTTCCGTGAGATGATCCAAAGACGGACCACTTTCACCGGCTTGGCCGCGAGCCAGTTCGGGAAAGTCGACCGCTTTCACTTCCGTGGATGGTCCTGACGGGCCCTTCGCTTTCGCCATGACTCAGCCTTTCACCAAAGATTCAATTTGCAGTGCTTGTCGCGTTCCAACCCTGCCGGGCCAACCTACGAAAGCACACTCGTCGGCCACCGTGACGTTCAGCGGTGAATCGACCTTTTGATCCAAGACCAACACATCTCCGGGCTGCAACGTTTTCAGTTGCAGCGAGTTGAGTTCAATCATTCCGAGTCGCACGGTCACGCGGGCTGGCATGTCGTTGACAAGACCTTCCAGCATGTGCCGTTCGGTCTTTGTCTGAGTGATGCGTTGCTCGTCCTCAAAGGACTGAAACAACCCCAACACGATTTCGTAAGGGACCACCCACAACCACGGCTCCGTGCCGAATGCTCCTTTGAACTGATATCGCACGACGATCGCCGACTCTTCTGGCTGGATAACTCGTTGCCGTTTCAGAGTGGGCTCTTCGCCTTTGAGTTGAATGTGACCGGGATTGCCGCCGGGCCAGTTCTCGCGAATGGCTCGCACGACATAGTCGATGAAGAATTTCAGGACATTGTTTGAGGCTGGTGAGAGTTCACCGTCGTCGGGCAGTTTCGTCGGACTGTCGCCGAGAATCGCGTCGATGAGCAGTTTGGCGAACGGCCGCTTCATGATCATCAACGTGTCGCGTTCCTCGCGAACAAACGCCACTCGGAAGCCAATTGACGACGCATGAAGCGTGGGGAACAGGACATTCCAACGAGCCGTATCAATCGACTCGATCGTGGTTCTCATGCGGAAGTCGAGCGGGAAGTAGCGATCGATCATTTCGTCGAGGCTCGAAGCGCTGCCCTTCATCCATTCGAGCAGTCGTTCTTCCTCGTCGCTCGCTAAGCGCTGCGGCTTCTTAAAATCATGCAACTCCATCGACATGACTCTGGCTCCTAGTCGCCTGCCACGCTGTCTCGCTGCTCCATGAGTCGCGATCAAACGGGCTCTCTTCGCTTAGTCAATGTGCCATTCGTCGAACAGCACGTCTCGAATTCGGCGGACCCCATCAGGGAACAGGATCCGATTGAACTCATCATGGATCTCACGCTTCAGTCGATTGATGCCCACTTTTCCGTTGACGTCGTCGATGGACTTGTCGGCCACCAACGTTGTCAGTCGGTCTTTCAGCAGTGGCATCTTTCGAGTGACTAACTTCTTAACCATCTGATAGTCCTCAGGGGCGACTACCAGCACACATTCCATTTGCAGGTACTTTGTCAAAGACGGATCGTGCAGATTGAAAACCAGGCTCATCGCAAAACCGTGGGGGGTAACTGGTAAAGAGCGGACAGACTGGTTCAGCTGGGGTTGTGAGTTCTCAAGTCGCAACTTCAACGGAGTCCCAGAATGTC
>OMIV01000149.1 GCA_900299185.1 Planctomycetaceae bacterium
CATCAAGGTGATCGGCGTCGGTGGCGGCGGGGGCAATGCCGTCAACCGCATGGTCCGCGTGGGACTCGACGGCGTCGAGTTCATGGTGGCAGGTGGGCTCACTGGGAAACTCGCTGAGAACTCATCGAGAACGGCCTCATACCAAAGTAGCCATCATCGCTCCGCGTGATGAGCCTTCCTCTTGGCGTCTTCACCAGCCAACGGCGATCGCCACTTGTTCGAACTCAAATTTGGAAGGCACGTCACGCGGAGCGATGACGGCTACTTTGACAGAGGAAAAACTTCACTCACCTGCAACAAGTTTTGACTTTGAAGAGCCTAGCTCCGCTGAGTTGAATGCTCCGTCGCAGGTCTTACTGCCCGATGGATGGATCGATGGCTTTCGCGGTGTCGTAGTCGGCTTTTGCTCCGGCTGCATCGCCTCGCTTGTGACGCAACTGTGCTCGAGCCATGTAGGCATCGGCCACGGCTGGGTCGAGACGTTCGGTGGCTTGGAAGTCCGCAATCGCTTCATCGAATTTGCCGAGCTTCAGATAGGCGTCGCCTCGCAGCGAAAGCGTCTGCCGATTCCAGCTGTTGGACTTCTTTGAGACTTCGATGGCCCGATTGCAGTCGGCGATCGCTTGTTTGTAATCGCCTTGATCGTACCAGTACTGAGCGCGCCCATTGAGACCTTCGACGGACTCAGGAGCGATGTTGATTGCTTGCTCGAAGTTGGCCAACGCGACCTCAGTTCGACCGCCTTTGGCCAAGTGGCTGGCTCGTTGGATATAGCCCTTGGGTTCGTTGGGATTCCGCGCGATGGCCGTGTTGAGGTCATCGAGCTTCATCAGCCACTTCACGCGATTGGCGTCGGTCTGAGCTTGCTCCTTCATGCCGAGCTCTAAGTAAGCCGCTGCTCGGTTTTGGTAGTGCTTCATGTTGTTGGGATCGAGATCGATCGCCGCCGAGAAGTCATTGACCGCTTGCTTGTACTTCTTATTACGAACGTAAAGCATCGCTCGATTGTTGAACGCGTTGACGTACTTGGGATTCAGCTCGATGGTCTTGTTGAAGTCGACCAGCGCCTTGCTGTCGTTCTCGGCTTGGTAGTAAGCAAAGCCTCGATTGTTGAAGCCATCGACATAAGTCGGATCGACTTCGACTGCGCGATTGAAGTCCGCAATGGCATCGGCGTAGTTCGACTGAGCCAAATGGACCAGACCGCGATTGTTATAGGCTTGAACGTACTTCGGATCGGCTTGAATGGCCGCGGGGAAGTCTTGCAGAGCCGTCTCGTACTGACGGCGAGTCAGCAAGAAGAGACCTCGCATGTTGTGATAGCGAACGTCTTTGTCGTTGAGCTCGATGGCCTTGCTGTAGTCGTTCAGCGCGAATCGATCTTTGCCCGCGTCGGCCAGAATGCCTGCTCGTTGGAAGTAGGCTTCGGCGCACTTCGAGTCGGTCTTGATCGCTTCACCGAGCTTGATGATGGCTTCGTTGAACTGCCGTTTTTGAATCAATTCGGCAGCATCTTTGACGAGAGCGTCGGCAGCCGAGTTGTTCGTCGAAGTTGCTTTGGCGGACCCACCAGGAGTGGCGGTACCGGGGTCATCGGTGGTGTCCGTTTTACCGCAGCCCGTGAGGCCAACGGCCAGAGCCAAGTAGCAAGGCCAATGACGGAGAGAGAATCGTCGGGACATCCTTGTCGCTCCGATTGGGGTTTGTGTTCAACGATCTTCGGTCGACCAACTGCGAGTCGACGGAGCGCGCGGCTTTTACGACTCGTCACGGAATTGTGTCAATGTGGGTCGGGCTCAAGCTGAGTTCGCGATTGGCGATTGAATTCAGCGAGTTGCGGGCAGACGAGGCTGCTTGCCGCACTTGGCGAGGAAAGGTGGGAAAACTGGTGTTGTCGGTCATTCGGCGGGCTGTGTTATGTTCCGACCGCTCATTTGACGCTGCGGTCGAATGGCATCGAGAGTCGCCCGCATCACTCACTCGCGGTCGTTGCTGGTACTACTTGGTGAGGTGACTGATCAATTCAGGCTCGTACTGGTCCAACAACAACACTGAGTCGCGGAGCGACTCAGCTACGTAGCTCAGTCGCTCCGCGACTGAGAAGCATCAGGAATGATGCTCTCCAAACTGCGGTGTTATTTGGACCGGTCCTCGCACCTCAGATGAACTCGCTTGGGAAAGGCTGCACTGGATGTCGCAGGGACGCGAAACGCATTCGAAACGCTTCGATCTAAATGGCTTATTGCGCTCGGTTTCTTTAGCCAGCGCGATGAATCCCAAGATGGTGTTGGTACTGGTCACGCTGGTTTCGATTCTGTGTGCGGTGGCTTCGGGCTTGCTGCTGAAGTTCAAGACGGACCGCTCGGACTTGATTGATCCCGATGCCGAATTCCACAAACGCTGGATGGCATACATCGAAAGCTTTGGCGACAGCTCGGACATGGTCGTTGTCGTAGAAGCGCCGACTGAATCGCGCATCAAAGAAGTGATTGATGACCTCGGCCCTAAGTTCCAAGCCGAGAAGGATCTCTTCGATCAAGTGCTTTCGAAGGTTGATGCCGCAGCACTGCGACGGAAGGGATTGCAGTATCTCTCGCCGCAGCAATTGGAAGTTGGCTTACAGGGTCTCTCTGCTTTTCAGCCCGTACTGCGAGGTGGCTGGGACAAGCTGAAGCTCACCACGTTGACCGAAGGTTTGCAGTTCCAAATCAATGACGGCCTGCGACTGTTGGGCGCCGATCCCACGAATCAAAAGGGACAGCACCAATTCGGTGCGGCTCTGATGCAGTTGAACTTGTTGGCCAAGAGCTTGGACCAGTTTGTTGAACAGCAGGAATTCACCAGCCCGTGGCCTGAGATGCTGCAGGTCGATCCTCAGATGAGGCAGCAGCAATCCGAAGGACCGGTCTATCTCTTGTCCGACTCGAAGACGATGGGCTTCATTAAGGTCCGACCGCTGAAGAAGGATGAAGGCTTCAGCGGCCAAAATCCGTCGATCGAGCGGGCACGTGCTTTGATCGCCGAAGCTCGCGGCAAGTTCAACGACTGCCAGATTGGACTGACCGGCATCCCAGTGCTGGAAAGCGACGAGATGCGACGGACTCAAAGCGACATGACGATCGCTTCGGTGTTGTCGTTCTTTGGTTGTTGGGCGTTGTTGGTCATTGGCTTTCGAGGCATGAAGCATCCGCTGTTGGCGATGATCATGCTGGTCGTTGGCACGATTTGGTCATTCGGCTTTACGACGTTCGCCATTGGGCATCTCAACATCTTGTCGGTGTCGTTTGCCGCGATCTTGTTTGGTTTGGGCATCGACTACGCCGTTGTGTTCTTGGCTCACTACTTGGAAGAACGGCATCACGGACGAGGTTTGATCGAGTCGGTCGGTCATAGCGCCGCCAACGTCGGTGACGGAATCGTTACAGCGGCGATCACCACAGCGACGGCGTTCTTTTGTGCGTCGTTCACGGATTTCAAAGGTGTGGCCGAGCTGGGCATCATCGGTGGATTCGGTGTGTTGCTGTGTCTGCTGGCGAACTTCCTGGTACTGCCCGCGCTGATCGCCGTCGCCGACAAGAACATCGAAGCGCGGCGCTTGCCCAATCAGTTTGAAGGCACGCTCTGGCGTCGCATGATCGCTCGGCATCCGTATGTGATTGGCACGTTGGCCGGAGCATGCGTGGTGGGGTTGGGGGCGTGTGCCTTCGAACTGAAAGGCGGCATGCTGAGGCTGAAGGTTAAGTACGACTACAACCTCTTGAACTTGCAGGCGGATGGCTTGGAGTCGGTCGAGACTCAGAAACGCATTTTCAAATCGGCGGAAGAGCATTCGGGACCGGGACAAGGTTCGTTGCTGTTCGCGGTTTCGTTGGCGAACTCGGCAGAGGAAGCGCGCGAAATGAAGCGACGGTTCCTCGCGCTGCCGACTGTGCATCACGTCGAAGAACTGGGCTCGCGACTGCCCGCTTATCCGACGGGAGAAACAACGTTGCTGGTGCAGGTTTATCAGTCGTTGTTGGCTCGCTTGCCCGACCAGATCGCTCCAACCGATGTCACCAAGGACTTCGCGAAGGTATTGGGCATGACCTTCGAGGAGATCCAAAAGACCTTGCTGGCCATCGACCAACCGTTGGCGAAGGACACTGTCGCGGCAATTGATCGCTTCTTGGATCACCTTGAAGCGCACGAGTACCCGCAGCAGATGGCCGAGCTGAATCACTATCAGTTTGCGATGGTCACAGCGTTGTTGACGCAGTTGCAGATGGCCGCCGCTGCTGCCGATCCAGAGCCAATTTCGCTTAAGGATCTGCCGAGCGAACTGACATCGCGCTTCGTGAGCGAAGATGGCAAGTGGTTGGTGCAGGTCTATCCCAAGTTCTCGATCTGGGACATTGAGCCGCTGGAACAGTTCGTCAAAGACGTTCGCACCGTTGATCCAAATGCAACGGGCACGCCGATTCAAAACTACGAAGCATCGCGGCAGTTCGTTAGCAGCTTCTTGAAGGCGGCGGTCTATGCCTTTATTGCGGTGATGCTGATCTTGATCATGGACTTCCTGGGGCATCGGCTGACTCTGCAAGCGCTGGTACCGACGGTCGTGTTGGTGGCCTGCATCGCGTTGGCTCAAAAGCTGATGAATGGAGCCGTCGACTGGCGGGTGCTCGCTGGGGCGTCTGGCGCGTTGTGGATTCCTCTGGTGGGCATCCTGAATTGGAAGTCGTTGGTCTACACCTTCATGGCCATGTGCCCGTGCATCTTGGGTGCGGCGGTGATGTATGGCTCGATGGCGTTATTCCATGTTGATCTGAATCCCGCCAACTTGATTGTGCTGCCGCTGATCTTGGGCATTGGTGTCGACGTGGGAGTGCATGTGGTGCATGACTTCCGACATCACACCAAGGGGCGGTACGAAATGTCGGGGAGCACGTTCAACAGCATCATCCTCACGACGACCACTTCGATCGTGGGCTTCGGCAGCATGATGGTTTCAGCGCATCGAGGTCTCTATAGCCTCGGTCTGGTGCTCTCCATCGGTCTGGCTGGAACACTGTTTGTGGCGATCGTCTTGCTGCCCGCGATTCTGACCGTCTTTCGCGATCACATGTCGCCGACTGATGACGAAGACGAAGAGGAAATCGCAGCCGCGCCGACATCAGCACCCGGTGTGAACGACGCACCGATCGTCGACGACTTCGGTCGCCCGCTTGGTCAAGGTGGCAACGGCTATCAGAGTCAGATGGCCTGAGATCCCGGCTTACTCGGTTCGGCTGGCTTCGGTTGTGCCTTGGGTGGCAAACGACATGAAGGCGTCTTCGAGATCGGTTTGCAGCTCGCGGAACTGCGTGACGAGCAGTCCCGAACTGACCAACTTGGAGAGCACGCCGCCGACTTCGATCTCAGGTTTTGCCGTGCGAAAGCGGACCGTGGCTTCTGCCGGGACTTCGGTCACTTCGGCATCGGGTTCAATCGACTGACGAATGATGGCTGCTGCGGGACCGACGGCATCCGCCGATGAGAACTGAGCTTCGACAGCTCGCTGCTGACTGACCTGACGTCCGATTTCTTGGACCGTGCCGAATGCTCTTAGTCGACCGTGAGTCAGGATCGCGCAGCAATGACAGATGCGCGAAAGCTCGGACAGGATGTGGCTGGTCACGATCAGTGTCTTGCCTTGTTGAGCCAAGCGGATGAGCAGATCGCGCATCTCAATTCGCGCTTGGGGATCGAGCCCGTTGACGGGTTCGTCGAGGATCAGAACTGTGGGATCGTGGAGCAGCGTGCGAGCCAGTCCGACTCGCTGCTGCATGCCGTGACTGAGACTCTCGACGAAGCGGTCCTTCATGTATTCGGTGCCAGTTGTCTCCATCACTTCGGCAATGCGTTTGACTCGTTCGCGCGGTCGGATGTCGAAGGCCGCACCAAAGAAGTCGAGGTACTCGCGAACGCGCATGTTGTCGTAAGCACCGAAGATGTCGGGCATGTAGCCAACCATTCGCTTGATCTTGCGCGAGTCGCGAACGCAGTCGACGCCTTCAATGGTCGCGGTGCCTCCAGTCGGTCGAACCAAGCCCACAAGGATCTTGATGGCTGTGGTCTTGCCGGCGCCGTTGGGTCCGATTAGTCCCAGAATCTGCCCGGCGTTCAACGTGAGAGTCAGGTCATTGAGCGCGGTGAAGTTGCCATATTTCTTCGTCAGATTCTTCATCACGACGACCGGTCGATTCTCAACCACGTTGATTCCTTTAGGGCAGAAACTCTCTTGGGGTATTCGATCCCTGGAGTGCTCCGGCTTGACGGAGCCCTCCGATTATTGTCGCTGGGCATTCTGACGCCATGCGGCTGAGATCGTAGGCACAGCCTTGTTCGTGTCCTCGAATTACTCGGAGTCTGTCGAAGTCGCACCGACTTCTAATCTGGAATGGGCGTTGAGTGCGGATCATGCCTTTTTGCTCGGGATGGGATTTCAAGCTACGACTTCTCGGGCTGACGCTGCGGCCGTGCGGTCCAAGGTCCGACTTGCTGTTATTGAGCTTGTCCCCACAGAGTCAATGACAGCGATTCAACACGCCAATAGTTGGGCTTGGCATCGGGGTCACTCGGCTGAGTGAGTTCGGGACGACTTTGATCTCCGATATTCAAACCCAGTCGCAGATGGCCTCGATCGTCGGGTTGCAGGACCGAGCGGTCGCTGACTTCAAAGTTCACCGTGCCGATGGGGTCAATCAAAGTTCCAACGCTGACGGACTTGTCTGATGAGAGCCCAAGCAGTTCGAGCTTTCCGATCGGGCCAGACACTTGCAGCGTGACGATGCCGCGTTGCATCACTGACGGCAGTAGCTCGGTAGGTATTTGAAATTGCAGCCAGATGTTGCTGTATGAGGCTGACTCACGCCACTCGTAGCGCCTGACGTCGAAGATCTGGGACGAGGGGCGACCATCAGGTCGAGCCACCATGCGGTACGGCAACAGTGGAGTCGGGATTACATACTCCTGACCGCTGGCTGGTCGTTCCAAATGCAACGGGAAGATGCAGAGTGCCGAGCCGCGCGAGCGGTACTCGTCGCTCAGCTTGATGCCGGTGTCCCAAGCGGGAGTCCACGCCATCAACTGCGGCTTGTCGGGGAAGTCTCGACGCTGCGGATTGGTCAGCAGGTTCTTAAGCACTTCACGTCGTCGACCTTGTTCGTCGTCCAGCAGATTGGCAGCGATGTATTGATCGCGCCCAAAGACTTGGTCGTTGGTGGCTGTGATAGATCCGTCCGACTTCAGGCTGACTCCAATACGACCTGATCGAGTCACGATTGCCGGGTCCGACAAACCTGCGGGTGCATTAAAGACATGACCCACGAGACCTTGTTGGTTCAACGTCATGCGAACATCAACCGGCTGAGGTTGCGCGACAGATTGTGAGAACGGCACCACAACTTGACCGGCAGTTTGAGGGACATTCTCCCAATGCCATTGCCCCATGTCGGTCCAAATCATCCGCCGCGTCGTGCCTTGTAGGCCCTTCATACTGGGCATCAATCGTCCGCCTTGAGTGGCCGAGAACTGAGCATTGCTGCCTTCAGGGTGATATGTCGCCAACGCGCCTTGCAGCACGACGTCATCAGTGCCGGATACAGTTTGCACCACTTGCACTGTGGCTGAAGTAGGAGCGATCTCATGACGATTCGTGAAGCCGATGCCGATCAAGCTCGAGCCGAACAAGGCTCCTAAGATGGGCACAACCCAAAGCAGTCGTTCGATGCGGTCTATTCGTTTGAGCCACAGGCCGACGGCTCCAATCGCGACAACAAAGCCACCCAAGAATCCGAAGATCAAACCTCGACTGGGAATCGAGTAGCCGATGTAGCTGACGACTTCATCCGTCAGGAGATTGGTCGACACAAACTCTGGGTTGCGAATCAGCATGAAGTCGCCGAGAGCACCGTTGGTTTCCGGCAGCATCTCATAAGCGGAAGTTGGCTGACCGGGCGGCAGAGCTTTGGTTCTGAGAGTCATCCAGCCGCGAGGTCCCAACGTGGTGACGACCAACGAGCCATGTCCGTAAGTACGAGCAAGAGCAGCTGGCCAACCATCGACGCTGGCTCGAATGTCGAATCCCGATGCCGTTACACGAGCGAGTTCGACCGGTGTTTCATGCTCGATCGTTTGATTGATCTTTTGCTGGCGGACATCGGAATCCAGATCGATCCGGACGGAGTTCAATTCCACGCGATCGATGACGTGACAGTTCGCTTCGTCACCCAGAAGCATCTCCAGCACGCGCGGATCGGTGCGATCGAGCATGAGCCAAACTCGGCCGCCTCCAAACATCCATCGTCGAATGGCAGCCACCGCCGCGACATCACCTAACAACCGGTCGCCGACGATCACCAAGTTACTAATCGCTTCCAGACTCTGTTCGTCATACGGCAAGCCTTCGACGCTCACAGTGCCCACGCGCCGATCAAGCTGCCTGGCCAGACGAGTCGCAATCAGAAGCTCATAAGGTTCTCGCTCAGTGGCAGTGTTGGCTGTTGATCCGCTGTCGATGAAACCGGTCAGCAGCGGGCTGTGATTAATGAGCACCGCGCCGTCGTTGATGAGTCCCGAATGCTCGTCTCGCATCAGCACTTCGCTGCCGGCATTCGAGTCAAACACCAGCGAGTGATAGTTGAGCGACGCGCCATCTTTGGGGCTGACTTTGGGGACCAGCACGGGCTGAGTCGTATGCAGTACGGAGCGGCCTGGCACCCACACTTTTCTTCCGAACTGCAACGTGGGCTCAACGTCGAAGTAGGTCGCGACGGTTACTTCTCGCGGTTCGGGCGAGGTATTCGTGACGTTGATATGTAGCAGTGCCCACTTCTCTGGTGCGTAGACGTGAATGCCCCCGGATGTCGCTCGGGCCACGTTGAGATTCAACGTCGAGGGCTCGCTCTGAGCACGTAGCTCAGTTGCCATCAAACCGCTGAGCAACACCAGCCAAACTGCCTGTCGCATGAAGAGGTCTTTCCGAGGACGGTTGAGTTGGCTGAGTTGTCATCACTCAGCCTGCTTGCCTGAGCGGACTGCGCGATGAAGAGTGACGGTCAACAGCAAACGTTAAAAACGAGCTAATGAGCTATTGGGCTGAGGACTCAGACGATCGCTCATTGCTCGGTCGTACTGTCTCGGCTGCTTAGGAAAGATCAAACCTGGCGAGCGAAGGATCTCGAGCGGCGGAGAAGACGAGTCGTTTCCAGTCACGATCGTCGGAGTTACCAAAGCGACTCGAAGTTTCGATATCGAACTGCTCATCTCACTGGAGCCATCATTCTCGGAGACATCGAGAGTCCTCGATTGCTGTACGTTAAGGGCGGACTGTTTGTGGTGCTCGGAAGTCTTTCGGTGGCGCTGCTAATCGCCGAGCAGCCAACGGTAAAGACGGTTGCGCTTCTGGCTCTCTGCATCTGGAGTTTCTGCCGTGCGTACTTCTTTGCGTTCTACGTCGTGCAGCATTACGCCGATCCCGCATACCGCTTCGCTGGCCTTTGCGACTTCGCGAAGTACTGCTGCCAGCGTCACTCGCTACGAGATGGCTTGGCCGGGAAAGTTCCTAAGTCGCCGAGTCTCGCGGAGCGAAGTGACGTTTGATCCACCGGAGCAGCGAATGACGAAACGAACTCCATCTGTGTCGAGCGGGGCTGAATCAAGTTTCGCTCAGGTTCGCGCGCTGATAACAACTCTGCCAAATGTGGTGGAAGGAACAATACACGGCGCGCCGTCGTGGAAGGTCGGTCGAAAGCTGCTGGCTTGTCAGGCGATTCACAATTCCGCTGAGCCCGATTCATTGCTCATCAAAATCCCTAACGCAGAACGCTCACAGCTCTTGGGCAGCAACCCCGCGACTTTCTACATCACCGATCACTATCAGAATGACCCGGTCATCTTGGTCCGGCTTTCAAAAATTGAACGAAACGCCCTACAAGCATTGCTTGAGATTGCTTGGCGGTTTGTCAGCGAATGATCCAGTCGTCTGTGTCGGTAAGCATCTCGAACTAAGCGGAACGAAGGCTCGTCTGCATGTAGACATTCTCAGCAACAAGCAATTGCAGTCGTCGCGTTGGCTGATGGCTTTCCTCATGTTGGTCAGTGCCAATTGCGAGAAACCGAATCGAGCTTGCGATATGACCAAGGAGACGGTCAGCAACCGGGTGTCATTTTGAATGCAGCACGGTCGGCTTTGATGGGGACTGAGCCGCATCGGGAGTTTGACAATCTCAAGCCATTTGAAATGGTGCGGCCCAACTTGGGCGATGAAGCGCAAAAGATGCATGCGGACGCTTGAGGTGCGACGCAAGCAACAGAGCGACGTCTTCCGCAGAGGACACTGCGATTACTACGGTATGCTCTCGAAGTGTGAGCAGCTCAGGTCCGGAGAGAACGCGAATCCTTTGGTCGATCCAGGTGGCTAGCGTTCAAATACCGAGCTCAAAGTGAAAGCGTTTCGAAAGATACCGGCCGATCGGTAAGGCACGGCGTTGAACAAGGAAGTGAGAAGCGGCAGCACCTCAGCCCGCCCAAATTGGGAGACCCTACATGCTCACGATGCTCGGAAGTCCTCGACGATGTTGTGATGGAATCACTCGACGAGAGACGTTGAAGGCCGGAGCTTTGACGGCATTAGGCGGTTTCGGCTTGCCTCAAATCTTGTTCGCTAATGAATCTGGCATTGCTCGTCATGGTCCTGCCAAGAACGTCATGGTGCTGTATTTACTTGGAGGCGCTGCGACTCAGGACATGTGGGATTTGAAACCTCAAGCACCGGCAGAGGTTCGAAGCTTGTTCCAGCCGATCGACACCTCCGCGTCGGGAGTGAGAGTCTGCGAGCACCTACCTCAGATGGCTCGTTGGATGGATCGAGCTGCAGTTGTTCGGACGGTCAACCATAAGGCTGGCTGCCACAATACTCTGCCGAGTTATTCAGGGTTCGAGCAGTCGCTTCCTGATATCACGACAACGAAGGACACGTATCCGCCGAGCATGGGCTCTGTGTGCGAATTCTTACGGCTCAAGGATCGTGGCGATCAGGGCGGTCTTCCCGACTATGTCTACATGCCGTGCTATCTCGGCTGGGGTCAAAACATTCGACGGCCTGGTCCATATGGCGGATTCCTTGGCAAACATTGCGACGCGTTGACCACGGAATGCGAGCCATTCAAACCGGAAGGATCACCCAATGCTCTGCCAGGTACGCCGCTGACTGTGTTGGGATCTCCCAGACTCCCGCAAACAAAGCTGCAAGACGGAGTCACGCTAAATCGCCTGACCTCTCGCCGGACTTTGCTGACTCAATTTGATGATGAGCAACGTCGACTCGATCGTTCTCGCATGGTCGACACGTTTGGCCGCAATCATCGGCAAGCCTACGAGATGCTGACCTCTCCAAAGATGCGTGGTGCATTCGATCTCGAACAGGAAGATTCGCGCTTGGTAGAGCGATATGGCAAGACTTTGTTTGGGAACAGTGCGTTGATCGGTCGGAGGTTGCTGGAACGAGGAGTCCGGTTCGTCAACGTGACTTGGGACTTATTCTGGGACCGAGTGCCGATTGACTACGACGCGTGGGACACTCATCAACGCAACTTCGAGATCTTGCAGAAGAACAAGCTGCCTGGTCTCGATCAGGTGTTTTCGGCACTGATGGAAGACCTGCAATCACGCGGTCTGTTGGATGAAACACTGATCGTCATCATGAGCGAGATGGGTCGCACGCCGCGCATCAACGCCAATGCTGGACGAGATCATTGGACGAGCTGTTATTCGGTGCTGTTTGCCGGAGCCGGAATTCGCGGCGGAACACTCTATGGTGAATCGGACGATCAAGCGGCCTATGTCAAAGACTTGCCGGTCAGCACGTCAGACATCTGTGCGACGATTTATCGTTGCCTCGGCATCGACCCTGAAATGCGAGTACCCGATCACTCTGGCCGTCCGGTCGAAATCTCACACGGTGGGAAGCCCATCGCAGAGATCTTGGTGTAGTCGTTGATATCACGACGTTGGTTTAATCAGCCGTCGGTTGAGTTTCGGATTTAGTTTGGTTGAGACGAGTTCGCGCCGCATGCGACATGCATGGCTTTAGCGATTCGCAACGGCCGCCGCCGCGACTTCCTCACGACAAGTTTGAGCGCGAACGGCTGTCAGTAGGTTCTCTAAGGCTCGCGATGTTAGCCGTTAGTGAAATGAGGCTGATGTTGCATCGTCGAGTTTGAAGAAGCTTGTTGATTTAACCTCGCTTGGATGTCTGCAGCGGCGTTGCTGATCTGTGGAGCTTGTCCTCGCACCGACACCAACGACGGTACTCCAGTGCCAGTGCCCGGCAACGAGTTGTTCCATATCTCTAGCCCTGTCAGAGCATTGAGACAGTACATGTAGCCATCCGAGGAAACGACAAGTCGGTCACCGTCGAGCAACAAGCTCATATAGCCTTTGCGGATGTTGGAATTATTCCACACGACATCGCCGCTATCTCGATTCACTGCGATCACACTTCCGTTGAAGCTCGTGAAGATCAGATCGCCAATCGTCATGCCCGTTGTCTCCTCGAATGGTTGTCCGAATTCGGAATGGCTTCGGTTGAATCTCTGATAGTTGCCAATCAATGTCGATCGGACTTGTTGCGATTCAAGAACTATGGCTGTCCGTTCTGCCAAACAAAAACTGAGAAGACCTCATCACAGAAGGAGACGATTCATGCTGTTGTCACGGATTGGAGTGTGGGCGACAGTGAGCTTGGCGCTCTTGTCGCAGGCGGGTGTCAGTTTAAATGCAGCCGACGCGGTCCTGCCGGGGACGAAGCCGCTCACGATCGACAAGCCTCTTGATGAGGTCATGGTCTCGGGCATTGATAAGTTTGCCCTGCGCGAGATCGCGGCTTCGCCGGCTCGACGCGATGCGTTGTGGAAGCTCGATGGCGTCAAGGCGGCGGATTGGGACAAGACGCTCGCTCCTCGCCGCGCGAAGTTTGCTGAGTTCATTGGCGCGGTTGATCCGCGAGTTACGGCGACTGAGCCCAATCAGCATGTCGTCGAAGCATTACTTGGATTGCAGAGATCGAATCTTGTTGGGAGAGCTCCTGGCCTCACGATTCATGCCGTGCGGTGGAATGTGCTCGACGGCGTGACTGCCGAGGGCCTGTTCGTCAGTCAAAAAACAGATGCGCCGAAGGGCCACGTCATCGTGTTGCCTGATGCGGATTGGACGCCTGAAATGATCTGCGGCTTAAGCGACGGAGTGGCTCCGCAAGCTCAGCTGCCTACGCGGCTTGCGGCCGAAGGATTCGGAGTGCTCGTACCGATGCTCATTAGCCGCAGCGACGAGCACTCAGGCAATCCGCTAGTGAGATACACCAATCAAACGCATCGCGAATTCATTTATCGTCAAGCGTTTGAGATGGGGCGTCACATCATTGGCTATGAAGTGCAAAAAGTACTTGCGGCGGTTGATCTCTTCGAACAAATGGATCAACGAGTTTCTGCGAAAAAGCCTATTGGAATTGTCGGTGTCGGCGAAGGAGGGCTGATTGCTCTCTATGCAGCAGCGCTCGATCCACGGATTCAATCGACGCTCGTCAGTGGCTACTTCCGCCAGCGTGAAGGTGTTTGGAGCGAGCCCATCTACCGCAACGTCTGGGGTCTACTGACGGAGTTTGGCGATGCCGAAATTGCAGGCATGATTGCTCCGCGAGCACTGACAATCGAAGCCTCGGGTGTTACGGAAATTGCAGGACCGCCAGCGGTCAAGCAGGGACGTTCGGGTGGTGCGGCTCCGGGCAAGATCGAGACCGCGACGCTCGCCTCGGTGCGACTCGAACACGATCGCGCGAAACGCTTCTTCGACGCGCTTGGTGCGAGCGACATGCTCACTCTGTCTGCAAGCGGCGAGGGAGATGGCCCCGCCGGGACGCCTCGGGCACTTACGGCGTTTGCCAAAGGACTGGGAGTAGAATCGGGCTTCACTCTGGCCGTAGCGGCGACTGAGCGAGCTCCCTCGGCGATGCCCGGCCTCGTTGCTGCGAACGAACCGAAGTCGCGCGAGAAGCGGCAGCTTGAGCAGCTTCAAGTTCATGTGCAGACCTTGTTGCGCCGCAGTCACAAAGTGCGCGACAAGCAATGGTCGAAGGCCGATCGGTCGACTCCCGAGAAGTGGGCCGCGACGGTCGAGCCGGTTCGCAATTGGGTTTATGACGAGCTGATTGGTCGCTTGCCGGAATCGACAATGCCGCTCAATCCTCGCACGCGACTGGTTGAGAAAGCGGACTGGCTCAAAGGCCATGAAGGCGCGTTCGACACTTATGAAGTCGTGCTTGATGTCTATGACGACGTCATCGCGACGGGCTGCTTGCTCATTCCGAAGGACCTCATGCCCGGCGAGAAGCGACCGGTTGTTGTGTGCCAGCACGGCTTGGAAGGCGTGCCTCAAGACACCATCAGCGGACCCGGTTCGGCGGGCTATCCGTACTACAAGTCCTTCGCCGCCGAACTGTGTAAACGCGGCTTCGTGACCTATGCGCCGCAGAACCCGTATCGAGGCCGCGACCTGTTCCGCACGTTGCAGCGGAAGTCGAACGTCATGAAGCGTTCGCTGTTTAGCTACATCATCCCGCAACACGGCCGCACGCTGGAATGGCTCGCGTCTTTGCCATTCGCCGATAAGGACCGACTCGCGTTTTACGGGCTGTCTTACGGTGGCAAGACGGCTGTCAGAGTTCCTCCACTGTTGCCTCCCGCGAACGGCAAGCCGGGCTATTGCTTGTCGATCTGCTCGGCGGACTACAACGAGTGGGTGAAGAAGAACACGAGCAACGAAGACGGCTTCAGCTACCTCTTCACGCCCGAGTACGAGATCTTCGAATGGAACATGGGGCACGTCGCGAACTACGCCGAGCTGAGCTACCTGATGACTCCGCGGCCATTCATGGTCGAGCGAGGTCACGATGACGGCGTGGGCATCGACGAATGGGTCGCCGGTGAATTTGCAAAGGTCTTCCGTCACTACAACAAGATGGGCCTCGGCGACAAAGCCGAGATCGAGTACTTCAACGGCCCTCACACCATCAACGGCCAAGCGACGTATCGCTTCTTACACAGGCACTTGAACTGGGCTGAGAAGAAGTAGGTTGGGACTCCAGTCCCGACCGTGTTTCAATCTCGTTTCTATTAAGTCTCACGCGTCCCATCGGTCCCATTCGTCGCCAGCATGCGTGTGATGAGTGGGACTCATAGGACGCGAAGGGTTAGCGAATTGCGATCGGAGTTAAGGAAAGTTGCATGACCAACAACTTGATTGAGTCGAACCCTCAAGTTCTGATGGGCAAGCCCGTCATACGAGGCACGCGCATTACCGTAGAACTCTTCCTCGAAAAGCTGGCAGCAGGAGAGTCCGTTGAGCAAATCATCGAGTCACATCCGAAGCTGACACGCGAAGCGATCAGTGCCTCGCTGGAGTTTGCGGCTCAAGGGCTGCGGGCCAATGTGGTCTATCCCGATGCGGAGAAAGTGGCATGAAGCTGGTCGCCGATGAGAGTGTCGATCGACCAATCGTTGACCGTCTCCGCCAAGATGGGCACGAAGTTTTTTCGATTGCTTAAGCCCGACCGAGCATTATTGATGACGAGGTTTTGGAAGAAGCGAATCAGCGGCAATCGTTGCTCATCACGTGCGACAAAGATTTCGGCGAACTTGTCTATCGCCTTCGGCGCGTTTCGTTCGGGGTCATCTTGGTGCGGCTTCCCGGTCTGTCGAATGAGTCCAAAGCAGAGATCGTCGCTTCGACAGTTCGGACTCATGTTGATGAGCTGGCCGGTAGTTTTTGTGTCATCAGTCCCGCGTCAGTAAGACTTCGCCGATAGCGATTACGTGCCCGGAAATAGACTCAACCGAGTTTCAACGACCGCAGCGCCACAAAAGCTGACTCCCGGTGATTGCTTTGCGAACGATATCCACAAAGAGAGAGCCCCATGCATCTGAAGCTGGTTACCGCGCTCATTGCCCTTTTTGCCACAGCTCACTCTGCGGTGCTGGCTATTGAGCCCATTGGAGCCTTTGCTCCCAAAGCTCGCATTCTGTTTCAAGGTGATTCGATCACTGACGGCAATCGCGGACGCAGTGCCGATCCCAATCACATTCTCGGTCACGGCTACGCCTTCATCATCGCGGCGAGACATGGAGCAGCTTTTCCAGAGGCAAAGCTCGACTTCATGAATCGAGGCATCAGCGGCAACACGGTGCTCGATCTTGAGAAACGCTGGCAGAAGGACACGCTCGATCTGAAGCCGGATGTGCTCAGCATCTTGATCGGCGTGAATGACGATGGTCGCAATGTGCCGCTCGATCAGTACGAGCAAACCTACGACAAGCTGCTCACTGAAACCAAAGCCGCGAATCCGAAGGTGAAGTTCGTGCTCTGCGAGCCGTTCGTGAAGCACTCTGGCCCGATCAGCGAGAGCATTCTGAAGCGGCAAGAGATCGTCGCGCGACTCGCCAAGAAACATGGAGCCGCCTTGGTTCAGTTTCAAAAGGTCTTCGATGCCGCGAATGAACGAGCACCGGCGGACTACTGGATTTGGGACCGCGTCCATCCGACCTATCGAGGTCATCATCTAATGGCTGATGAATGGGAGCGCGTTGTGCGAGCCAGTTGGAAAGCCGAGTAACTTGGCCGCAGATGTCAGGGCTCGAAAGATGCGGAAGGTGTTGCCGGTTTCGTTTTTTGATCGAGCTCCAGAACTTGTCGCGCGCGATTTGTTGGGGGCGGTTTTGATTCGACGGACAGCGGCAGGTCGCACGGCGGGTCGCATCGTCGAGACCGAGGCATACCTCGCAGAGAATGATTCGGCGTCGCATGCCTTTCGCGGGATGACTCGACGTAATGCTTCGATGTTTGGTCGACCGGGTCGGGCTTATGTCTATGCCATCCACTCGCGCTACTGCGTGAATGCGGTCACTCAATCGCCGGGCGTCGGCAGCGCGGTGCTCATTCGAGCGGTCGATCCGCTGCAAGGGCTGCCGCTGATGCAAGAACGTCGCAAAGGTTGTTCTGTTGCGAATCTTACATGCGGACCGGCTCGACTGTGTGAAGCCTTTGCCATTGATCGTGATTCCGACAGCTTGCTTTTGAGTCCTGCCAATGGACTGTGGATCGAAGCGGGCGAACTCGTGGCCGACGAGCATGTCGCCGTAACTCCACGCATCGGGGTCACGAGTGCTCAAGATCTGCTGTTGCGTTTTATCGACATGACGAGCGTGAACCTCAGCCGGCCTTTTCGCGTTCGATGACGCTGTGAGCGCGGACTCTAGGCGCGCCGCCGAGCGCAGCAGGTGAGTTGACGAACTGGTTCGTGGGAGATGCTGCGAGTGTCGAGTTCGTTTATGGTCGGTCTGCGAGTCTGATCTAATCACTCTCTGAATTGTCGAGCTCTTGGAATGGATGATCTCAACAGCAAGCCTGGCGAAAGCGTTGATGACGGACGCGGACGAATCTTTCCGTGCGAAGGTTGCGGTGCCGATCTGACCTTCAGCATTGGTCAGCAACAGCTCAAGTGCCCTTACTGCGGTTTCGAGAAGCAACTGCATGTCGAAGCTGAATCCGAAGTCGCTGAGCAGGATTTCTTGGCGATGATCGACCGCTTGAAGAACTGGCGGGACGAAGGCGTCGAGCAGCAACAAGAAGGGCAGAGCGAGATTCGTTGCGGCTCATGCGGAGGCAACGTTGTGTTTCAGGGTGCCCTGACCAGCACCGAGTGCCCTTACTGTGGATCGCCCATTCAACGCGACAAGGTGCATGACGCCGAGCAACGCATTCGGGTGGATGGAGTGCTGCCGTTTTTGGTGGAGCGAAAGATTGCTCAGCAAAGATTGAAGGAGTGGGTGGAGTCGCGGTGGTTTGCTCCGGGAGATTTCTTACAGCGCGGCGTCGAGGGCAAATTCAATGGCGTGTACTTGCCGTTCTGGACCTTCGACTCGATGACCTTCAACCAATACTCCGGCGAACGCGGCGAGCGTTACACGGTGCAAGTCGGCGAAGGGAACGAGAAACGCACGGAAACTCGAGTTCGATGGTGGCCGGCAGGAGGATCGTTTCAACGCTTCTTCGACGACGTGTTGATCGTTGCCACGCGCGGCTTGCCGACATGGATGCTGGACCGACTGGAACCGTGGCCGTTGGACAAGCTGCAGCCGTTCTCTCAAGAGTTGCTCGCGGGGTTCTACGCGCGGACCTATGAGAAAGAACTAGAGCCGGGCTTCGCTGATGCTCGGCAGAGGATCGAGGCGGAAGTGCTCGCCGAAGCGAAGCAACGCATCGGTGGCGACGAGCAACGGGTGCATCAATGCCACACTCATTATCAGGCCATCACTTACAAGCACTTGCTGCTGCCGGTCTGGTTGTTGGCTTATCGATACGGTGATCGTTCCTATCAAGTGGCGGTCAATGCGGCGACCGGCGAAGTGCAGGGCGAGCGACCATACAGCGCCGTGAAAATTGCGATTGCCGTGTTGCTCGGAGTGGTCGCGGCGGGCGTTCTACTCGTATTGCTCAACCGATAGGCCACTGCAAGAATCGGGCTCGTTTCAGTGCTTATCGGACTCTGTGAAGTCGTCTGCTCCTCGACCGTTGGGCGGGATCATCGGACCGAGTTCTGATCGCAGTTGTCCTCAGTCTTCTTCTCCCCCAGGAGCATGTCAGCATGTCGTTTTCGTCTTGGTTGTCTCGTGGTCTGATCGCTTCGGCGATGAGCGGTTGCATGTTGCTGGCAGGTTGTGGGGAGAACTCGGGGACAGACGCAAATGCGAAGGCCGAGACCGTCAAGGAAGTGCCCGTCGAAGCTGCTGCTCCAGCTTTGGAAGTAGCCAGCAATGACTCCGCGATGCCCGAGGGCGATGCAAAGCCGGCGAAGGCTCGCGGGTCTCAGAAGAAGGATGCTGATGGTGTCGGAGATGACATCATTTCGAAGTTGGAACTTCCGAGTCCGGCTTCGCGCAATGCGGTGAATTCCGACGATACCGATCCGTCGATCAACCCGGCTGACGCTGTGCATCGCGGTCCTTGGACGTCAGACATGGCGGCTGCCAAGAAGCAGGCCAAAGCCGAGGGCAAAGATATCCTGATGGACTTCACGGGCTCGGATTGGTGCGGCTACTGCATCGAGCTCAACAAGACCGTGTTCTCGAAGGACGAGTTCCTCAAATACGCGCCGAAGAAGTTCGTCTTGGTGGAGCTCGACTTCCCCAAAGGCTTCCGGCTGGATCCTCAAATTCAGCAGCAGAATCAAGCTCTGCAAAGTGCGTTCGGCATCGAAGGCTTTCCGTCGATCGTGCTGGCTGATGCGGATGGTCGACCTTATGCCCAGACGGGTTTTCAACCGGGTGGACCGGCGAAGTACATTGCGCATCTGGAAGAACTGCGAGCGACTAAGACCGCTCGCGATGCGAAGTTCAAAGCTGCTGACGGTGCGAAGGGCGTCAATCGAGCCAAGCTGTTGGCAGAAGGTCTCGCGCTGCTGACGGGTCGAGATAAGCAACTCTCGCCCGAGGCTTTGTTGCCGGCTTACGCGACTCTCGCGAACGAGATCGTGGCGTTGGATGCCGATGGCTCAGCTGGATTGAAGAAGGATTGGGGTGACCGAATTAAGCATGCTGGATTCGTCGCTCGGATCAACAAGCTCAACGAGTTCGCTCGCGAGAACTACGAGAACGTCCCAGTGATGCTCACGGAGATTGGTCGCGTCGAAGCCGAGTTCAAGGACTATGGCGCTGGCTTGGCTCAGCTTCGGAACTTCAAGTTCCGCATCTTGCTGACCAACAAGATGTTCCCCGAGTTCCACAAGGCGTCGGACGCGGCGTTGGCGATGACATCGCTGTCGGCTGAAGAGCGGTTGGAGATCATGGGGCTCAAGCTTTCGATCTTGGTGCGCGACCGACAATTCGCAGACGCCGAGAAAGTGCTGGCCGGTGGACTGGCTGCCGTCAAAGACGACAAGGCTTACACGACTCAAGTGCATCTCTTCCGAGCTCGATTGGCTGCAGTGCAGAAGAAGGCTCCTGAAGCCAAGGCCGCGATCAAACAAGCGCGAGCGACGGGTGCTGAAGACCTGAAGGAAGCGATCGACCAGTTCGAAAAGGACTTGTTGGCCGAGTTGGATAACGATGCTCCGCTGCTCAACCCCAAGGGGAATTAGTACGGGGCGCGGTCGATATTATTTGCGAGTCGGGGAGCGCCTCGCCTACGTAGCTCAGTTGCTCCGCGACTGAGATGAGCGCTCCTGTGCTTGTGGGGCGACTTGGCGGCTGATTCATTCAACGCGCGGGTCGATCGCGCGGTAACGAGAGGCTGTGGTCATGCTCTTCGGAACTCCCGATCCCAAGTACCAATCTGGCGAGCCAGCGTTGCCCGTTGGCTTGCCGCCCGATGTCATCATCAGCAGCGATACCCGTCGCGAAGAGCGGATACCGCCGGGGCAAACGAGGACTCGGAAATGGCCGGTGTTGCATGCGACTACGGTCCCCAAGATTCCGCTCGATAAGTGGTCGCTCGAAATTCGCGGGCTCGTGCGTAAGCCCTTCAAGGTCACGTGGGACGAGTATCAACAATTACCGCGCGTCAAAGTCTTCGCCGACTTTCATTGCGTGACGACTTGGTCTCGATTGGGCAACGTGTGGGAAGGCGTCTCGATTCACGAGCTGCTGAAGCGCGCCGAAGTCTTGCCTGAAGCGAAGTTCGTTGTGGCCGAAGGCTATGACTACGGTTGGACGACGAACCTGCCGCTGGAAGATTTAATGCAGCCCGACGTGCTCGTGGCGGATACTCATGATGAGCTGCCGATTGACGCCGATCATGGCGGTCCGGTCCGGCTGATGGTGCCATTGCTCTACGCTTGGAAGAGTGCGAAGTGGTTGAAGGCCATTGAGCTAACCGCCAACGACCAACCGGGCTATTGGGAACGCGGCGGTTATCACAATCACGGCGACCCTTGGACCGAAGAGCGTTACGGCTATTGAGTCGCGTTGTCAGCGAGTCGCGGAGTGACTCGCCTACGTAGCTCAGTCGCTCGGCGACTGAGATTCACAGAGACTGCCAAATCGAAGCGTTGGCATTGAAGACGCATGATGAGTCGGCCCCAGCTAAGACTCATCAGGTACTTCCGAACTTCATCGAGGCTGACATGAAACTCGCGTGCTTGTTGTTGAGTTCGGTGTTGTGCTTGGCGGTCTTCAATTCGGCTCAGGCGGCTGATGGTCGTTCTCAAATTGAATTGGACGCGGCTCAGCGTTCTCGGTGCGAGAAGATACTGCGCGATGCGTTGAAATCGGATGAGTTCTGGCCGGCGATGCATGCTGCTGAATCGCTGACTCAAGCCGGCTTTGGAACGGAAGTCCGAGAGTTCTTGCCACCTAAGCTGCTCACGGAAACTGACGATCAACGACGTTGCGGTCTGGCTCGCGAACTGGTCCGCGCGGGAGACCTGCCGCGCACAAGATTGATGCTCGACATCCTCGCGTCGAGCAATCCGCATGGGCATACGCATGCGTGCGAGAGCCTCTACAAGGTGTGGCAAGTTGGTGATGGCGAGCTGCTGCGGAAGGCGATGACGAAACGCGACCAGCCAAAGCAAGCTATGATGGCTGCTGCCGCGCTGGCTCGCTGGGGCGATCAAAACGCTCTCGCGTTTGTGAGAAGCTATGTCCGTCATGAAGACGGTGAGTTGGCCAAGATCAGCGCGTGGATCTTGGCGCGAGTGGGTAGTGCCTCGGATGTGCCAGCGCTACGTGACGGAGCTAAGAAGTTCTCCGATCCGCTGACGAAGGCGTACTTCGAGCATGCTCTGGCGTCATTGGGAGATGAAGCCGGGCGAGCGGCGCTGGTTCGGAATCTCGATCATGCGGACTCGGCCGTCAGGATCTATGCCGGTGAGTTTTCCATTGATGCGCGCGCGGTCGAAGCGAAGTCTGCGTTGCTGAAGCGACTTGATGATGAGGTGTTGGATGCTCGCGTGAGAGCAGCTCAAGCGCTGCTCGTGCTGGCGGCTCCGGCACCGTTGGGTCGTGAAGAGATTGTGGTCAACGATGTCTTTGCCGCAACGACGGCTAACCCGCGCTACAGCGAGGGTTCCATCCTGGCTTTGGCGAACAACCGCTTGCTGTATGCGACGACGGAGTTCATTGGCCGCGGGTCTGACTTTGCGAAAGCTCGAATTGTCGCGACGGAGTCGGCTGATGGCGGTCGCACTTGGGGCGAGCGACGCGTGCTGCAAGAAAACGTCGGCCAGATGAATGTCATGTCGGTGACATTGCGGCGGTTGAAACCTGATGCGCTGTTCGATGGCCCGATTGGGTTCTTCTATCTGGTGAAGAATGGGCCGGCGGATCTCAACGTCTGGTTCCGTCGATCGGACGATGAAGGCCGGACTTGGAGTGACCCCATTCGAGTTACCGATCCACCGGGCTATCACGTGCTCAACAACGATCGCGTGACGGTGCTGCCGACCGGTCGTCTGCTTGTGCCCGTGGCGACAACGGCTGATGTCAACAAGGTCAATAAGTTTGAGTCTCATGTCTTCTACTCGGACAACCTGGGCCGCGATTGGAAGCGGAGCACGAACTCGGTGCCCTATGAGGAGCGCGGAGCGATGGAGCCCGAGTTACTGCCGATCTCAACTCAGCAATTGCGAATGCACTTTCGCACTCAGCTCGGTCACATCGCCGTTGCCGATTCGGTAGACGGAGGTCGGACATGGGGCGAAGCCAAGAGTTGGAGCATTCGCAGTCCCGAAGCACCGGCGACGGTCAGACGAATTCCTTCGACCAATCATCTGCTGCTGGTGTGGAATGACGCTTACACATCGGGAACCGATCACGGAGGCAAGCGGACTCCGCTGACGGCAGCGATCTCGAAAGACGACGGCCACACGTGGAGTTTCAAACGCCACTTGGAAACGAGTTCCGAGCAGACCTTTGCTTACACGAGTCTCGTGTTTCACGAAGGTCGCGCGGTGATGAGCTACTACGTTCGCGATGAGAAATCAGGGCAGATCTCGTCACGGTTTCGATCCGTGCCTCTGCCGTGGTTCTATCAGGATTAGGTTCTCGTTCTTCGCCTTCCATAGCGACGCACCGTCCTTGGTGCAGTTGATGTTACAGTCGCGTCGCTGCTACTTCTTGCCGCTGAGCACTCCGCAATGCACGAGTGTGGGACGAATAGGCTCGGGGGTTAGCCCCGCCGCAGTGAGCCATTGGCGGTACTCGGCAGCGCTGTAGGCTCGGCCTTCGGTGAGTGAGAACAGCGAGGCCGAATACAGAGCGATGGGCAATGGTCCGTCTAAGTCGTCGTTCAAGAAGACATCGTGAATCAGAACTTGCCCGCCCGGCTTAAGTGCGTCGGCAGACTTTCGAACGAGTACTTCGCATTCGGCAACGTCCCAGTCATGTAAGACGTTTGACAGTAAGACAACATCGAGTCCCGGTGGGAACGGGTCGCGGAACATGTCACCTTCCATGAACTCAACGCGATCTCGAACGTCCGATTCGGTCGCGCATTCTTCGGCGACTTTCAGAACTTCGGGGCCATCCATCACGATGGCTCGCAGTTCGGGATGCTTCTTCAGCAGCGCGTACGAGTAGATCCCCGAGCCTCCGCCGACATCCAATAAGAAGGCGGCGTCGGCGAGTTCGAGTCGATTGGCCAAATGCGGCGCGACGTTCTTCGCTCGCCCAGACAATGAAAGCGTCAGTCTTCGCGCCGAGGCTTCTTGCTCCATCGCAGACGTTGAGCCTTCCTTGAAGATGAAGGCCGTGCCCTCAGCGGATTTTGGTTCGGCGCCGTAAGGTCGGTTCGATTTGAGACGCTCCAACATCCCGAGCACGCTGGGATTACTGGCCGCGAGTCCGACATAGCCACTGACATCAAACGCGGCACCGCCGAGCAAATGCTCTCGCGCCAATTGAGTGAGTTCGAAGCGTCCGTCGGTCGTCTTGGCGATCAACTTCATCGCTCGCAAGGCCGTCAACAAAACGACGAACGGTCTGTCGGCGAGTTCCAGTTGCGACTGCAACACCTGCGGCGCGAGCGGACCAGCGGCCAGCTTTTCGAAGACCTTGAGATGAGCGACGGCAATGGTCAGTAGCTCGGTCGCATGAATTCCTCGGAAGTGTTCGAACAACGGAGTCGGGTCGGTCACGGGGAAAGTCAAAGACATGAAGATCACCGAATGCAGAGGTTGAGTGAATGGTGTTGGCCAACTCGGGGAGTTCGCAGGGGCGCGAGTCATAGCACAATCTGCTGGGGCGAGATCCTCTGCGCTTGTTGCGACAGGGCAGGGCACGCAGCACACTCCCGGCTCGTTGGAGAAGGCGGACAAAGTTGTGGCAACGCCTTCTAGGTCCTGGTTCGTTGGTCGTTAGGACTCTGCGTTGATCGAGTCCCTTGAGTGCCTTTCATGTCGCGCGTTGTGTTGGCCATGAGTGGTGGAGTTGATAGCTCTGCTGCTGCGTATCTCCTCAAAGAAGCCGGGCACGAAGTCATCGGCCTCTTTATGCGTTCGGGAGCGACTGAGGAGCAGACTTGCTCGACAGGCATCGGCCTGAGCTTGCCCATCGTGACTGGCAAGCCGGGTCATCAAGGATGTTGCAGCGCGGCTGATGCAGCCGATGCGCGGCGCGTGGCTGATGTGCTCGACATCCCGTTTCACGCGCTCAACTTCAAAGACGCGTTTGGGCGGATCAAGGACTACTTCGCCGACGAGTACCTCGCTGGCCGCACGCCGAATCCCTGTGTGATGTGCAACAACTGGCTGAAGTTCGGCAAGCTGTGGGAGTTCGCTCAGCAAGTGGGTGCCGACTTCATTGCTTCCGGTCACTACGCGCAGATCGCTGGGCGAGATGCTGCTGATGCCGCGCTGACTCGCGGGCGAGATCCCGACAAAGACCAGTCTTACGTGCTGTTTGGCATCCGTCGCGACCTCTTGCCAAAGATCGTGTTTCCGGTGGGTGACTTCGAGAAGTCGGTCATTCGAGAGACTGCGCAGAAGGCCGGACTGCGAGTCTTCGACAAGCCTGACAGTCAGGAGATTTGCTTCATTCCCGACAACGACTACGCCGGGTTTCTCGAACGGTTCCGAGGGAAGCAGGACACCGCCGGTGAGATCGTTGATACGACCGGCCGAGTGCTGGGGCATCACGAGGGCTTTGAACGTTTCACGATCGGACAACGCAAAGGCATCGGGCTCGCGTTTGGTGATCCTCGGTATGTCGTGCGGTTGGAACCAGAAACGCGGCGGGTGGTCATCGGCACGCGCGAGGAGCTTGCTCGCCAGACCCTGACAGCGAATCGACTGAACTGGCACATTGATGTTCCGACCGGTCCGCTACGATGTCGGGCTCAGATTCGATATCGACATGAGGCGGCACCAGCGGAGGCCACGCTCGTTGCAGACGATGTGCTGCAGGTTGAATTCGATGAACCGCAATATGGAGTCGCTCCGGGTCAAGCAGTCGTGCTCTACGCCGATGACCGAGTGCTGGGCGGCGGTTGGATTCAGTAACGCGATGCGGATTCCGGGCGTTGGTGAGTTCAATTCTGTCTTTGCTGTCAGTCGTGACTGTGGAGTTCGCTCGTTAGCGGGCTCGCTTTTTCGCACTTCAGCAGCGGCCTAGACTCTCGGCCCCGCTGGCATTTGACTCTTTCAAACTGGCTCTGATCCATGGACTCGAACTCTTCTTCTGCGTACTCAACTGGCCCCGAGACGCCAGCTCATTCGACACTGCCTCCGAACGAACAACTGCCGCCGGTGCAGCCACCATCGGCCAGTTTCATCATGCAGTTGTTCCTCGTGCCAGGGCTGATTGTCGCAGTAGTCGTCGGTTCCATGGCGCTTTTCGGGGCATACGGAAAGCTTTTTTCGAGTGAGTTGGATTGGCGGCACGTTGTTTCAGAGTTGCGTAGCACGAATGAGCATCGCCGGTGGCGCGGAGCCAATGCGCTGGCTCAAGTATTACAGGCCGACGCTAACTTGGGCGAAAGTGGCCAGCATCTTTCAAGCAACGAGCAAATCGCCAAAGAGTTGGCGACGTTGTTGGATGAGCTGCTCAAACAACCGACTTCTGATCCAGAACTAATTACGCATCAATCATTCGTCGTTCGAACATTAGGCTGGCTCGATTCCGAGTCGATCATCTTTCCAACGCTCATCAATGCCATGCAGCCGAAGAACGAGATCTTAATTCGATTGGATGCGGTTGAAGCGGTCGCCAAAGTCGCCGGGCGCAAGGCACAGACCAACGGATCGATCGCGGATAAGGACGTCATTGAGCAAGTGATTGAGTGCTCTCGCGATGAGAATCCGCTGATGAGACAAGTGGCTGCATTCACACTCGGGCTGTTGCCAGGGGACGACGTCGATCAGCGATTAAAGGTGATGATTAGTGATGCGGACACGAATGCTCGGACAAATTCGGCGTTCGCCTTGGCGAGGCGAGGGGCGACCGACGGTGTCTCTGTGATGATCGACGTGCTGAAGACGGCTTCTCTGAAAGTGGACGTCGCTTCGATGCCGGGACCGAGTGAGCCCGAAAAGCGCAACCAGGCGGTCAAGCAGCAAGAGATTAATGGGAAGGTTCTATTCAATACCTTCCGAGCGTTTCGAGAACTCAAGGCGAAGCTCAGCGATGACCAGCGGCAGCAGGCTTTGGTTGAGTGCGAGCGGTTGGCGAAGGACTCTGAGTTTCTGCGCATTCGCATGGACGCCGGATTGACCGTGTCCGAGTTGAAGTCGAAGTAAGCGATCGGCTTTGTAACGAGCGAGATGCGTCGCTTTTGGATCCTGCTAGGTTCCCGATTGAGGCACGAATTTTTGGCTGATCTCTCGCAAAGTCCCTAATTTTCAGCAGAAAACTCGTGTAGGAGCATTTGGCACTCCTAACTACAGTGTCGCGCGTTTCATGGATGAAACGGAGGCAGGCCATGAAGGTCTCGAAAGCGGCTGAGAATCGACGACTGGAACGACAGCGAGCAGACGGGGTGGAACCGCGCCTACAGCTTGCTTCGCCTGATCGACCTTTGCTCTCATGCGCCGAGTCTCTGCACGATGATCAGCTCGTCGCGAAATTGTCTGAATGCGGCATCAAGATCGATCGCGAGCGACTGGGAAAAGTCGTGAAACAGTTTCCGTCCGCTGAATCGATGATGCATTGGCTGCTGAAGGAAGATCACGTCGCCCAGGTCACTGAAGACGTCGAGAATTGGTGTTGGGTTTGCCTCTCGACTTTGTGGCGGCGTTGGTTCCCAGAGCATCCCAATTTCGAACGCCTCGACGAGTGGATTCAGGATGGCTTCGTCGCCAGATCTCGGCTCGGCACTGATGCTGCCTGTGCGATTTGGATGCGAGCGTGGTTGTCGATCGCGGTGTTGCTGGAAGCGTTTCGATTCGATTCCATCGAGGACTTTGATCATTGCTTCGCGGGCACGACCGGCATCGAAGAATGGCTGCCCGTCTTTGTCGACGCTTTGGGTTCGGCGGCGATGGACGGCGTTGAATGGGCCGCGCTGCGGTTGGCAGTCAGCGAGCAGGCCATTCGTTTGCATGAAGACCTCGATCGTCCCGATCAGGACTTGTTGACGAAATTGCGACTTGCCTTGGCTCAGTCTCACTTCGACCTCGGCAACATCGAATTGGCCGAGCGTTGGTTCTCGGCCGCAGCACGTGAGTCCTCTCAGCCAGAGCTGTGTTACTTGGCTTGTGCCCATGCGTTCTTGGCGAAGACAGCTTGGCGACATTCGACGAAGGCCGAAGTTGCAGCGCGACGAGGTTTGAAGTCGGCTCGACCGGGTCAGCGCACAGACTTGTTAAACGTCTTGATTGGTGTTTGCGATGCGGCTGGTCGTACCGACGAAATGGCTGCATTGCGGCAGCAGTTAGCCGTCGATCAAGCAATGGCTCCGCCGACTGCTGCATCGGCACGAGCGGCGTAGCATGGGATACTAATTCCGAGCCTAACTTCTTGTGATGGAGAGCAGCCCAAGCAAGCAAAGACCGTATAGGCGAGAAGCTCATGCTCTTGGCACTCGGACACACTCAAGTATTAGTTCAAAGATTCGAGGACCGATGAGAAGCCAGGTCCGTTTTGTCATGCATCCGGCTGACGAGCGTGAATTCGAGCAAGTGCTTCTCAGCGATGAGTCAATCCGCTTCATTGCCGGGCCTCGATGGAAGGCGGAAACACCAACAACTTCGAGATCGCTTGCGGACATCAACCGTGACTACTGCATCATTTGGTCGATAAGTGATATTGCGACTCTGAAGTCCGAGTACAAGCCGAGTTGCAACGACTGGTACTGCCGATCCGAGTACGCGACCATCCAGTTTCTGCGGTCCGAGATGGATGAATTAGTGATTACGGAAGGCCGGATCGCGGTGTCGACGAGGCCAATGCCCGATTTTACGGATTCAAGCATCAAGAGCCTGGAAAACAGATACAGCAACTTACGGAAATACTTCCGTAGGAACTATTCGAACTCTGTAATCCAATGGCGTAACCCGACCGCTCCGTATGTTCCCGCCGGTCCCAATTGCTCTGGTAACCCAGGTAAGCCCGATCCCCAAGTATGGGTTGGCCCGCATGCCTTACTTTGGCTACGAGAGCAGACGGATCGGAAGGTAAAAGTATTCCGAAATTCAATCGTCGAGGCTGTCTTGGTTGAAAGCGTGGGGTAGTAATGCGAGTAAGTCGAGCGGTGAATAACACGTTTGGGGGTAGCTAAAGTTTCTGACAGCTGCCGAGCTACCTTGATTGTCATGAATCCGGGACGTCTTCCTTTTGGGCGCAGCGTCGTGTCTGCGAAACAGCATGCTCGAACTGCGGGTTCTCTTTGAAGACAACCACTGCCTCGTCGTCGAGAAGCCGGCGGGTGTCTTGATCGCGGGCGATCGCACCGGCGATGTCAGCTTGTTGGATCATGCGAAGAACTACATCAAGCAGAAGTATCAGAAGCCGGGTGATGTCTATTTGGGACTCGTGCATCGGCTCGATCGTCCGGTCTCGGGAGTCACCTTGTTCGCTCGCACAAGCAAGGCGGCCAGTCGTCTCTCGGAGCAGTTCCGCAATGACTCGACTGAGAAGATCTACAACGCTTGGGTGCTTGGCCGCCCCGTTCCGCGTGTCGCGACACTGACGGACTGGTTGCTGAAAGACGAAGCTCGCAACGTTGTGTCGGTCGTGTCTCCTCGGACGTCTGGAGCACAAGACGCGCGGCTTGATTTCAAAGTGATCACCGAGGCGGCAGGGAGATCGTTGCTGGAAGTTCGGCTACATACCGGTCGGTCGCATCAGATTCGAGTGCAGTTGTCGTCGCGCGGTTGGCCCATCATCGGCGATACGAAATACAGAGCGCCGGCGTCTCGACATCAGGGTGCGATCGCACTGCATGCGAGATCGCTGACGTTCGAGCATCCCACGTTGCACGAGCAGATCACGGTGCAGAGTCCGCTGCCGACTGAATGGCGGCAGTGGTTCGGTGTGCCGGGTTGATTGAACCGGACATATTTGAAGTCAGCTACTTCTCAGTCGCGGAACGACAGAGCTTCGTAGCCGAGTCGCTTTGCGATTTGTTCTTACGCTTGGAAAGTTACCAATAAACAAATCAGCCCCGTTAGGTCGCGAAACGTGGAACGCGAGAGAACGGGGCTGATTGGTTGCTGGGGAGCGATTACTTCGTGGCTTCAGCAACGGTGATTTCGTTGATGACCTTCTTCACGCCCGGCTCAAGTCGGATGACATTGGCAGCTCGGCGACGAGCGGCGTCGTTAGCGACCGCTCCAGTCAAACGAACGACTCCCGCGTCGGCGACGTCGACTCGAACACCTTGAATGTCGAGCTTTGATTCGAGCGCGACTTCGGGTCGAGTGGCTGCGGCTTGCAGGCGGCTTTCAATGCCTTGTCCAACTTCCGTGGCGGGACGCTGTGGAATGTCGAAACCCAGTCGCAACGAAGGCTGACCGCCGCCGCCGGTCTTCCGCTGCTGTGTGTTGAAGAGTGGGTTGGCTCCGAAAGCTGTCTGTGCTCGGAACTGATTCTGAAAGAGGTTGCCGAGTTGATTTTGGCCGCCGATTCCGCCGTTTCGTCCGCCAGCTTGCGACTGGAAGAAGTTTGCCGAGCCGTTGTCCATGCCGCCCATTTGCTGGCCGTTGGTAGCGTTGTTCGAAACCTGACCGAACTGGGTGTTTGTGTTGCCAAACGGACTCGTGTTGGTCGTTGTGCTGTTCCGAGAAGTCGTTGTCGCATTGCGGTTGGTGGTGGAGCCGAACGCGCTGTTGGTGCCAGTCGAGGTTCCGGTTGTCCCTGTTCGGCCCGTCGTGCCCAGCCCGGTCGTACCAAAGCCGCCGACTCCTTGGGTTCCAATTCCACCGATTCCTTGCGTTCCGAAACCACCGACGTTGGCACCACCTACTCCTTGGTTGCCAAATTGCGCTGAAGCGTTGGAGGACAGCGCCGCAACAAGGGCCATCACGCAAGAGCAAAGGAGTGTGCAGCGAATCATGAGACGTCTCCGGAATGCGGAAGAGCGATACAACAATCAGAGCAAGTCGGAGCCTATCATCGGCGGACTATCTTGCGAAAGCAGAGTCTACTTAGTGGCGGCGATTGTTTCGGAAGTTAGCTGCTCCGTTTGCAGAATCTTCTGCGACTCGGCGGTGTCGGATGGGGTAGCGGCTTCGGCGTTGCGACTGTTTCGATTGGCAGATCGTGCATAACCGTGCGAGTCGAAGGCTGAAGGCGAACTCGGGAGCCTACTGCTTTGGAACAGCAACACCTCGTTTAGGGTCGATGCTCAGGTCCAGGTTTTCGTTGGCGTCTACATAAAAGATGAAGCCGTTGATCATCTCGTCGAACGACTGCTGACCTTCTCGCACTGCGACTTTGGGGTTCGGGTTGAAGGGATTGAAGGCCGAGTTGTCGTAACGAGCGACGACCTCCAGCCGCGTGTCTTTGGGGAATCGGACTTGGCCGGTTTCCCACTGATAGCCGTGCTGCCAACCGAAATTGAAGTTAGGGATCACGAGCAGCTTCTCGACTTCGGCATCGGGGCGATGCGCGAGAAACGTCATCGCTCGACCTCGTAAGTGCATGTGGCTGAAGAGGCCGATGCCGATGGCGTCGCGTTTGAGTGTTCGCGACGTTGAGACCGCGTGGAGTGATGCTCCGGCAGGGATCTCGAAGCGGTGATCGTCCAACAGTTCGAATCGCAGTTGCTGCTTCACCGGACCTCGTGCGTAGCGAAGGCCGATCGACAGTCGACAACGCTCGGGTTTGCCCGTCGTCACGAAGTGGATCTGAATGCCGATGACTGAACCAGCAGGAATTCTGACAGCGACTCCGTCGGGCAATTCCATCGGCTGACCACCGGGGACGAACCCGGTGATGAAGTTTTGAGTGGTGACCTTCTCACCCAGTTGCATGTAGCCGGCATTACAGTGATGCACGACCGACGGATTGTCTGGCAGGATTTGAATGGCTTCGAGCCACGTCTCTTGCAGGAACACATGCGCGAAGGCTGAGTAGCGATAAGCAACGACTCCCTCGGCAGGCAGTTGATGCGGCAGAATCTCAGTCAGCACCAGATCCGGCTTACCGATCTGCCATTTGTCTGAAGCCTTCGCAGGCGGTTCGGGGGGAGCGAGTTTGGAATCGTCGCCGCGAGCTTTGCCGGTTTGCACCCACTGCAGCAGGGTCGCGCGTTCGTCGGCGGTCATCCCGCGTCGGTTCACGAAGTGGGGATATTTCGAACTGCCGTACCACGGTGGCATGCGTTGCTCGCGCACGACCTCGGCCAGCATGTCGGCATGCGCGACAGCGTCTTGATAGCGAAGCAGTTCGAACGGCGCGGCCGTATTGGGTCGATGGCAATCCGCGCAATGCTTCTTCAGCAGTGGAGCGATGTGTTCGGCGTATGTGACCTTCTCGATCGGCGACTTGGGCTCATCGGAAGTGATCAAGCACCCTTCGGCCGGCGCGGTGGTTGTGGAGATGTCTTGGCCAGCGAGCGTTGCTTCGAGTGCTTCGCGCAACTCACGTCGAGTTGCCTGAGGCTGCGATCCGCCGAAGCGATGTTGATCGTCGATGCGGCCTCGATAGGCGAGCCGCCAAGTCCGAGGTTGATCTGGCTTGGTTGCCTCGACAGGTTTGAGCACGGCCACTTCGGGTACTCGTTCGATCCCCAGTTGCCGCGCGGTCTTGGCATTGAAGTCTTTCACGACGGGAAACTCGATCTCGTAATCGAGCGCTTGCTCGGCGACATCCTGAATGGAGTCTTCGCTGCCGACATTCACGCCGACGAACTGGACACTGCGCGATCGGTACTCGGCTTCCAGTCGCTTGAGCACCGGCAAATAGCGCTTCGAGATCGGGCAGTCGATCTTCAGAAACGCGAGGACGTAAACCCGTCCTTCCGGCAGATCAGCGAGCGTTCGGCGGAGGTAGCGAATGTCTTTGAACTCGATCTTCGGAACCGTCTGCCCGATGTCGATCGCGCGCGGTTCTGTGGCACTCAAAGTCTCGCCGAGTGCGAGCCAGATGAATGTCAGCAGGAGCCAGGCAAGCACGCCCGTGATCAAAGGTCGTAAGCGAGGTCGGGGCATTGTAGGAACTCTTTCAGTGTCTCGTTGCGCCGGGGCGTGAAATTGTGAGAGCGGAGTTCTCCGCGTTCTGGAGTGCTCCGGCTCGACGGAGTACTCCGACTCAGCGGCAAGTTGCTCGCAACCTTGATGACGATTAAGTCGCCAGCAACGAGGTCAAAAGCATTTCGCTTCTTCTCTTCGAATAGAGTGAAATCAAGAATCGAGAGTGTCCGTGCCTGCGATCGAGGCCGCAATGCGTCAGGCAATCCAGCGACAACAGTCGGAGGGCTCCGTCGAGCCGGAGCACTCCAAGTTGACGGCAAAACTGGTAACGCCTCATTTGCCGAGTTGTGTTAGGTTTGCCGCCGTCGCGTCTGGAGCTTGGAAGAGGACGCCGTCGTACTTTTTTCTTCGCTGTCTCATGCATCTGCCTCAACACATTCAGGGACGAAGTTTGGCGGCGCTCATTGGAGCGGGAGTCGCTTTGCTGTTGGCGACTTCGGTGGGGGTCTATTACTCGAAGACGACTCAAGGACAGGTGGATCCGCCGCGTCCGATCGTGACTGCTCCGGTGCAAGTCTCGACTCATAACCCCATCGTCCGAGTGAACCTGACGGTGAATCCAGTGACCGAGATCGAAGTCTCGGTCGACAGCCCGTATCGAGTGATCGCTCCTGGGACTTCGATGATCCTGGCGCATGGCGAACGCTTGGCGGAGACAAAAGTAACCACCACGAACACGGCACTGCGCATCGGCACGAACGAGTTCCGAATCAATCAGATCGAGATCGTGCCGATCGACGCACCGGCGGTGTGGGTGCAAGGACATCTTTATCGAGGCACCGTGCGTTTCACGCGGACTGCGTCGGGCAAGTTGATTGCCGTGAATGAAGTGCTGCTGGAGGACTACCTCGCCAGTGTTGTGAACAGCGAAATGCCAGCCAGCTTTGCGCGGTCCGCTCGCGAAGCTCAGGCCATCATCGCTCGGACTTACGTGCTTTCGCAGATGACTGGCCATCCGCAGTTCGACGTTTACTCCACAACCCGCAGCCAAAAGTACAACGGCTATCAGTACAAGGACGACAGCGGCAAGAAGCTGGCGGGCGAGTCGCCCAATAGTCGTGAGATCGTCCGAGATACCGCAGGAATCGTTTGCACGTCGGGGGGAAAGATCTTCACGACCTACTACACCGCTGCGTGCGGCGGTCGAACGATCAACGGTTCGACGGTCTTTGAAGACGCAGCCGCGCCTCATAAGAGCGTGACTTGCGATTGGTGCAAAGACGCGTCGCTCTATCGTTGGCAAACCAAGATCGACCGCGCGAAGGCTGAGCAACTTTTGCGAGATCACTTCAAAGGGCAGGGCAAGACGTTCGGTCGGTTGGTCTCAATTTCTCCGGCTGTGAAGACCGTCGGCGATCTCCCGTACTACGTCATCAGTGACGACAAGAACCGCTTCGAAATCGCGGGGACAATTCTGCGGCGAGTGCTGCCGTATGGAGTGCTCTACAGCCCGAATTTCTCGGCCAGCATAACTGCCACCGAAGTGAACTTTGCTGGGCAAGGTCACGGTCACGGAGTCGGGCTGTGCCAATGGGGAGCCGCTGGCTTAGGCAAAGCCGGTCGCACTGCTCCTGAGATCTTGAGCTACTACTACCCTGGCTCGCGGCTTGTGCGGTTACGAGGAACGCGGTGAAGTTCCTCGGCTGAATGTTGCCGGACACTCATTCTCCCTCTGGCGTCGTCGCGAGCGGCAACTTATTGATCGGCCCGTTTATGGTGGTTGCGAAGAGTCCAATCACCAACCAAATGCCGTGGTGCGTTTGGCGTCTCGGCGATTAAAGATGCTCGCGTTTTGCGCTGCCTCAGTCGCTCGCTCTTCTTCTCTCAATTGGTCTTCCGGCTATGAAATTCATGTCGTTGTTTGTCTTGCTCGGGCTGAGTTTGGTGTCTTCGGTCTTGGCTGCTGACGCCAAGCCGAATGTGCTGTTCATCGCCGTCGATGACATGCGGCCCGAGCTGGGTTGCTATGGGAACAAGGTCGTCAAGACGCCGAACATCGACCGGCTTGCAGCGCGAGGTGTGGTGTTCGATCGAGCCTATTGTCAGCAAGCCGTTTGCAGTCCGTCGCGCACGGCGATCATGACTGGGTTGAGACCTGATACGACCAAGGTTTGGGATCTTGAAACTCACTTCCGCGCCGCTCAGCCGGACTGCGTCACGCTGCCGCAACACTTCAAGACGAACGGCTATCACTGCTCTGCGTTGGGTAAGATTTATCACAGTGGCTACGAAGATGGTCGGTCTTGGAATGAGCCGCATTGGTATGCCAAAGGCCGAGCTGTCGACACCGATCAAGTGGATTGGACCAAGCAGATCGTCGTGAAGCACAGCGTTGATGTTGAGGAATATTCGAAGCCGGAAACGACTGGCCCGAAGGATGCCAAAGGGCGAGTGAAGCGCGGACCCGCTTACGAAGTCAGTCCCAAGAACGATGACGAACTTCCGGACGGCGCGACGGCTGCAGAGGCGGTCAAACGCATTCAGCGTCTGAAGTCGAACTCGCAACCGTTCTTTCTGGCGGTCGGTTTCTTGAAGCCTCATCTGCCGTTCGTCGCACCGAAGAAGTACTGGGATCTGTACGACCCCAAGACGATTCCGCTGCCCGCGACTGACAAGCTGCCGAAAGGTTGTCCCGAGTTCGCAGGTCACACCAACGGCGAACTCCACGCTTATCCCGGAGTCCCCCAAGAGAATCCAATCCCTGCCGACTTCGCTCGAACTTTGAGGCACGGTTACTACGCCTGCATCAGTTACACCGACGCTCAAATCGGGCGGCTGTTAGACGCACTGGATCAGACTGGAGTGCTCGACAACACGATCATCGTGCTGTAGGGTGATCATGGTTGGCAGCTCGGTGATCATGGTCTGTGGCACAAGCACACGAACTTCGAAATTGCAGCGCGTGCTCCGTTGCTGATCAGCGTTCCGAAGTCCAAGTCGGCGGGGCAGAAGTGCGCGGCGCCGGTCGAGTTCGTCGATGTCTATCCCACCTTGGCTGAGTTGTGTGGGCTGCCTCAGCCAAAGGGGATGGCAGGTCTCAGCTTGAAGCGCTACATCGACGATCCGTCGGCCCCGATGCAGAAGGTCGCCATCAGCCAGTATCCGCGCAGTGCTCCAGGCTCGGGTTCGTTGATGGGTTACAGCGTTCGCAACGAGCGTTGGCGAGCAACGTTTTGGAGAGAGCGTGTTGGCGCGAAGATCGTGGCAACTGAACTCTATGACGAGCTGAACGACCCCGCCGAAACTGTGAGTCTCGCCGAGAAGCCCGAGCATCAAGAGTTGCTCGCCAATCTGGCGAAGCATCTGCCGCCAGTTGGATCAGCGGCACCGGTTCCTAAGGCAGCTCAGAAGCCGAAGCCGCAAGCCAGCGTGGCACCTGCCGACGAAACACGAGACGCGCGCTTCAATCGTCTTTATCCCGGCAAGGAGAAGCTGACGCTCAACGAGTACCTCGCTCAGCAAGGCAAGGACGTCGCGGCGGCCAAAGAGCGATTTGCCAAGATGGACAAGAACAACGACGGCCTCCTAACTCGAGCGGAATTCATCGGAGACAGCGGCAAGAAGTAACGCCGCTCACGGCTTCATGGAGTGGCGGTCGGTCGAGTTTCCTCGCGCAGCGACGAGCCGGATTTCTTGTAAGACTTGCGTGCCTGGCTGCAGTTTGACTCAAGTTTCCGGTTGTAAGATGCCCGCTCTGAAAGCTCCGTCGAACTGCAATCACTTGGTCGTCGTGAACGGTGATGTAAGTCTTCTTCCTGCTTCGAGACGCAGCATGTCGTGGACTCGTTGGTTCGTTCTGTGTTGGGTTGGTCTCTGCTGTGGCCTCGCGTCGTCAGCGGGGCAAGAGGTCGGATTGTTGCCTGCTCAAGAACGACCCGAGTTGATCCAAGTGTTTGACGGTCGGTCACTCGATGGATGGCACGGCGATGCGAAAGTTTGGTCGGTGCGCGATGGCGAGTTGGTCGGACAAATGGCGGAGTCGAGCGACGCCGTGACTGACCTTCGGACCGACCGACGATTCGAAGACTTTCGGATGCTCGGTGAAGTGCGGCTCGCGGCGGGGGAGAAGATCGCTGTCGTCGTCGGTGGCGCGCCGAACGGTGAGTTCCAATGCGATGGCCGAGCGGTCGAAGTCGCTCTTAAGGACGCGGGGATCTCGTCTGATGACTGGGCTCAATGGGAGCTGCTCGTCATCGGTCAGCGAATCAGGTTGGCCGTCAACGGGAAGGTCTACTCGGACGAACGAGTCGCTGCAGAGAACACCGATCACGGCGTGATGGCTCTGCGACTGATGGCATCAACGGAGCGTCAAGAAGTTCGCTGGCGGAAGTTGATCGTCGAGACATTCCCCGACGAGCGATTGCAGACAGTGGCCGACGACTTGCCGCCGCCCATCGCGATTCAACCGCTCGATCGCAACGTCGACCCCGATGCCGATGGTCGAGCGATCGAACGCTGGACGACTCGCTGGGAAGCGATCGTTCCTGACGAGCTGTTGCGACCCGCGCGCGGCACGAGGTTGCCACTGACTTCGCTCGGTGTGCGCGAGGTCGAACGCGAGGCGTATTACGCGCTCGTCCAGAAGGCTCGCGAGCTGCCGCTGCCCGTTCTTCATCAGGCGGCGAGTGAATGGCGAGACACTCGCAAAG
>OMIV01000150.1 GCA_900299185.1 Planctomycetaceae bacterium
AGAATTCTGAGATGATGAACTCGGCCATCAATGCGGACGACGGCACGACCAGATGGTCGGTGCAAGCAATAAGACGGAATCCCTTTTGGTCTGCCCGGCATGTGCAACGCCTTGTTCCTAATTTCTCCGTAGAATACAGAGGAAGTCGGACATTCAGGCCGCGGTGCCAGACGCTGGCAGGTATCGCAACTAGTGGATTCGGCGTGGGTTAGAGAGAGTACCCCCGGCAGAATTCGAATCTGCAACCTTCGGCTCCGGAGGCCGACGCTCTATCCAATTGAGCTACGAGGGCATCGATGCGGGCGGGATGTTATCAGCCGAATTTCCAAATGCGAACGTGGTGACGTGGGCTGGATGGCGGTGTGTGCCGCCTTCATTGTCGAACGCCGATGATTGGCACGACCTCAACAGAGCGTTGTAGGAGTTATTGCAATTAAGATCGACGATATTGACTCGCGCGAACGGAGCTTGAGATTTGCATGCTGCGGGAACCGTGTTCGAATGGAGGTTGCGGGCCAAGTTTTGAGTGCGCTGCGGCCTGGCTGTTAATACTCGCCAATCAGCTCGTCACCGTTGCGCGTGGAGAGTGCTTGATAGACCTGAAACGACATGTTCAAGCTCAGGAAATGCACGCTGCCATCGGCGAACGTGAGATAGGCTCCGCCGGGATGCCAACTCCAAAAGCTCAACGTGTTGAGGTCCGTTGCGTCGATGTTGACCGGGCTGATTATGCCAGCCCGAGTGCTTAAGAACTGCTCGCATTCATTGCCGCCACACATGATCCAGCCCCAGGTTAAGTCCTTGGGTTGGCCTCGCTCACCGACTGCTAACGTGTTGGACGATCCGTCAGTGATGTCTGAGAAACGGACTCGGCTGAATGAGTACAGCAGGCCGTTGCCGTTGTTGGTACCGGTTGATGCAGAGAAGCACGCTGACATCGACGTCAGCCCGACGGAGCCGCTGACGCCCAGGTAGTTTCCGGGATACAGCAGTCCGCAGTCGCCCGAGCCTGGGGATGGTCCCGTTGGCCCGCTGAGTAAGGAGCGTCCGGCGTTGGGGTCTGACGGACAGTAGTAAAACGGCAGCGGGGTCGAGCTTGGGTCGGGCTTTTTGGCGGCTTGCATGGCCTTAATCCAGGTGCAGCAATTCTGCGACGTGTTGAAGTCCACAGACTCGAACACCGCCGCCTTTTCCATTTGAGGCAGCAAGGCAAGCAAGAAGCCCCAAGACGCTCCGCTTCCGGTCGGTCGGCTGCCCATCGGGAAGCAATTCACGGTCTCGTGGTAATTGTTGAGGGCCACGCCGATCTGCTTCATCTGATTCTGGCACTGAGATCTGCGAGCAGCCTCGCGCGCCTGTTGCACTGCAGGCAACAGCAGCGCGACTAAGACGGCGATGATCGCGATAACGACCAGCAACTCGATCAGCGTAAAACCACGCGTATGTCGATGATGAAGTCGATTCATTTCGGCCCTGCCTCAGAATGCGTGTCAGGATTCTCGACCGTGCGAAGAAAACACGGTTTCGGGGAGTTTCAATCTGATCATCGCGCGAGTCTCGCGAAAGACGATCAAGATCGGAGCAACTCTACCTCACTGTTTGGACTTAGCCTCAGTTGTTTTCGGCTGCACAGGCTGTTGAGAAAGACCAAGCATACGCCGCAACCAAACGGAGCTGAGTCCAACCACACTCCAACAGCGGGGCATTGAATGGCTGGCGGCGGAAAGGTCTTGGTCGCAGTTGTTCCAAGACCTTCCACGAGTTTGTAACACCAACTCTGACCAGGACTGTGTAGGAAGAGTTCCTGGTTAGCGGGTCTTACTTCGCCTGCTTGCGTTCACCCACAACATAGAGGTTCGTCGTCGAGCGAATCAGCAGTTGACCTTCGCAGGGAGTGATTGAGGCTCGGAAGAGCTCACCTTCCGCTCCGGCAATTTTGCTTTGAGCAACGATGTTCGGTTCGTTGCCAGGCTTGATCGCGATCACGGTTCCGTCTTCGCCAATAAAGTACGCCAGGCCGTTAGCCGCGATGGGCGATGCCGAGAAGTTGCCGCCGATGCGATGCTTCCAAACTTCGGTTCCAGTGCTTGGTTGATAGCACGTCACGATGCCCTTCATGTCCATGATCAGCATCGCATCACCGATCACGATCGGAGAGGGGCAATCTCGATTGGTCTTGCGCGGCGTATGCCAAGCCATGTGAGTTTTGGTGACATCACCCGATCCACCCGGCTTGATGGCATACACGTCGCCCGACAAGCCGTTGACCGCGCACAGCAGACCGCCCGCCGGAGTCACGGTGGGTTCGCCTCGACCGTTGAAGCTCTTACAGAACCACAGCTCTTTGCCGGTCTTGGGGTCATAAGCCATCACCCCGGCGTGACCGTTGACGACCAATTCCTGTCGACCAGCGACATCCACAACGATGGGTGTGCTCCAGCCACGATTGTTCGGACGAGGTGTCGACCACACTTGCTCGCCGGTCTTCTTATTGAACGCCGCGATGAAAGCGTCTTTCTCTGAGTCGCCGGCTTGAATGATCAAGTCACCGACGATGACCGGGCATGACGCTACTCCCCACGGGCTTTCAAATGTGCCGAGGTTCTTCGACCACAGCGGCTTGCCATTGACCGAGTACCCGTGCAAGCCGCCCTTGCCAAAGAACGCGACGACGACTTCTCCGTCGGTTACGCACGTTGCTGACGCCCAGCCATTCATGATGTGACTTGGTTCGGGCTCACCGGTCCAAGCGGTGTGTTCCCACAACGTCTTGCTCGAGGTGCGATCGAGACAGAAGACGACTCGCTTCTGTCCCTTATCGAGAGCCGTTGTCAGGAAGACTTTCTCGCCCCAGACAACCGGCGACGACTGGCCAATACCCTTGAGTGGCACCTTGGCCACGATGTCTTTCGCTTCGAAGGCAACCGGCAGTCCCAAGTCTTCGGAGTGACCATTTTCGAGCGGTCCGCGCCAGCGCGGCCAATTCGGTCCGCCTTCTGCCATACCCAGCCCTAAACCCAACACCGCCATTGCTGCGAACGTGCCACGCCAAAGCCGAGCCATGCTGTTGCCTCCGGAGATTGAAGTACCGTTTGAGAACTACTCAACGTCGGGCGGAAAGGTAATGACGACGTGCGCATTAGTCAGTTTCGCCAACGTGAATTGATCTCATTCTCTGTGTGAACATGCCTGAAGCCGCTTGCTCGATTTGTCTCATGTTGGCAGTATCCCGCCCCGTCGCATGTTCGGCGGATGTGTCATCCGCTTTGGGGCGTTTGTTCTGACCATAGCCCGCAGCGCCAGCGAGCGTTGATGTCCCGATTGGGAAGGCTCTCTCGCGCTGCGGACTCTCTGAGGAACTTCGCCGCATCGCTTTCGAGCGTCGCTCGAATGGCATGCGCGTGCGACCCCCTCACAGCGCCGATCTTTCGAATCGGCGAATGCGAGTCGCTCGGAAGCTTGAACTCTGAGCGACGGCTTTGAATAGATGAGAGCCTGCGATGTCCGACCTCTTCCTCACGCGGCAAGCTGAATTCGACGAACTCTGCGACGAGATTCAACAGGCTGGAGTCGTCGCCTTCGATACCGAGTTCATCTCAGAGAACTCGTATCGTCCCAAGCTGTGTCTCGTGCAATTGGCAACTCCCCAGCGTTGCGTGGCCGTGGACCCCTTTGTTGTGGATCTCTCGCGCTGGTGGGACATCATGGTCGACGACAAGACGACCATCATTGTGCATTCGGCCAAAGAGGAAGTTCGGTTCTGCCTGACGAATTGCGGCCAACGTCCTCGCAAATTGATCGACGTGCAGATTGCCGAAGGGCTCCGCAGCAACAGTTATCCGCTGAGTTACGAGCGACTCATTTCACGCGTGCTCGGTCACAGTGTGATTTCGACAGAGACGCGCACGGACTGGCAACGACGTCCGCTGACTCAGCGTCAGATCGACTACGCGCTCGATGACGTTCGCCATCTGATTGAATGTTGGAACGTGCAAAGTCGCTGGCTCGACGATCATGGTCGGCTGCATTGGGCTCTCGAAGAGTTCGAGCAAGTCATTAACGACATGGAAGCCGAACGCAGCGAAGACTCGTGGATGAGACTGTCTGGCATTAGACGTTTGAACGCTCGCCAATTGGGTGTGGCGCGAGAGCTGTATCGCTGGCGAGACAACGACGCCGCGACGCGCAATCAACCAATTCGCCGCGTGCTCAAGGATGATGTGTTGATCGACCTTGCTCGTCGTCAGCCTCAGTCTGAAGAAGAGCTGATGAACTCGCGCGACATGAATCGAGCGGGCTTGCGACGCTATGCCACCGAGATCGTGAATTGCATTCGTCAGGCTGTCGCGATGCCGAAGTCGCAGTTGCCGAAGCCGTTTGAGCAACAAGATACGAGCCACGAAGAACCGGTTGTCAGCAAAGTGTTGGCCTTGGCTTTGGCCAATCGATGTGTCGAACTCGATATCTCGCCAAGCCTCGTGGGTTCGAGCAACGACGTTCGCAATCTGGTCCGTTGGTATTGGAGCGACTGCCCTGAGGACCAACGTCCGAAGCTGATGCGAAGTTGGCGAGCTGAAGTCTGCGGCGATCTTTTGAAGGACGTGATGGACGGCAAGGTCACCTTGCGAGTCGTCGATCCGCACTCCGAACATCCGCTGGCATTCGATCGGATCTCGTCCTCCGAGGCGGACTAGGCCGTATGGACCACAATCCGGCTGTGGTTGGAGTTTTTAGGAGCCTTTTGGGAACTCCAGGATCAGTTTCGAATGCGACGCCGACCTTAGAAGTTCTCAAAGAACTAGATCGCGGAGGCCTGACGCAAAAATTACATGTGGTCGTGGATCGACGAGGCCGTCTGCTGAAACTGTTGGTGACTGCCGCACAGCGCGGCGAGGCATCGCAGCTACAAGGCTTGATTGAGGAGCTGAAGCCAGGCACAGTGAAACATGTGCTCGCGGACGCAGCGATGCCATCCGCCAACGAGTGCGACGCTTAAAGGCACTAGCTTGCATCCGGTCCAATCCGACACACAGGACAAAAAGAAACACCACAAAAGTCGGTACAAGACCGAATCGTCGTCGAGCGGTCCTTCGGCCGTATCAAACGCCACCAAAGAGTGGCGTCAGGCTATGAGAACAGGCCTGCTAACTTCATTGGCTTCTTCTGGCTCGCCGAACTCCTCAATCAAGCTCTTTGAATGTCCCTACCGACTAGCGCGACTTCAATAGATGGCGATCGAAGTACCGCGTCATCAGCTCGAACATATGCGGCACGGTGCCTTGCCCTTCTTTGATCGCGTGCGAGCGGTTCGGGTATGCCATCAAGTCGAACTGCTTGCCGTGCCGGATCAGCTCGTCGATCAGCAACTCGGTCGTCGCGTAGTGGCAGTTGTCGTCGCCCGTGCCATGAATCAGCAGCAGGTTGCCTTTGAGTTGCTTGGCCCATGTGATCGGCGAGCCGTTTGTGAAGCCCTCGACGTTGTCGCCGGGCAGCCCCATGTAACGCTCTTGATAGATCGAGTCGTAGTACCGCTGATTTGGAACGGGCGCGATAGAGATGCCCGTCTTGTAGAGATCCGGGAAGCGAAACATCGCATGCAGTGTCGATGACCCGCCGCCGCTCCATCCCCAAATGCCGACACGTTCGGAGTCGAGATACGGTCGCTGCTTCAGCGTCTCGCGCAGCGCCGCTGCTTGATCTTCCGGGCCGATGACTCCGATGCGGCGATAGATCTGCTTTCGCCACTCGCGACCGCGCGGTGCCGGAGTGCCGCGATTATCGAAACTCAGCACAACGCAGCCCTTCTGAGCGAGCATGCGATGCCACAAGTTCCGGGCTCCGCCCCAACGATCAACGACGGTCTGCCCAGCGGGCTCACCATAAACATAAACGAGCACCGGGTACTTCTTCGTTGCGTCAAACCCCGGCGGCTTGAGGCACCATCCATCAAGTTCGACGCCGTTGCCGATGCTGACTCGGAAGAACTCAACGGGCTCTTGCTTGAGCTTCTTGAGCTTGTCGTTGAGCGGCTGATTGTCGATCAGCGCCTTGACCGACTTGTGCTCGGGCAGGCTGACGATGCTCACAACCGGCGGCTGATCGAAGCGCGAGACCGTCTGCAACGCGGCCTTGCCATCGGCGGAGATCACATAGGCGTGACTCCCCGGTTGATCGGCGGGAGTCACTCGCGTGAGGCACGAGCCATCGAAATTGACAGAGTAGAGATAGCTTTCGGTCGGCTTGTCGGGAGACGCGGTGAAGTAGATGAGTCCCGCGTTCGGGTCGGCTTGCGTCGGGCTCGGCACAAGCGCGACGAGCTTGATGACATCAAACTTACCTGACGTAACTTGCTTCAAAGAGCCGTCGACTCCGGCCAGATAAATGTGCCGCCAACCATCGCGTTCGCTGAGCCACGTGAATTGCTTCGCGTCGCTCGTCCAAAAGAGTTCGTCGTGAATGTCGACCCAGGCGTCGTCCTTTTCGACGAACAACTCGCTCGGCGTTTTCATGTCCGAACCCGGTTCGTTGTTCTGCATCTCGACGACGAAAACTCGCAACGTGTTTTGCCGACGGTTGAGTTGCTGAATCAGCAATTGCGTCGAGTTCGGTCGCCACTCAACGCGAGCGATGTAGTTGTCACGCGAGTCGCCGGGCACGTAGATGTCGAACGCCTCGCGGGCTTTCCAATCAATGACCTTCAACCTCGCCGACGGATTGATCTCGCCGACCTTCGGCCACGGAATGAGCTGCACTTCGGGATAAAGCCCGGCTTCGGTATTCACGAGCGGGAAGTTGCGCATGCCGCTGGTATCCATCTGCCAGTAGGCGATGAATTGGCCATTCGGGCTCCAACGAAACCCGTCGCGCAGATCGAGTTCCTCTTCATAGACCCAATCGAATGTGCCGTTGATGACGTCCGGTCGAGGCTTGCTCGTCAGAGCCATCGGCTTCGTATTGCGCAAGTCTTCGAGGAAGATGTCTCCCTGCTTGACCCATGCAACTTGCCGATCGACCGGGTTGAGCTTCGCGAACATCAAGCTCGAAGCCGGTGAGTCTCCGCCGAGCTTGCGGAGTTCGCGGCTCGAACGATCGAGTAACCAAAAATCCCCCCGCGTGTTGTGCCGCCACACGCGCTTCGAGTTCGTGAAGATGAGCACCTGCGAAAGGTCATTTGAGAACCGGTAGTCCTCGATGCCAAGCGGCTTCGACTGTCCCGCCGGGATCAGCATCGCTGCCGGTACAAGGACATCTTTCTTACCCGTCAGCGCGTCGTAGCGAACGATGTCGCGCGCATCCTTTGTCTCCGTCGACGCTTCAAGTTGCGTGTACTCGCTCCCGGTTGGCAGCCACTTCGCACTGACGCCCTGCGGCTCGAATTCAGGCTTGCCGAAGATCCGCTGCACCGACAGCACGCCTTCATCCGGCTTCGCATCTTGAGCAACAGCAGAACTCGCGAAGGTCGATACGAGTCCCAAGAACAACGAAACGAGAACAACCAAAATCTGCATCATCCCTCCTGGAGTGCTCCGGCTGCGACGGAGCCCTTAAGTCTGCGGCAAGTACGATTGGCATTGAGACTGAGCCCACTGTGACCAAGCGAATTGAATCACTTCCTGAAACTTCTGCGATCACGGTCAACGCCACTCTTAGAAGCCGACCGTTGTGCCGCAAGCTTAAGGGCTCCGTCGCAGCCGGAGCACTCCAGGGTTAGTTGCCGGAGAAGAAGTCGTCGATGTTGCTCAAATCCGACGGGCGTTGGCCGAGGCCCAGGAAGGCGCTCATCAGTTCGTTGCCGTGAGTGTTCGGGTTGAGGTCATCGTGGCCTAACAAGTGACCGAGTTCGTGAGCGATCGCGGTTAAGAGGTCGTAGCGGTCCGCGAGCGGCTTATCGAGTTGTAGGCCCCAGCCGTGACCGGCTCCGTTGTCGTCGATGTTGATCACTCTGTTGCCGTCCACGATCGCTAGGCCGGCGTTGTCTCCGAGGTCGCGAATCACGAACTGCACGTTGCTGATTAGTTCAAGATCCTCATTCGAGATCTCGGTCGATTGCCAGTAGCTCAAGGCGGCTTGATAGACCGTCTGCAGGTCTTCCATCGTCAGATCGTCGAAGCCGTAGCCCGTGCCTTGATGACGCGCCGTCAGCGGGGCCGGTAAAGGTAAGCCGGAGTTGTGCTCGACGATGTCGAGACCATTCGCCGACCAGAAGGGGCTCGTTGCTCCCGTTGAAGAGAATGTGATCTCGATGAAGCCATCGTTATCAGCGTCGAAGGCGCCGGCGAACTGCAGGAAGCTGAAGTGGTTCGCATCGAGGTTCAACGACTGCGGCAGGGCGATGCCTTCGACGAGCACTTGAGTGCTCATGTCGTGACAGACGCCGCCGAGATAAACGGTGAGGTCGTATGTCGCTCCCGGCTTCGCCAGCACGCTGAAGGTGCGGCTGCCGAGCGCGGTGTGTCCCGATGCGACGTCGCTGTAGAGCGCTGTCGTGAGCTGCGGGAACGAGGAGTTGTCGTACTCATTGAAGACCGCGTTGTCGTAGCTGTTGGGAGCGATGTCCCAACCGAAGCCATCGCCAACTCGATCAAGGTTCGATCGCAGCACTCCCACAAAGCCGAGCGCGGTCTTTGAGGGACCGGTGCTCGAACTGTTGCGGACGTGATTGAAGTCGAAGCGCCGCGCGGTCGGGATCACGTAGTTCAAGAACGAAGCCGCATTGACCGTGCCTGCGTGCGAACCGTCGAGCGATGTTGCCGTGAAGGTCGGGGTGCCGGGGATCGTCGGTGCTAGCACGTCGAAGAGAATCTCGCCGCCAGTCACGTAGACCTGAATGCCGTCGACCGTCGGGTTCACATCCGTCGTCACGATCGTGCCGAGGGATGTCGTCACTGTTACCTGCTCGCCGTCTGCCAGTCCGGTGATGGCGCGCACTGGAGTGATCGTGATGCCGTCAGCCGGAGACGCTCCGATGTTGGGTGTGAATGTAATCGGCGTGACAGTCACGACTGGTTGGATTTCGAGGCCGTTGATGACCCAGTTCGGAGCTGAGCCGGACTGATCCGAGAACGTGAAGGTCGCTACGCCGTTCGTCACGGTGAAGGTGCCGTTGATCTGCACTCGCTTGCCAGCGGCGACAGAGATGTTGCTGACCAATGAGCCGTTCGCGTCGATCTGCATGCCGTCGATGTCGCGGTCGTAGCCGATCGTCGCGGTGTAGGTGTAATTACCGTTCGGCATGTCGATGCGGAACGAGCGTGAGACATTGTCGACCGCACCGTCACGTCGCAGATCGGCGAGCGGGTTCGGATCCGTAACGGCTTCTCCCTGCGAGTTCGTGAGGCCGCCAAGATCGAAGCCGCGCGGCGACTGAATCCAACCGATGCCGTTGAGCGCGGTGTAGAGCTGCGACTCGGGAACTCCGAGGAAGCCATTGGGATAGCCGATATCGGCGACTGGCGTTTGCGTCGGTGATTGGCCCGTTGCCGACGTGCGATTCACATGATTGAAGTCGATCATGCGGCTCATCGGACTGACGTAATCAATCGACGAAACTCCGGTCTTCGCGCCCGTCACTTCTTCGAACGTCATGACAACCGTGCCCGCTCCGGTCGGACGGCGCAGGTCGACTGTCGCTTGCCCGAGAGCGTTGGCGCGAATCTGAATGCCGTCGATCTCATCGTCGACGTCGACGTTCATGATCGTGCCGTTCGAGGCCGTGATGGTGATCAGCGAGTTTGGCGGCGCTTCGTAGAGCGTGAAGGTATCAATTGTTACTCCGTCTGCATCCAGTCCGCCCGGCGGGCAATCGAGACCCATTGAGAGCAGCTCTGCCGGTCGGACCGAGAGGCCGTTGACGGCGAAGATCTTCGGGTACGCGGTTGCTTGCACGAATTCCAGATCGAGCGTGCCGTCGCCGACGTAGACCGCGAAGGCATACGGCTTCGACTCGCCGGGATCAGTGGTGATGTTTGTCACCAGCGTGCCGCCAGTGTCCGCGTTCTTGATCGCTGCTCCGCTGATCGCGGTGTAGGGACTGCCGACCATCGCACTCACGAGATACCAACCGACGGGCAAATCGACGGTGAAGGTCGCGGCGGAGTCGAGCCAATGTCCGTCGCGCGTCAGATCCGAGTACGTGTTGCCGTAGAAGCCATCGTCACGCTCGAAGCTCTTGACTGGCGACTGCCATCCGTAGCCCAGTCCGCCCGAGTAAAGCGTTGTCTGCGGCACTCCGATGTAACCGACTTGCGTCGGTGACGTCGCATAACCGCTCGCCGTATTGGTGTGATTGAAGTCGAGTAGCAGTTGACCGCCCGGAGGCGCGCCGAGCGGTGTGAGCGGCATGCTTTCGAAGTCGGTGAAGCTCACCCCTTGATAGCCGCCGTCCGTCGTAATGGTGTTGCCACTGATCGAGAACGTATTGCCGAATGGGTCGAAGATGAGTTGATCGCCGGGCGGGACGCCGGGGTCACCGAAGCAGGGCTCGCCGCCGTGCAAGAAGACCGGGAAGAGCTTCGACGGCTGCACGTGCATGACGTCGATCTCGTCGAGCAAGAAGACTTCCAGTTGGTCAATGTTGTCATTGAGCACGATGCGTTCGGTGCCGATCGCTCCGCGACTGAGTTCTTCGGTCATTGCCGTTGTTGGCGGGTCTTGTGTCGTGAGGAAGAGTTCGTCCGGGTTATTCGTTCCGAAGACCGAAACGAGATCAGTGCCGCCCGCCGAATCATTGACCGTGATCGTCGAGCCGAACGTCGACGAGGTCGGATAGTTGATGCGGTAATGATCGTTACCCCCGAGCAGATCGAGTGTCAGTCCGCCGGTGCCCATAGCATCGACGAGCACTTCGTCGGCATCGGAGTCGCCGTTGACGAGAGCGCCAGACTTCGAGTTGATGATGCCGTCGATCGAGATGAAGGCTCCCAGTGCATCAGCGTTCGCGCTATCTCCCTTGATGAAGACAGAACCGTTCGGGGCTTCAACGAGTGAGAAGCCTTGCAGATAAACGTCGTCGCCGGCTGCGAGGTCAATTTTGGCGGACGTTGATCGCACGATGACGCCGCTCTGCACCGTGAGATCGTCGCCCGTGCCCGCAGCGTCTCCGACCAGCAGGGAGATGAGGCTGCCGCCAATGACGTTCTCCGCAATGGTCAGCGAACCTTGATTATTGATGCGAATCTGCCCGGTCGTTGTTGAGACGCCGACGACACCACTGATTTGCCCGATCGTTAATGGGCGGTAGTTGTCGAGCAGGACGCTGCCACTGCCGCCCGAGGCTTCGAGATTCGAAACG
>OMIV01000151.1 GCA_900299185.1 Planctomycetaceae bacterium
GGGTTGCTCAACGCGAATTGCTCGCCGCAACGCCCCGACGATGACGGCATCGAAGTCGAACTGAACACTGCCGACGGAAGCCTCGCGTTTGGCAACTTCCGGGAAATCCTTCAAGAACTTCGTCACCGCCTGCTGAGCCAACTGCGTTCGCACTTGCTGAGCAACATGCTCGCGCCCCATGAGTCGCTGATAATCCACGCTCGCGACAAGCAACACGCACCCCGCCACCAGCATCGCCAACTGCATCAATCGCTTCGTCATGACCAACTCCTGAATCGCGTTGAGGGACCACATTCAGGAGTAAGCAGGAAGCACCGCAGAGCTTGCTAAGAAAGTCAGCCGCCTCGCTCCGCAAGAAGCCAGTCGTGCGTAAAATGCAGCTCTTTTAAATCGTCGTTCTGACTGTGGTGAGGTTGTGTTCGCAGTATGGGCCGGTTCAAGAACTCCACCGTGATGCTGGATGATGCACGTGGTGATCGGAGCCGTCGGCCTATGGCGCGTCAGTCCGCACTCGGCTGACGTTACGCAGAGCGATGAAGGCTATTTTGACAATTCGTCCGCAAATCTTGGCAAGGACCTTCGAGGTTCCCGCTTATTTCAGTTTGGCCGCAAGCTCTCGATGGGCTGCGACAGCGACTAGCCAAGTCGGACGGACGTCATAAGATGGTTGGTCTCGATCATGTTCAGACGGATGTCCGCTCAGCGAGAGCCGCTGCAGCCCCGAATGAATCCCAAGTGTGGAATAATGATGACAGCCAAGAACACAGCGTCTCAACTGCGGAGTTTGGCGACGTGTCCGACGGGATACTCGACCAATCAACTGCCAGCAAAGAGTGTGGGTGATGTCGTTTCTGGGCGATTCAAGTTGGAACGCCAACTCGGCGAGGGAGGTATGGGGACCGTGTTCTTGGCGCTTGATACCGAGCTAAAGCGACATGTGGTCCTCAAGTTTCTGCGCCCAGAATTGGCTGCCAACGAGCAGATGTTGCAACGCCTTTCTGCCGAGGCCGAAGCGGGGGCGAAGCTCAATCACAAGCACAGTGTGAGACTGCTTGACCGAGGCTCGGACTACCTCGTGATGGAGTACATCGACGGCCCGAACCTGCTGACGGTTCTTGAACAAGAACGCCAATCGGGAAGTACGTTGTCGGTCGAACGAGCTGTCGTGGTCATTCGCCAAATCGGTGCCGTGCTTCAAGAAGCTCACAGCCACAACATTCTGCATCGCGACATCAAGCCCAGTAACATACTGATCCATCAGGACGGACACGCGGTCCTCGCCGATTGGGGGCTGGCTCGCCTCGTCAATCAGCCGGGACCGACACGGGTCAATGATGTTTGTGGCACGACCGACTACATGGCTCCTGAACTGCGACAGCGAGCTGATCAGGCGAGTCCGCAAAGTGATCTCTATGCATTGGCCGCAACGCTGCTGCATCTCGTGACTGGTAGGTCTCCCAAGGTCGTGCGTGAAAGTGAGATCCCGGTAACTCTGCGCCAGCCGTTGCTCCAAGCACTCGAAGACGATCCGAGTCTACGACAACGCTCCGTGCAAGAGTTCCTCACTCAACTACCTCAGCCAACTCAGCGGGACTCTTTGGTGTTCCCAGTCGTGATGTTGGTGGCTGCCGCTTGCATCGGGATCGTGCTCAGGGGCCAGGAATCAGTACGAGTCGAAACGATTCGAATTCCCCCCAACGCTCATGGGGGACATGCAGCTTCGGACCTACTTCCCAATCGTGTTCAAACGACGGAAGAGTCATCACTCCCCGCGAAAGAGTCGCAAGCCGAATCAACACTCGGCCGCGCCGAACTGCCGACTGAGAAAACGACTCCGCCATCTCGAACAGAATCCACGCCATCGCCCGCTCCGATCAAGCGACCTACGAGTAATGCAGACGTAAAGGCTCTGGTCGACGAGATCGAGAATGCTGTTGAGCTTGCTTGGAAAACGAAGCTCCGATCGGACTCTCCAACGATCCTTCAGCAGCAGAAGGACAACGTCAGTAAGACTGAACTGGCAGAGATCACTCGCAAGATTGAAACAATTGAAGCGGCTGAATTCCGAAACAGGGAACTTGGTCGAGCCTATTGGGAACGTTCCATCCTGCATCAGTTGTTGGGAAGCGACACCAAGATGGCTGCTGACCGGCAGCGTGCTGCGGAGCTGGGTTTTCGACCGTGATTCACCGCCGGCGCTGAGGGACGCAGCACACGCCCTGAGCTATCTCGAAGCGGCCTTCAATGCTTCCCTTGAAGTGATGTTGAGTGGCGACGGCAACCGCTAATGAATGCTGCCGTTTCAGACTTCCCCGTCAGACCTATCAATGGAGTACTCCACAAAATGAGAGTGCAATTGGTCCTTACCGGATTGCTGGTGATGTTAAACGCGGTATGCACCGCCACAGAGGAACCGCCACAGGAACTCAAGAGTGATCGGCGGGCGGCGATCATTGCCATGTCTCCCACGGGACAGACAGAGTCTGCTGAGGCCAACGGTAGGGCACAGGAGACAGTCGACTTGAAGACCACACTTCAAGGGCGCTGTGTGTTCGATGTTCAAGACTTTCAAGCTGACAATTTGGAAAACAAGATTGTCGGCTGGCTCAATCAAAGCGCGAACGCATCCAACATCCTCTTGTGCGTTCGAAGTGAAATGGCAACAGACGGAGACGCGGGGCTAATTGCTCAAGGAAGTCTCGACGGCAAGCAAACGCGACTGGATGTCGCAGCGATCATTCGCACGGCGTTTCAAC
>OMIV01000152.1 GCA_900299185.1 Planctomycetaceae bacterium
CCCGCAGGGGCGAGGGGAGAACAAAGGTGGGACTCGACCTCAAAGAACGAATGGTGCCATCGCCGACTACTCGCGCGGATTCATCGACTGACAATGGACGGACTGCGGCGCGAGATTGAACCGGTGCCAGTTGAAGTCTTCTTAACGTTCCTCGCGCAACATCATGGGGTGAGTAGCAATGCGAAACGTGCGGGATCGAATGGGCTGTTCGAGGTCGTGTCGATGCTGCAAGGGCTCGACATTCCCGCCGTTGTTTGGGAGCGAGACGTCTTGCCAGCGCGGCTCAGTGGCTATCAAAGCGAGTGGCTTGATGAGCTATGCCTAACCGGCGAAGTCGGATGGGGCCGACTCTATCCGCCGCCGCGCGATCCCGAACGCAGTGGCACTCCAGCAAACCTGACGCGCGTTGCTCCGGTGTCATTGTTCTTACGCGAAGATCTCTCTTGGCTTACGGCGTTCAATGCCGGCTCGACCGACGACGCCATCAGCTTACCCGCGCATCGACTGCGAACACTGCTTGCCGAACGAGGAGCGATGTTCGGCGCCGACTTGCGATCTCAGCTTGAGGTCAGCGCGGCCGAACTCGACGAGGTGCTCGGTGAATTGATTTCGCGCGGGCTGTTGACGGCGGATGGCTTTGCGGGCTTGAGACAGTTCTTAGAGAGTCGCGATGCGTCGGTGTCACAACGATTACCGGCGCGGATCGGGGCGGCTCGTCAACGCATGGCGACGGCACGCACGGGGAGATGGTCGTTATGGCGGCAGGGCGATAGTCGCCTTTCGCTCCGCGAAAGTGCTTCTTCTGATGTCGCCAATGTCGAAGTGCAGGCGGACGATCGAAGACTGACTGAAGAGCAGACACCCTTTCGCGGAGCGAAAGGCGACAATGAATTCATTGAACAATGGGCATGGCAACTCCTGCGGCGGTGGGGCGTCGTCTTTAAGGATCTGCTGCAACGAGAACTCGGAGCTCCGCGTTGGTGGCAGCTCTTGCAGCTCTATCGCAAGCTCGAAGCACGTGGCGAGATTCGCGGCGGACGGTTTGTCGCCGGGGTCGCTGGGGAGCAATTTGCATTACCTGACTCGGTGCAGAAGCTGCGGCAACTTCGCGAGCGTGAGCATGGATCAGATCATTCGCCGAGGGCTTCGCGAAACGCAGCCAAGGCTGCTCGTCCGCACTTCTTGGACGACGAGAGCAAGACGGCTGAGCGATCGAGTTCTCAAGATGCTGGCGCTGCTGCATTAGGAAACCAGCAAGATGCGACGAGCACTCTAGGAGCCAACATCCAAACTCCGCGCGGCCGACTGCGGCGCGAGCACTCCCGCCAAACGCACTCGTTGCGGCAATCGTTCTTGTCGGATGCTGTAACGGAAAGCACAACTGCGGCGGTTGTGGGAAAGCCGGAGAACCCGAGCAGGGCAGATCCTGCGGCAAGCGCCTTGCCGCTCACTCTGGCAGTTACCGGCAAGCAACGTGTGAGCGAGATTGTCGTCATTTCGGCAGCCGACCCACTCAATCTGGTCGGCATTCTCACGAGCGATGACCGCGTGCCTGCGCTGCCATCGAACCGCATTGCGATGATCGGCGGCGTGCCGGTTGCGGCGGTTGTGAATCAGAGATTCGTGACGCTGACTGCGTTTCGACCGGAAGTGTCGAGCGACATTGAGCGAGCGTTAGAGGTTTGAAGGGAGGCGGTGACTCGGGCTTAGGGACTTCCACAACTTCGAGATGAGTTGTCACACTCCGACTGCGTTTCAGTTCTTGCATTGCGCCGCAAAACGAAGAGCCCGCTTATGTCGACGCCCGATGCTCCGCTTAGTCCGATGGCCGCTGCAATCGCGAAGTCTCGGACATGTCATTGCCAGTTGACCGCAGCCGATATCCAAAGCGGAGTGGCTGAGATTCGACAGCTCGATAAACGCTCGGAACGCAATCGGTCGCGCGGTTGCATGATGGCTGTGTTGGGCATCGCGGGAGTGTTCGGCGGCTTCTTCCTGGCGGGCATCCTCAATATGCCGGCGCTGTTGTTGGTGCCGCTGGGTTCGTTAGTTCTGACGATCTGGTCGATCGGCGTCAGCCTGATCAATCGCAAGACTGACTTTGAAAATCGACGTTACGAACTCGTGGCCAAAGTTGTGCAGCTCCTCAGCAAAGACATGAGCCCGGATGCCCCATTTGATCTCGCGCTCAATCTGCTGCCGCAAGATGACAAGTCGAAGTACGTGCGCGACGGGAAGGCTGGGCGTTGGAATGTGAAGCACTACCACGACCCGTGGTTGGTACTCGAAGGCCGCCTGCTCGACGGCACGAAGTTTTCGATACACGCTGCTGAAAAGCATCAAGCTCGGTCGTGTCGCAAGCGCGGACGCAGCGGCAAGATGAAGTTCAAATCCAAGTCGAAGAACTCTTCCGAGATGACGCTCTACTTGAAGGTGAAGAGCGAGAAGTACCCGCAGTTGGCCACGTTGGGCGAGTCCGCTCAGGGAGCCGTTCAAATCCCGATTTGGGCGGCGATCAAGTCGCTCGATGTGACGGAAGAGTCGCTCAATCTGCGCGTCACCACGCCGACGGCTTGGACCGTTGAGCCACCGCCACTACGAGACTTATCGAATGACAGCGGCTCTAAGAAACCTAAGCCGCGATCAAATACGAGTGCGGAAGGATCGGAGCTGGTGATGTCGATGTTTCTGAGCTTGTATCAGATCTTGAACCTGGCTCGGGCCATTTCGAAGAGGCAGTCATGAAGGCTTTGAAGACTCGAAGTTGTGATTTCGGTTTCGCTGATTCGAAGTCGAATTGGGTCGGCGGTGCGCGAGTTGGTGGGACGAACTCGGATTGCGATTGCCCCTCACCCCCAGCCCCTCTCCCCATAAGGGCGAGGGGAGCGAGAGGGTCGATGCTCGCAGTCGCCTTGCTGCTGTTGCCGATACTCAGTGACGCAGTGCTGCGAGCTGCCGATCCGGTCAAACCGAAGACCTTTAGTCGTGTTCAAATCAAAGATGCAGCGGGCAAAGACGTTTGGGAATTCAAAGGGAAGGACGATGGGGCCAAGGTCGTTGATGCTCAGGAGCACGAGCTGTTTCGCATCAACCTCAGCGATCACAAGCTCAAGATCAAGAAGCCGGATGACACTGTCGTCGGCTATGTGAGCGCGAAGCCGGGTGAGTTCAAAGTCATCGATGCCACGGGGAAGAAGGAACTCTTTGAGGTTCAGCGACAGGCTGATGGCGATTGGAAGTTGAAGAATGGTCGAGACGAGTTGGTGGTCCGCATCAAGAAGCGCGACTATGGCTTCGAACTTGAATCACAGGACGAGAAGAGCCTCTTCAAGAGCAAGCTGAAGGACGGCAAAGCATCGCTGAGAGATGCTCGCGACCAGACGGTCTATTACTCGAAGGACACCGCTTCCACGTTGGCCGTGAGCTGCTTGGGAATGAAGGCCATCAGTGATGATGGGATGCGGTTGGGACTAGTCGCTGCTGTGATGTGGTTTGAAGCCGAGAGCGAAAGGAAGACACCATGAGTGAGCAACAATGGGACGCGACTCGGTGTAATGATCGAGCAGGGTTTCTCTTCAGCCACGATTGCCCGTACCCGCCGGTCAATGAATGTCAGCAATGCGGCCGACCGATCTGCGACGAGCACACGCGCTACAACGCCAACAGTGAGCCGACGTGTGTGTCGTGCATGAAGACCGCAGCGACATCGGATGATTCCATAGATCATCGCAACCAAGACAACGATCCGTACTTCTATGGCGATACTCACTATCGAGGTTACGGAAATTACAGCCACGGTTATTGGGGGCACAGCAGCTATCGCTCGGCCAGTCACGGCGACTCGCGCGACTTCACGGCCGGAGACTCGGAAGGGCTAAGTGACGCTGACGATGCCACCTTCGAGAAAGATATGAGCGAAAGCTAAGGCCGAATACTGGCGGTGGTTGCAAACCGAATTGATGTCGTCGTCTTCATGCACTCCCACGATTGAAGACCAGTAAGCCTCTTTGTTGGCCCGCTACGGGTCTTTGTGGTTGATGCTGCTATGAACCATGTCTTGCTCTGTCATTCTTGGCGCTTGCTGATTCTGGTGTGTTGGTTGTCGTCGATAGCGAGCGGCCAAGAGAAACCAACTTTCGATGAGGTTGGATTCAAAGAACACGTCGCGCCGGCGATCAAGAAGTTCTGCGTCCGGTGTCATAATCCTGACAACATGGAGTCGGGCATTCGCGTCGATCAGCTCAGTGCGGTGCCAGAAGATCGTCAGCTCTTTCTGCTGCGAGGCATTCAAAAGCAGATCGATGAAGAAGCGATGCCGCCCAAAGACGAGCCGCAACTCACCGCTGACCAACGGCGGCTGATCAGTCAGTGGATTACGCGCACGATCAATGCGGCTCGATCGAAGGAAACTCAACGTAATGGAGCCGTGCGACGACTCACCGTCGCTCAATATCGCAATACCCTGCGCGACCTGCTGGGACTGCAAGAGGATCTCACTGACTCGTTGCCGCCCGATGGACTTTCGAAAGACGGATTCGCCAACAACGCTCAACTTCTGCAGCTCGCACCTCTGCAAGTCGAGACCTACTTCGACATCGCCGACAAGGCTTTGGGGCTGTGTTTGGTCGATGAGAAGTCCAAGCCCATCGTGCAAACCTTTCGCATGGAGTTTGGGACGAGCATCAATCCGACGCCGTGTCCCGATCGGTTGATCTTGGGTGCTAACAACGAGCTATTGGCCAACGCAGACTTCATGGTCACGGAGCCCAAGCCTTCGAAGCCGTTCGAGTTTCAGCCATTCGCCATGCGAACGAAGTACGACTTCATCGAGGGCTATGTCGGCAACGACACCATCCGTGCATGGAAGAAATTTGACAGCATCTATCACTCGGTCTTCGCCTGCGTGCGAGGGACTCCGGGATATCCCAAGGGACTGGCAACTCAAGTCGTACCCAGTGGGTTGCTGTTGAGGCCCGCGATTCCAAGTCCGGAAATCTTCGGTCAGTCCAACACCTATGGACCGATGGCGAACTTCAAGATCTCGCTGCGTGAACTTCCCGATCACGGCAACTTTCGAGTGACCGTGAAGGCTGCTCGTTATGACGATGGCTTGCTGCTCGATCCCAACACTGACGCGGTGGCAGGTCACGTTGAGGGTGCTGTGGTTTGGGATCCGCCTGCGGATTTGAAGTCGTCGCGGACGGTGACGATTCCTCGTGCTGGCATTTATCAAGTGGATCTCGATGAACCCGAACAGCCTGTCAATAAAGTTGAAGCGAATGGGACGCGACTGCAGGAAGGATTGGTTGGTGCTTGGCACTTCGATGAGGACTTAGCCAGCGACGTGACGGCGCTGAATTCGTCGACGTCATTCAATCAAGACAAGACTCAGCAGAAGGATAAGGACGCGGCGCAGAAGGATGATCGCTCGCGGCTAGTGGGACGGTTGGTCGGTGATGCCAAGTTGCAGAAGTCTCCGTTCGGGCAAGCGGTTTCATTGGATGGCAACGACGACGAAGTCGTGATTCCGCATCATGAGTCGATGCATGTGGGCGATGGTGACTTCACCGTCACGGCGTGGATTCATCCGAAGAAGCTGCGACAAGCGGGCATCGTCGTGCTTGGTAAGTATGGCTGGACTCACGGTTGGATCTTGGACATGCCCGACAATCAGGGCGTGCTGCGGCTTGAGACAGCGAACTCGAACAATCAGTCCAACGGCACCGTGCAATCTCCGGCGCGTGTTTTACGAGCCAATACCTGGCAGCACGTGGCTGTGATCGTTCGCCGCAAAGGGGAGACGCAGTTGTTTGTGAATGGCTTTCCCGTCGCGAGTGGCACGATTGGTTCGGCCAACCTCGACAATCCCAAGGTCGATCTGCATGTGGGCCGAGTGCCCGACGCTCAGCAATTTCATGGCGAGATCGATGAGGTCCATCTCTATCGTCGCGCGTTAGAGACCTCAGAGCTGCAAGCGTTGATCGCGCCGGGTCGCCAGTTCTTGAAGGCGCCGCGTCGCGAACTGGCTAATCAACTCACGCTGCAACTTGGCGACCGCCACTTCACAGGAGCGCCCCATCCGGCGTTCTTGGTTGCGAGGTTGCCTGCTGGTGAATTGCTGGTGACAGCGAATCAATCTCATCGCGTGGTCTTCAGTCCGTTGTCTGACGAGCACGAGATGACGCGACGTTTCAAGACGTTTGAAAAGAGGTCGCCAGCACTTGGAGTTCATTTGGGGTTACGGCGTGACTGCGGCAGCACGCTCAATCCGGTGAATGGTCCTCAGCCCGTGAGTCAGGGCGGCGTGCAAGATTTCATTTTTGAAGGAGCGATCAACGATTTCCCCACGCCTGATGTTGAAAAGGACAACGTCAATTATCTGGCGGGCATTCGTGAGATCGGCGTTCGTAGTGAGTACACCGACGGACGCGACATGCCGCGCATGCTGGTGAAGTCGATCGAGTTTGAAGGTCCGTATTACGAGTCCTGGCCGCCGCCGACTCATCGTCGGATCTTTATCGAGTCACGGCACCCAACGGGTTCGCGATTGCATGCGGAAGACATCATTAGCTCGTTCACCACGCGAGCATTTCGACGTCCGTTGACGGCAGAAGAACTCGCGCCGATTGTGGCGGTGTGGAAAGAATCCTTCGCGAAGAAGAATGACTTTCAGCGCGCGATCAAGGACGCGCTGTTGGTCGTGCTGACGTCACCGCAGTTCTTGTTCTTGATCGAAAACAGCAGCAGCCCGGCGTCGGAAGATCTCGATGCTTATGAGCTAGCTTCGAAGCTCAGTTACTTCCTCTGGAACGCCCCGCCGGATGATCGTTTGTTGGAACGGGCCGCGAAGAATTCGTTGCATCAGTCACTCGATGTGGAGATTGATCGACTCATCCATGACCCGCGCTTCGGACAGTTCATCAACGAGTTCGCTTCGCAGTGGCTGAGCCTCGATAAGTTTGATGTCGTCTCGGTCGACATGCAGCGTTATCCGAAACTCACTCGCGACACGAAGACTCAACTGCGGCAAGAGCCGGTGCAATTTGTCCGACACCTCATCGAGCAGAATCTGACGTTGAGGAACTTGTTGCAGTCAGACTTTGTGATTGGGAATGAAGTCACCGCGAGCTACTACGGACTGGGCGATCGGACTGAGAGCGGTTTTAAGTTCGTCGCCATTCGACATGAGAACTCGCAACTGGGTGGAGTGCTGACTCAGGCAGGCATCTTGTCGGGACTCTCGGACGGGCGCGAGTCGAATCCGATCAAACGCGGAGCGTGGTTGGCTCGCAAGATCGTCGCGGAACCACCGGACGATCCGCCGCCAAATGTGCCGCGAATCGATGAAGAAGATCGTCAATTGACGCTGCGCCAAAAGCTCGAACGACATCGCAATCAAAAGGGCTGCGCCAAGTGCCACTCGGGGATTGACCCGTGGGGCCTGCCGTTCGAGTCCTTCGATGCCAGCGGCTTGCTGAAGAAGGCGCCTGACATTGATCCGCGCTCGACGCTACCGGACGGCACGGAAGTCAAAGATTTGAATGGCTTGAAGTCGTACCTCGCTACCGAGCGTCTTGATCAAGTGGCTTTCAGCTTCTTGAAGCATGTGGCTTGCTATGCCCTCGGTCGAAGTCTGACTTACAACGAAACGATGTACTTGAAAGAACACGCGACTCAACTGAAGGGCAGCGAATACCGCGCTCAAGACCTGGTGAGGTTCATCGTGAAGAGCGACCTGTTTCTGAAGAAGTGAGGCGAAGGATCTGAGCCAAAGCTTTGAGTTCCTTTGTTCGAGTTCGTTGCTGCGTCACGCGTGGGCGAGTTCATTTCTTGCGGTTGCGACGATTTAGGGTCGTTCGTGCTGAAAGAACTCGACGGTGCACAAGTAGACGGATTGGTGTAGATTCCAAATAACCGCTCCCATCGCGCGAGAAGTCAGCAATCGATGATCGTTTTTGGGGGCATTGAGGCAACGTGTAACGCACTGAGTGCGGTAGTCACCTATCTTTGTGGTTTGAGGCGTTGCTGTACGAATTCGCGCACTGATGCGGGAATTGAGTTAGGAGATCGTCATGCTCAGAGCACAGCTTTCATCGAGTCGCAGTAACCGATGCGGGTTTACGCTGATTGAATTACTTGTCGTTATCGCGATCGTGGGAATGTTGGTTGCCTTGCTGTTGCCAGCAGTGCAACAAGCTCGCGAGTCAGCCCGACGAGGTCAGTGCCAGAACCACTTGAAGCAAATCGGCACCGCTGTGCTGAACTTCGAGAGTACCTACAAGGCTTTCCCACCGGCACGGCTCTATCCTCGACTTGGCGACGCAGCCGAGTTCAGTTGTGGTGGCCGAGAACCTTCGTGGTTGATTCGGATTCTGCCACAGCTCGAAGCCACCAATGCGCATGACGGTTGGGACGAGTATCGAGATTACAACAGCCATCCGATTGACCTGCGATCGAAGGCCTTTTCGTTTTATGTTTGCCCCACTCGACGCAGCGCGAGTGATGCTGTGACTCCTCCTACCACGGTGCCGATGGTTTACCCGTGCGGATGCAGTCGAGGATTCATCACGGTCGAAGGCGGAGCCACTGGCGACTATGGCGCCGTGCATGGTGACTTCACCGGCGGATCGAGTGGATTGCCGACTGACTTCTGGATGGGCGGAAATGGAACGGGAATCCTCATCAGCAGTCGGGCAATTTGTGAGTCGAGCCAACCCGTCTCTTGGCTGGATCGAATCACCACGGCCAATGTGACTGATGGCTTGAGTAATACGTTGCTCGCTGGAGAGATCCATGTGCCGAAGGGCCGACTTTCTCAAGTACCCGAGAATGGCCCCATTTACAACGGCGAGGACTTGATGGCATTTGCTCGAATCGGTGGGCCAGGCATACCTCTCGCTCGCAATGCCGAAGATGACACGGCTTCGGTATTGGGCTTTGGAAGTTGGCACGACGGCGTTTGCCCGTTTGTCGTCGGTGATGGGCGAGTCATCTTTCTCAACGCCAATCTCGACACTCAACTTCTCGGCAGACTCTGTAATCGAAAAGACGGAAATGAAGTCGAACTCGATTAGTGCTGTGGCTCGCCAAACTGAGCACCATAGATCCATCGAAATTGTGCCGATTTGTGTCGGTGTGTCGTTCGGATGGTGCGGACTGCTTGTTGCTTGCTTGCTTGCGGCTGTTGGGTGTGGACCGCAGCATCCTGGGACTTATCCCGTCAGCGGGAAGGTTCAGTTTGACGATGGTCAGCCCGTCGAGATGGGCTTGGTTGAGCTGCGGTCGAAGTCAAAACCCCCGGTCAATGCACGAGGCAAGATTCAAGCTGACGGTCGTTTTCAGCTTGGTACGTTCGAGGCCGGAGATGGTGCTGTCCTCGGCGATCACGACGTCATTGTGGTGCAGGTCTTGGCATCGCCGGTTTCAGTTGGCGGCTCAGTCAAACATTAGCGTGATCATGGGGCGGCGATCGATGCCAAGTACGGGGACTACGCAAGTTCGGGATTGAGTCTCAGTGTTCGAGCTGATGGGTCTAATTCGCCAACGTTGGTTGTCACTCGCGCCAAGCAACAGCCGGAGCGGCATCGTTCGTCGCCGGAAAACAACAAACAAGACGCGGCCGCCCATTAGCGCCTTCGACGAAGCTCACGTCGGGAAGTAAGGCAGCCTTTGAGTCGTGGGAATTCATTGAGCTCGGTAAGTCCGAGTTGGATGCGCTGGCGACTCAAAGTCCGGGAGTCGTGCTGACAATTCAGATTGAGAAGGTGGCAGCGGTCACTGTTTGAGTTCCGGGCAGCTCTAAGTTTCTATTCGCCAACTTGAACGGCTTGTCCGGGGTTACCGGGCTGGCCGGGTTGTTGGCCCGGTTGGTTGGGTTGCTTGCCTTGAGCAGCAGGCTTGGGGCCGAGGATGCTGTGTAGCTTTTGTTGCAGCACTTTGGGATTCACTCGGGAGTCGATTTGGACGACTCGCATGGATGCGTTCGGGCGGGCAGCTTCATCCAATGCGTCGATGATTTGCCCGACGTTGAGCAGCAAGCCTTCGGTCGCAGAGACGATGAGGATGTTGGAGTTCTCATCCACGCCAATCGACAGCAAGCCTTTGAACTTAATAGGCTGTTCCTTCTTGTCGTCGTCGCCGCCGCCTTTGTTGCCGCCGTAGATGTAGGTGTAGCTAGGGGCCGACGGCTTCTCGTCTTTCTTACCGTTCGCACCGCCGCGTCCTTCCTGCATCGATTTGTCGTTCTCACTGAGAAGGTCGCGATAAACGTCCTTTACTGCTTCGGCCAGAATTCGAGCTTTGCCGTACTTGAGCTGGAAGATCTTTGTCATCCGACGGGCATGACCCTCGGTGGATTGCTCGCGGTCGTAGATGTTGATGACGTCTTGAATCATGCGAAGCTGATCTTGGTTCGCTCCTTGAACCAGGATCGTCTGGGTGTCTCGATCAGAGATGATCTTCATCGGTTTGCGCTTCGACAGCCGCCGCGCGCCACCCGCCGATTTGCTGCTTCCAGGTACGAAGCCGAAGAAGGGGTCGTATTCAATGCCGCCGCTTTTCTTTTCGGCCTCCATCTCTTCCTTGAAGAGATCTTTCAACGTCAGCTCGATGCCATAAGCCCAGGTCGTTGGGTACTTGAGTTGGAACACTTTCCAATCGGTGCGGGGCGTGGCTTGTTCGCTGAGTACTTCTTCCAGCAAGTCCAGCACGGTGGGGTCATCACATTCGAGATGAATCTGACCATTGTCGCTGACTCGAATGCGGATCGGTGGAGCCTCGCCCGGAACAGCTTCGGGTGTACGAGTAGCAGCGGCGCGTTGCTTACGAATCTTGTCGACGAGCTGTCGCAACTCTTCCTCTGCCTCTTGATTGGCTGGAGCTTGAGTAGCGTCGGTGGGCTTCCTCAAAACCGGTGGCTCGTCACTGACGAGGATGATTTGAGGCTTACGTTGCGGAGTCGTTGCTGCTTGATGTGGGGCATCGCTGCTTTGGTCAGATGCGAGCAGCCATTGAGGCAGGCTCGGCGGCGATTGCAGATCGGCGTGGAGTAACGATGCACTCGAACCAAAGTTCAACCGGGCTTCTCGATTAGATGGCTTGTTAGCAGGTTCAACTTGGTCGGGAGTGATGGGCTTCGTCGCTGGGCGATCGAGCGGCGATTTTTCCGGCAGCTCGGGAGCGTCAATCTTGAGTGGGTTCTTGCCACGTTGAGGCCAGGCCTTTTGCAGGCGATTCAACATTTGAACGGCTTCTTCAACGCTGCCAGCTTCATAGACGCGGCGGTTGTTGGGGTTGCCGCCTGGCATCGGGAGTTCGCCGAGCTTCACCATCAGCGCTTCGATGTCTTTGAGTTCGCCTTCGTTGCACCACAACAGCAAGCGGTTGTGTTCGACATCGGCCTCGACTCGGAAGTCGTCGTTCTTCTTTTCTTCTTGTTGTTGGCGACCAAAACCGCCGAACGGGTCGTAATAAAAACTACGGCGTGATTGCGAGCTGGATTGTTGCTCGACTTCTTTGCCCATCATGAAGCGGATGGAGCCCGCGACGTAATCTGCTGGCAGCTTTCGCAAGGACAAGACTTGAAACGTGCGGGCGTTGCCGTCGAGCTTCTTCACCAGCATGTCGACGACAGCCAGATCGGCTCGACTTCCCGAGACGACGAGTGCTCGATTGGGCTCGTCAATTTGCAGAGTGGTGCGCGGAGAGAGCCCGGCCACTTTGTTGATAGTCTCGGCGAACGACTTGGGACTGAGGTTGTTCAAGCGGAAGATGCGCGTTTGCTCGATGGCCTCGAAGACGGACGTTTCGCGGTCGGTGGGTTGATCAAGGATTTGGATGGCTTCAGCGATCTTGGCCATCTTGTCTGGCGGAGCATCGACGAGCACGGTGTTCTCGCGCGGAATCGAGACGATGCGTACTTCGCCTTCCTTCTTCACTCCGCCCTTGGCTCCGCCCTGTTGCTGCATTTGCTGTTGCATCTGTTGCTGCATTTGTTGCATCTGCTGCTGCATCATTTGCTGCATTTGATAATTGTCGCCGCCACCTGTTGGGGGCTTGCGTTGCCCCATCAATTCACGGATCTGGTCGATGATGTCTTCCACTCGGACATTCACCAGCTTGAACGGCTTTACGAGATTCTCGCCGCCGCTGGGGGCTTGCTCTTCTTCCAGCATCTCCCAGATCTCGCGCAAGTTGACCGCTGAGTCCATCGCTTCGATGCGGTTGGTGTGCTTGAGCGGATTGAGTTTGCCATTGGGGCTCAGCATCGGCTTGAGCTCTTCAGCAGCGTCGTCGGCGAGCATCCACTTCAGCGGGAACGACGTCTTCACGAAGCTGTAATCGGGCAGAGTCTTCAGGTCTGCCGGTCGCACGCGCGGGACCATGCTGGGGTCGAGCTTCTTTAGGTTCTCGACCGTCAGCATCTCACCGCGCTTGAGTAGCGTGTATCCGCGAGCCAACAGATGGCGGTTGATAAGGTCTTGAATCTCGAGCAGCGCGTACTCGCGTTGAGTTACCAGATTGAGATAGTCCCCTGGCAGTTCTTGCCAATCGAGACTGACGGCAGCGGTCTTGCTGAACCAGTCGAGCACCGCTGGCCAGGGCTGTCCTTGGAAGCTGATGCGCAGCTTGCCTTCGGGGTTAGGCTTGATCTGCAGTTCTTTGGGATCGGCAACAAACTCGGGTTTGGTTTGCCGAGCAATCGGTCCAGCGGCAGCACCGGGAACTCCCATCGGCATTGGGTTCGCGCCGGGTTGACCAGGTTGTCCAGGCATCGGCTGACCGGGCATGGGTTGCCCTGGCATAGGCTCGCTGACAACTGGCTGACCTTCGACAACGGGGCCGCGCGGCGTCTTGATCACGCGCGCTCCAGGTTGCGCAGCAGACTCGCGAGCAGATGTCGTTAGTAACAAAGCACTGACCAGTAAGAGCCCCGACTGGCGCAGCATGGCAACTGTCAACTTCATGAATTGGCCCCGGCGGGAAGGCAGGGTAATGGTTGGGCGAATTAGCATCAGATCGCACCTGACAGCCGCTTCGGTCGAACGGCCAAAAAGGAGCGGCGAAACTAACTGTGAAGGGAGTCTGTCTGTTAGGTGAATTGTCTAGCGAATACGTGGTTTGCGGGATTCAAATTCAGTTTGCTGGAACATCGAGTGAACTTCGTCTCGTCTCTTCTTAATACGAGTCGGAGTTACGGAGGCGGATTCGATCTCGTTTGGCTGCGGCCAGAGCTTGGACCTGGCTCAACTGCCTGATCAATAAACAACTCCGCTTTTGCCATGTTTTTCGGCGAGACTGCGCCAACTTGCGAAAAATGCAGCGGCGCCGGATCCGGGCTAGCAAGCTCAATACCTTACGCAGCATCATGCTGCCCCTATCTTCGAAACTGAAAAATCACAGTCAGCCGACTTACAACGTCTACAGACTGCAAACAATTCTTAGCGCTAGGAGAGATGTCAGATGCGTCTTCAGAAACTGTCGGATTGGTTGAAGAGCAAGTTGGCCAAGACTTCGACTCATCGCGCGCGCCGTGGCTCCAACGTCAGCCGACAGACCGAGATCTGTGAATCTCGTTGCTTGCTGGCAGTCACTTTGAGCTTCGATTACTCGCTCGACACCAACAACTTCTTCGCGGACTCGACTCGCAAAACTTTGCTGGAGTCGGCGGGTGCGCAGTTGACCCAGCGTCTGAACGACTCGCTGAATGCCATTACTGTTTCCGGTGGCAATACATGGACGGCGTCTTTCAATCATCCTGCTACCGGAGTTCAAACCTCCAAGGTCGATCTTTCCGTGCCCGCTGACACGCTGATCGTCTTTGCCGGCGGACGTAATCTGGGATCGACACTCGGCATCGGTGGTCCGGGCGGATTCTCTGCTTCAGGGACTCAGGCTTTTCTGACGAACGTTCAAACGCGAGGCGAGACCGGAGCCGGAGCAACTCCCAAAACTGACTTTGGACCGTGGGGCGGTTCGATCACTTTCAACACAACCGCGACGTGGCACTTCGGTGCGACGACATCGGGACTCGACTCTAACGAAGCGGACTTCTTCTCCGTTGCCATGCACGAACTCGGACACTTGCTGGGCATTGGCACGGCTGGGTCTTGGAACGCCAAAGTCAGCAATGGCACTTTCACGGGTTCGGCGGCTCAAGCTGAGTATGACCTCGGTGGACCGGTCCCACTCAGCAGTGACGATTCTCACTGGGAAGACGGCACGTTGGATGGTGGCAAAGAGACCGCGATGGATCCGGTCATCACCAACGGCACTCGCAAGGTTTTCACGGAACTCGACTTTGCTGGCCTGAAGGACGTTGGTTGGGAAGTCACCGCTCCTCCGGTTTCGTTCCAGCGAACCTTTACGTTGAGCAACGGTGTGTCTCATACGGTGGTGGTGTCGGATAGCGGCACGTCGAATGACGGTGAAAGCCAGATTGTGATCGACGGTGTGACGACCGTGTTTACGAATCCTTCGAGCGCGCTGATTATCGAAGGTGGCGATCAAGCGGACTCGATCACGATCAATGGGCTCGATAGTGGCTTCGTGGCTTCGATCACGATCAACGGCAATGGTGGGAACGACGCCATTACCGCAAACGCCGATCTTGGTTCGGCCCTGACCATCAACGGAGGTGCCGCCACGGACAGCGTTTCAATCAGTGGCTCAGCGGCAACTGCGGTTGACCTGATTTATGCCACGACGACCTCGGGCACTCTCGAAATCACAGGAGGGTCGGGGAAGAACGTAACGCTGGCCAACATTGAGTCGCTCACGGATTCGATCGTGGCTGACACTCGGTCCTACACCTTGTTGGCCGCTGCCGAGACCGTCACGTTGGGTGACGATGGAGTGACAGCCGGTGTTTCGCGATTGGCCGGAGCCTCGCTTGCGTTGCCGGTGAACTTTGCGAATCCGCTCAATGCGCTGACTCTGAATACCGGAGATGGCAATGACGTGATCACCGTCGGTCCGCTCGATAGTTCACTCGCCGCTGCTATCGCAATCAATGGTGAAGGTAATAACGATTCCATCTTGGCCGCCGCCGCAACTCTGCCGCTAACGCTGACTGGTGGCAACGGGCTCAACACCATCGTGGGTGGTAGCGGTGCCGACACGATTGTGGGTGGGCCCTTCGAAGACACGATCACGGGCGGACCTGGCGCTGACAACATTGATCCGGGTACCGGCTTCGATTGGTTGATCGAGACCTTCGATGCCAACATCACGCTGACTCCGACATCGTTGACGACGACGCCTCCGGGTGGTGGTGCGAGTACCGCCGACGTCATCACCGGTTTTGATCGAGTCAACATCACCGGCGGTCCGTCCGGCAACGTGATTGATCTCAGCGCATTCGTGCCGTCGACGTCATTCCCGGCGGTCATCGTTGGTGGTGGCGGTCGTGACTCGATCGTTGGAACGAACCGCGCTGACTCGATCGATTGCTCGGCTTCCACCGTTCAAGTCACAGTCAACTCGGGGACTGGTAACGACACTGTGACAACTGGCAGCAGCCACGATCGAATCTCGACAGCCAGCGGCGATGACATCATCAACTCAGGCGCAGGTAACGACACCATCGACGGTGGTAGCGGCAACGACACGATGGACTCGGGGGCCGGAGACGACTCGCTACTCGGTCAGACGGGTAACGATTCGATCATTGCCGGCGACGGAGATGATCGCATTCAGTCGGGAGCTGGGACCGACTTCATCAACTGTGGTAACGGAGCGGATCGAGCGTTCGGTGGTACCGAGAACGATTCGATCTTGGGCGGTGCAGGAGCAGACTCGTTGTTTGGCGATGCGGGTGACGACACGGTCAAAGGAGAAGGCGACAACGATCAGATCAGTGGCTTCTCTGGCATCGACTCGTTGGACGGCGGCGCGGGTATCGACAGAGTGTCCGAAACGGCTGATACCAACATCGTGATCACGGGGCTGACGATGGTCTCGGCCTTCCTTGGCACTGAAACCCATGTGGGCATCGAGCGATACAACCTTAACGGTGGCGATGGAGCCAACCTGATCGACGTGCGACTGTCGGGAGTGTTTGCGATCGTGCATGGCAATGGCGGCAATGACACGTTGCTCGGCAGCGCCTTCGCGGATCAGATCTTCGGCGATGCGGGCACTGATGTGATCTCGGGCGGCGCAGGAGTCGACATTCTTGATGCCGGTGATTCGCTCAACGATGTCTTCTACGAGAAGGCCGATAGCGACTTCACAATCACTCCGACTAACGGTGGCTTCGTCGTGGTGTCAGCGGCGACCGGTAACGAGACAGTCTTAAACTTCGAGAAAGTCGCGATCGTTGGTGGCAGTGGCGCGAATCGCATTGACTGCTCGGCGCTGACTCGTAACTGCACGCTCTTGGGCGGTGGTGGCAACGATACGCTGCTTGGTGGCTCTGTAGCTGACATCCTGATTGGCGGTTCGCGTGCCGATGCGAATGGCGGGACGGACTCGCTTGATGGTGGCGGTGCTATCGACACGTATGACAACGATGCCGCTGACACGCGAGTTGTGGCGTCGGATATCGTCTCGGCGACCGCGATCTCTCTGCTGCCTTCATGGCTCGACTTCATTTAATGAATCGCCATGGCATGCCTCTGCGATCTCTGTTCCTCGGCGGTAAGAGTTCCTTCACCCCCAAGAAGCAGAGAACGCAGAGGTCGTGCTGCTAAGACTCTCTTCTTCGCGCGACGTTGAATGCTGCCTTCGGGCGGTCAAGCTACGCTCCCTTATCGAGCACGATTTGCCTGCTCTTCAATTGGTCGCGTTGCTTTGATTCATCGCTCATGAAGGAGTCACTCATGCCGGTTCGAGTTTCCAGTTTGTGTTTGCTGGTGTGTTGCGGAATAACCGCGCTGACGTCGGCTGCTGATCTGCTCGATCCCGCCCCACCTAAGGCGGCCAAGCTACCAGCGATGGCAGCTCCGAAAGCTGCGGACTACGACCGAGTTACCTTTCATGCCGCGCCGAAGCCTCTGCCCAAGGGGGCTCAGACTCACGATTGGACGAGCTTTCTGGGTCCAACTCATAACGGCATTTCGACTGAGACCAAGCTCCTGAAGAACTTCCCCAAGACCGGCTTGAAGGCTGTTTGGGAATTGAGCAAGGGCATTGGTTACGCCTCGCCCGGCATCCAAGGCGACTATCTGGTTTACCCGCATCGGGTGAAGAACGAAGTCATTGTCGAATGCCTGCATCCAGCAACCGGCAAGAAGTATTGGGAGCATCGGTACGAGACCGAGTACCAAGATCGCTACGGCTATGGCAGTGGTCCTCGCGCGAGCCCGGTGATCGATGGCGACTTCGTCTACATCTTGGGTGTGGAAGGTCAGTTTGCTTGTTTGGAATTGAAGACGGGCCGCGTGACCTGGCAGCGTCAGATCAATCAAGAGTTCAAGGTTCCTCAAGACTTCTTCGGCACTGTCGGCACGCCGCTACTGATGGGCGATGTGCTGATCCTCAATGTTGGTGCTCCGGGGGGGCCGTGCGTCGTCGGCTTTGATAAACACACTGGCAAAGTCGTGTGGCGAGCGGGCGAGAAGTGGGGACCGAGCTATGCCTCGCCTATACCCGGAGTGATTCACGGGCAGCCTCGCGCGTTCGTCTTTGCTGGTGGAGACAGCCAGCCTCCGACAGGCGGCCTGCTGTCGATCAATCCGGCCAATGGCAAAGTCGACTTTGAATACCCGTGGCGAAGCAAGAAGTACGAGTCCGTGAACGCGTCGTGTCCGGTGGTGCTCGGCAACAGCGTCTTCATCTCGGCGACGTATCGAGCTGGTAGCACGCTGTTGAAGATTGGTTCGGACTTCAAGCCGACTCCGGCTTGGTCGCTTCGAGATACCGAGCACAATGAAACCGATGACGCCGTGGGTCTGCACTGGAACACGGCGGTGCATCACGACGGATACTTCTATGCGTTCGATGGACGCAACGAGCCCGATGCGTCAATGGTTTGTTTCAGTGCGAAGGATGGCAAAGTTGCGTGGCGCAAGATTCCCGAGTGGCAAGACAAGATCACCCTCAATGGAGAAACGCGGGCGATCGACATGAGCACGCTGCGAGGGAACCTGCTCCGAGTCGATGGTCGTTTTCTGTGCCTCGGCGAATACGGTCACTTATTGTGGTTGGATCTCACGCCGCAGGGCTACAAGGAACTGGACCGCACGATGCTGTTCCTCGCGCGAGACACTTGGGCGTTGCCGGTTCTCAGTCGAGGTTTGCTCTACATCAGCCAGAACAACCCCGATATCGCGACCAAGAAGGGTGCGAGGTTGGTGTGCTACGACCTTCGTGGTGATGAGTAAGTCGGTCGTGAGTTGCCGAACGGGTTGATGTCGTTGTGATCGAGTCGCTCGGCGACTCAGCTTTTCTTCGGCCTGTTCTCAGCGAAACACACCCGGATTGCTGCCACCCCTCACCCCCAACCCCTCTACCCATAGGGGCGAGGGGAGCAAGAGGTTTGTCGCGAGGAGAGGCATCCAGCTCTCGCTGCCGTGCGCAGTAGCTTCCGAGAACTCGACTTACTTCGGCGAATACTCCAATCGCAGCTCTTTGGTGCGAGTGCGAACGCTGATTGTTCTTTGCGAAGCATTGGGACGGATGAGGTGCTGACCGTCGCCGGGGTCGTTCGTGCGAATCATCGTTTGGCCGCTGCGTTTATCGACCAGTGCTAACGAGCTTGATGACGGAGCGGTCGCGTTGTCCTTCGGCCAATTCACGGACGTGAGATTCAAGAACGGAACGCTCTTCGGAGGATCCAACGGGCAGTTCGTGTCAGTCACATTCGATCGCCAACGCAACGAGCCGTCCTGACGATCGATCGCAAGCAGCACGCCACTGACCAGCGGGCTGCGATGCCAGCGCGGATGCAGCAACATCTGAGCGGCTTCGGGACGACGAGGCCCACTGACGATCAAGTAATAAGTCTCGGCATCGGCGACGCAGAACACGGCTTCGACACGCTCCGGTCGTTCGACATCAACTCGAAAGATCTCGCGCCCGGTCGCGAGTTCAAACCAGACGGCAGCTTGAGACGTCAGCAGTCCCAGCGAGTGCTCGTCGACGGCGAATGGCAACGGAGCAGGGCCGACGTCGGCTGTTGTTGTAAGAGATCTTCCTGTCGGTTCTGGCGCACCTAGATCGATGACTTCCACGCGCGAGCCCTGCTGAGTGACCAGCCAATTGGAGATCTGCGCGACAACCGGTGAGGTCGCTGTCATGCGCCGCAACTCGCGACCATCGAGCGATCTCAGTACCGACACCACTTTCGTCTGCTCGTCCATCACAAAGACGTGCTCTTCGTCGCCAGTCACAGTGGCTTCGGCGGGCAGTTCAAAACGCTCCCACAGTTGCTGGCCCGATGCGGTGTCGAGGCACACCAACTTGCCGCCCGACTGATAGCAGAGATAGCCCGCTCGCACCGGACCGACCTGGCCCAACGGCCGGTCGTAGGCATCCAAGAACTGCACATCGACGTCGCTGAAACCCAGCTTCGCGGGCCGGAGTCGTTGTCCTTCAAACTGGGCATCGGGCTTGGTGTCGGTATGCCAAATCAGTCGAGCTTTCGGCTCACCGGCTTCGTCTAGCGGCGCGATGGCGAAGATCTCTGTTCCCAATCTCAGGATCAGCAGGTGACCGACGCCCCAGCCTCGGACTAGCGGAGGCATGCGTCGAAAGTTCGAACGCGTGGCCGGAAGGTTGATGGTCCAATCGCCGGGCCGACCGTCACCCACGAAGCGAACGATGTTGCCCGAATACCAATGGAAGCCGACATCCATCCGACTGAAGAGTGCTCCCGAAGCGGACTCCACAGGCACCGTGAGAAACGCGATTTCGTTGCGTGCTAACTCGTGCTCGGTGACCTTCGGAGCGGCCTCGCTCCATAACGCATTGGGGCGAGTGCCCAGTTGCATGAGCAACGCTTGCCACTCGGCATCAGTCTGAAAGCGATTGCCTAACGACGGTCGTTGAAACGCGGAGACCGATGCTTGGCGTTGAGCTTCCAGCAGCGTCGCGCGGGTGTCGTCGTCATAGCTGCGCGAGCGGTATAGCTCGGCCAAGGCTTTGAGCGCTGTGGCCGACGTCGCGTGTTGCTGCGGTCGGATTCGCGATGCCAACAACAACTGAGATTGCCAATGACTCAGACCAATGCGGGCGGGCGGTGTGATGACGAATTCTTGAGCGGCATCGAAGTGCGAGAACCGCTGAGCAAACCGCTGCACGGCGAACGGATCAGGACTGCCGGCAGCTTTCACGCGGTCATTCGTCATCTGCTCAAGGAACCAATCACGAGCATCTCGATCGTGCTCGATCACGTCTCGTAAGTAACCCGCGACCAACCGATCAAAACGGACTTTCCGCAGCGGTCCCCAATCGTCGAAGCGCTGCAGTCCGGGCGGAGTATGTCCCAGCAATTCAAACGCAAGCTGCAGGGCTGCTTGCGATTGGGCAGTCGTTGGCTGTCGCTCGGTGACGGCTGTCGCGCTAACTTCGCGAGCATGTTCTTGAGCGACATCCACCAAGCGACGAACTTTGGCAGCGAGCTCCGTTACGGGGCTTTCAGGTCTCGAACTCGTATGTCGCAACTCTTCCAACGACGGCACGAGTCGCAGTCCCTCGATCGACAAAGTGATGATTCCAGAGTCAGTCGAGATGCAGTTGCCGAGCGACACATTCGGCGGAGCAGCGACTCGTTCGAGCTTCCCATCTTTCAAGCTCAGCACTGCAAACTCAGAACCGCATGGCAGAACGAATTGCGTTGTCTCAGTACCGGACGAGCCCATCGAAAAACCTTCGCCCGTTGGTGTTGGAATGCGAGTCGTCCAAAGAGTTGCTCCCGAGACCGCATCCAAAAGCTGAGCGTTGTGTCGTTCAATCAGCATCAAGCGACGACGATCAACTGCAACCAACGTGAGAGGATTGAACGAAGTTCGTCGCCAACGCACGACGCCGGCTTGGTCGACAGCGACGATGTCTTGTCGGTCGGGACCGGAAGTGATCAGCAGGTCTTGGCTGACACTTAGAGTGAGCTGACTGTCGTTGGCGAAGTTGGCCCACGGATACCCAGCATCATCGGAAGTCCTGGGAGCAGTGAGGCTGGTGGTCTCTCGCCAGCCGGTCCACCAGTGACGATGGCCAGTCCGTTCGGCACCGGTTTGCAGCCACTGCGGCGGCACGTCATGTCGCTCGGTCCGATAGGCCCAAACGGGTTCGCGCGTGGTGAGATCGAAAGCCGAGATCAAACCGCGACTGGTCAAGAACACGATTTGCGAACCGACCAACTCCACGCGGGCCGCCACGGCTTTCCAGTCTCCGTCAGCGATCGGTTGTTGAGGGATCTCGGCAATTGCTGCCGACCAAACGCAGCGACCGTCAGTCACAGAGAGTTCATAACCCATCAAGCTCGGGCCCACTTGAGCGACGCCCCACACGCTTTGATCCACGAAACGCGGTGCTCCGAGGAAGTAAACGTCGCGCCGACTTCGCGGCGCGATCGCAGAGTCGACTCGCGGATCAATGCCCAGTTCGGGAAGCACCGGTGTCTGTAAGCGATCTGACATTGGTCGGTTATCCCAACACTCGCCCTTAAACGACCACACCACTTCGCCGGTTCGTAGATGCCTAAGTCGGAGCGTGTTGCTGCGAATGGACTCTTGCCGATTCAAGATGTTGGGCAGGATCGACAACGACGCATCGCCGGGATCAACGGAAGCCACAAAGTCCGCGTTGGCAGTGATGCTGGGCAGCACCGAGTCCATCTGAAACTGCCGCCCGAGAGATCGTGCGACGAGTTCCTTCAATGACAAGTTGCCTGTCAGCGGAGCCGCCGGGTCTACCCCTTCGTTGCCCGCCAGATCATTCCATCGTTCGCGACCAGTGACAGCGTCGAAGGCCATCAACCGATTGAAGAGTCGCGCGATCACGATTCCATCTCGCAACACCGGCTTGGAGCGCGGCCCCAGCGCGATGGATTGTTCGGCTTGTTCGTGTAACGAGTCTTTCAGTGCCGCAACGATCTCGGGAGTGAGCCGGTCGGCGAAAGGCACAGGCTTGTCGACACTCGGTTTGCGCGCGGGCGGTTCAGTGCTCGCAGTCTTGAGAAACGCCTTACTCAACTGCTCTAAGCGCCGCGCGTCACGCTCGGTTGGTGGCGCTTGATCCCAAAGCTGCCGGAGTGCGGCGAGTCCGGCAATGCGTTCGCCGCGGTCGAGTGCTTGAGATGCCAACAGTCGCAACGCGTCGCGGCTGGCTTCTGTGTGAGGATACCGCGCGGCAATTCGTCGAAGGGCGACGACATCATTCAAAGCCACTGCTTGAGCAAGTTCGTTGGCGGCGAGTCCGCTGAGCCGCTCAATCACTCGAGTGCGATCTTGGACCGGCAGAGCTGCCAGCAACCGTCGAGCTGCCTCGGTCGTTCCGATCCAACGCTCCGAGGCCGGCGCTCGATTGTCCGCATCATCCAACACGAAGAGCGGCCGATCGCTGCCGACACTGAGCAGTTCGGGAATGGTTGCCGCTGCGGGGCCGAAGGCTTTGAGTTCGATTTGCTCGCGAGCTTGTCGGTAAAGAGCGTCGACGTCGCGCAGGTGTCGCGGAGCTGCCGAAGCCGATAGTCCTGGCGACTCGTCGTCGCTGGAGTTCTCAGCGGCCATCGACTGAAAGGGGCTCGCCCAAAAAATAACGGCGACCAGCAAGCTGGCCGCCGTTTTGATAAGAGCGAGATTCATGGCGTCGATGTCCCGATGCTGACGATCGCTAAAAATGTCCGGGACACTTTGTAGCAACCGCGCTGGGCCGACTACACCAACAGACCTTCGACACTGATGTCGTAGCGTTTCATCTTCTTGTAGAGCGTGGTGCGATTGATGCCGAGCGCTGCGGCGGTCTTCTGTCGATTCCAACCGTTTTGCTCGAGCATGTTGAGAATGATTTGTCGCTCGGGCTCGACCAACGCGGTCTTTAACGAGTTCGAGACGCCGGGCAATTGCAGCATCGTGCGATGCGGATCTTCGCGACGCAGATTGTCGGGCAAGTCATCCACGCCGAGGACTTCGTGCTTGGACAACACGACCGCTCGTTCCACAACGTTGACCAGCTCGCGCACATTGCCTGGCCACTGATAACGTTGCATGACTTGCAGCGCGGCATCGTCGAAGCGTTTGACGGACTTGCCGTTTCGCTCGTTCATCTCGGCGAGGTAATGCTCGACGAGCAACGGGATGTCTCCAATTCGCTCACGCAATGGCGGCTGAGTCAGAGTCACAACATTGATGCGGTAGAAGAGGTCTTGGCGGAACTTGCCTTGTCGCACGAGTTCTTCGAGATCCTCATTCGTCGCCAAGATCAATCGGCAATCGACCTTGTGAGTCTTGGTGCCGCCGACGGGTTCGAACTCGCGATCTTGGAGGACTCGCAGCAACTTCACTTGCAGGCTGGGTGACGCCGTCGCGATTTCGTCGAGGAAGATCGTGCCGCCATCGGCCTGTAAGAACTTGCCCTCTTTGTCATGAGTCGCTCCCGTGAACGAACCAGCGACATGGCCGAACAATTCACTTTCGAGCAACGTGTCAGGCAAAGCTCCACAGGCGATTTCGACAAACGGCTTGTCGGCTCGCGTGCTGAGTTGATGAATCGATCGAGCGGTCATCGTCTTACCGGTTCCGCTCTCGCCCAGAATCAAGACCGTCGCGCGGGTATCGGCAACGCTCTCAATCAGGTCGAACATCTTCTGCATCTTGTAGTCGCGACCAACGATGTTCGAGAGGCCGAAGCGTTGATCCAACTGCTTGCGCAGCGTCTTGTTCTCTTGCACGATGCGACGCTGACTCAAGGCACGTTGAATTGCGAGATTGAGTTCGTCGTCGATGACTGGCTTGGTGAGATAGTCGAAGGCTCCGACGCGAATGGCTTCGACCGCGCTTTCGATCGTGCCATATCCCGTCAGCATGATGACCGACGTATCGGGGCATTCGTTCGAAGCCCACTCCAGCAACTGGAAGCCGTCTTGATCGGGCAAGTTCACGTCGCAAATCACGACCTCGAACGGATACTCCTTCATCCGATCCATCGCTTGCTGGCAGGTCAGCGCCGTCTCGGTGCGGTGCCCCAGCGAACGCAGATAGTCGGCCATCGCCTCGAGAATGTGACGATCGTCATCAACAACCAACAACGAACCACAGTTGGGCTTCATCGTGTGCCTCGTAACCAGTGAGAGAGGTGCAATGACCAATGATTGGTCTGGGCGGTCGCGGTCGTCTCAATGGACTACGTCGACCATAGGGGTCATGCCTCAAACATAGGTCGCAGTCGCGAGTCGGCAACACGGTTGCGAACAGAAAGCGCAACGTGGACTTAAAGCAGCAACGATCGCTCTGACCGGCACAATCGGCTCGGCTCGAAGGATCCAAAACAACGGCAAAGAAGAGCAAATCGGAATCATCCTGGAGTGCTCTGTCGAGCCCGAGCACTCCCGGAAATCTATTGTTGGAATCCAACACTCGAACTAGCGACAAGCGTCCCGAGAACTGCTCGCAGCGAATCTCGCTCGTACAACATCCGCTGTTCGCGAGCTATAAGCCTGCCACTCCTCCTCTCCCACCAACCAAAGGGATAAGCCATGACGGCGGAAGATCGGCGATTGCAGGCGGCTCGCGAACGGACTGAGAACTGGAAACGTTGGGGGCCGTATCTCTCGGAACGGCAGTGGGGCACCGTGCGTGAGGACTACTCCGAGCACGGCAACTGCTGGGACTATTTCCCACACGATCACGCGCGCAGCCGAGCCTATCGCTGGGGCGAAGACGGGTTGCTTGGCATCTGCGATCGCGAGTGTCGACTGTGCTTCTCGATCGCTCTTTGGAACGGTCGCGATCCCATTTTGAAGGAGCGGCTCTTCGGGCTCACTGGTCCCGAAGGCAATCCCGGCGAGGACGTCAAGGAGTGCTACTACTACCTCGACTCAGCGCCGACGCACTCGTATCTGAAGGGTCTCTATAAGTACCCGCAGGCCGAGTTCCCTTATGCGCGGCTGGTCGAAGAGACTCGACGGCGCGGCAAGCATGATCCCGAGTTCGAGCTCACCGACACCGGCGTCTTTGACGAGAGCCGCTACTTCGATGTCGTTGCCGAGTACGCCAAAGCCGCGCCCGATGACATCCTCATGCGCATCACGGTGACCAATCGCGGGCCAGAGACTGCGACGCTGCATCTCTTGCCGACGTTGTGGTTCCGCAACTCTTGGTCATGGGGCTGCGATCACGATGGCTGCGAAATGAAGCCGCGCATGCAGTGGCGCGACGAGCACAGTGTTACGTGCAGTCACGCGACGCTCGGGGCGTTTGAATGGCATGTCGACAACGGGCCGGACGGGCAAGCTCCGACGCTGATGTTCACGGAGAACGAGACAAACTTCGAACGCATCTTCAATCTGCCGAGCCCCGGTCAGTACGTGAAGGACGGCATTAACAATTACATCATTCACAGTCAGCATGATGCCGTGAACCCGCGCGGCTTTGGGACGAAGGTGGCGGCTCAATACGTTCTCACCTTGCAACCCGGGGCGAGTGAAACGGTGCGACTGCGGCTCTTCAACAATTCTGGGCGTTGCGCACCAATCGCGAGTTCAAACTCCGCTCAACAGTCGGTCGATCAGACGCCCTTCGCTGATGGCTTAGGGCGTGCCACCCAAAACGAGCGAGCGTCTTTCGGTCCCAACTTTGACGCGACTTTCACAACGCGTATCGCTGAGACCGACGAATTCTACGCCTCGCGATGCCGCAGCAATCAGACGCCCGAACAACGGCTTGTCGCGCGGCAGGCTTATGCGGGGCTCTTATGGAGCAAGCAGTTCTATCACTACGCTGTGAAGAGTTGGCTCGATGGTGATCCGTCGCAGCCCGAGCCGCCGCAGTCGCGTAAGCACGGACGCAATCGCGATTGGCAGCATCTCTTCAATCGCGATGTGATCTCGATGCCCGACAAGTGGGAGTACCCGTGGTACGCCGCGTGGGATCTGGCGTTTCACATGATTCCCTTCGCGCGGATTGATGCCGACTTCGCGAAGGAGCAACTCGTGCTGCTGTTGCGCGAGTGGTACATGCACCCCAACGGTCAGATCCCGGCTTACGAATTCGCGTTCGGCGACGTGAACCCGCCGGTTCATGCTTGGGCTTGCTGGCGCGTCTACAAGATGACTGCACCAAAGGGGCAGCGCGACCGAGTCTTCCTCGCGCGCGTCTTCAACAAGCTGCTCATCAACTTCACTTGGTGGGTGAATCGCAAAGACGTCGAGGGCAATCATCTCTTCTCTGGCGGCTTCCTCGGCTTGGACAACATCGGAGTCTTCGACCGCTCGAAGCCGCTGCCGACCGGAGGCCACTTAGAGCAAGCCGACGGCACCGCTTGGATGGCGTTCTACTGCGCGACGATGCTGGCCATGGCTCTTGAACTCGCGGCGGGCGACCCGGCTTATGAGGACATCGCGTCGAAGTTCTTCGAGCACTTCGTCGCGATCGCCGATGCGATGAATTGTCTCGGTGGCAGCGGCCTCTGGGACGAGCAAGACGGCTTTTATTACGACCAATTGCAGACGGATGGCTTCACGATGCCGTTACGCATCCGGTCGATGGTCGGAATTATTCCACTCTTCACGGCTGAAGTCTTAGAGAAAGACGTCATTGACAAACTGCCGGGCTTCAAGCGACGGATGGAGTGGTTCTTACAGCAAAGGAAGGATCTCGCGCGGCATATTTCGATCATGCAGTCAGAACCACATGAGGATGTCAATTCGCCGCATGAGCATCGCTTGCTTGCGATTCCATCCAAGGAGCGGCTGATCAAGGTGCTGACATACGTGCTCGATGAGAACGAATTTCTTTCGCCGTATGGCATCCGAGCTTTGTCGCGCGTGCATCACGATCGGCCTTACGTCTTCCATGCCGGCGGGGAAGAGCATCGCGTCGAGTATGTCCCGGCGGAGTCGACGTCGGGTTTGTTCGGCGGGAACTCGAACTGGCGCGGGCCGATTTGGTTCCCGGTCAACTATCTGCTGATCGAGGTTCTCGAACGCTACCACTACTTCTACGGCGACTCGTTGCAGGTCGAGTATCCAACGGGCTCGGGGCGTTTGATGAACCTGAAGCAGATCGCGCAAGACCTCTCGCAGCGACTGACGCAGCTTTTCTTGCCAGACGAAAGCGGTCGGCGTGCCTGTCATGGTAATGACACTCGGTACGCCACCGATCCTGCGTGGCGCGAACTTGTGCTGTTCTACGAGTACTTTCACGGAGACAACGGCCGCGGCGTCGGCGCGAGCCATCAAACCGGTTGGACGGCGCTCGTCGCGAAGCTGCTGGAAAAATAGTCGAGTGGGCTCACTCGATCACGATTTGAATGCTTAACAGCAAATCGCATGACGTTGAGGCAAGCGACATGTTGGCATCGGACTTTTCGGAACTGGTGTGGGTGACGCTGGGCATCGTCAGCGGAGTTGTGCTGGCATGCTTGATGGGTGGCGCGGCCACGGCGGGAGTCGTTGTGGTACTCACGAAACAGAAAAAGCATTGGTGGCTAACGCTTCCTCTGGCCGCGATTTGGTTCGCGATTGGCTGGACTGTGATGAGCTGTTTGGACTTGTGAGTTCACCAAAGACTGCGGGTTGAAGGAGTTGTGAAGGGGCGCCAGAGGGGCTGTCTTAGGCGTGAGAACCCCTGATGGAGGCTCCCTTCCAATTGATTCGGTCGACTGTATATTCGCCCGCGTTCGCGAGCGTGGAGCCAGCTGAGGTTGTCAGCGAGGCCCTGTTCTTCCCGCCTGAGGCTCGGTTGAGCCGCTGATGGATCGCCCGACTTGGTTGTTGCTGGCCGCTAGCAAGCAGGCCGCCCCACCAGTTCGCTTCGAGGAGCGCGGTGTTCGAATTGTGGCGATTCACGCTTGAGTTCTGATTCGGTCGAGGGGCTGAATCGAGATCCTCGTTTAGGACTTCATCGTCGTCCCATTTTGTGGCGAGATGGTTTCCGTCACTCATTCATCACAAAGGAACTTCGTCGTGTTCGAGCACGTGGCAATCGTCGGCGCAACCGGCAATGTGGGACGCATCATGTTGGAACTGCTGGAGCAGAGGAAATTCCCTGCCAAGCGGTTCAAGCTGCTCTCATCGGCACGGAACGCCGGCAAGAAGGTGCGACTTCTCGGCAACGACTACGTCACGGAAGAACTGACGAAGGAGTCTTTCAAGGGCTGTGACCTCGTCATCGCGAGCACGCCCGACGATGTCGCTCGGGACTTCTTGCCCTATGCCGTTGAAGCGGGCTGCACCGTCATTGACGAGTCCGGCTACTGGCGCATGAACCCGGATGTGGCGCTCGTCATTCCAGAGATCAATCCGCAAGACGCGCTCAATGCGAAGTTCATCATTGCCAGCCCGAACTGCTCGACGACTCAAATGGCGCTGGCTCTTAAGCCGTTGCACGACGCAGCCAAGGTGAAGCGCGTGTTTGTCGCGACTTATCAAGCCACCAGCGGCGTTGGACTGCAAGGCAGTGTGGAACTGATTGAAGGCACCAAAGCGAAGCTGGCTGGCGAGGACTACAACTACACCGCGTTCAAGCATCCCATCGCGCTGAATGCAATTCCTCAGATCGGCAGCTTGAAGGACGAGGGCTACACCAGCGAAGAGCTGAAGATGGTTTACGAGACTCGGAAGATTCTCGGCGACCAGACGATCATGGTTTGTCCGACTTGTGTCCGTATCCCTGTGACGAACTGTCATAGCGAAGTCATCACCGTTGAGACCGAGCGACCTGTTTCCGTTGAGGAAGCTCGCGAGTTGTTCTCGAAGTTCCCAGGTATCAAGGTCGTCGACGATCTCGCGAACAGCGTCTATCCGATGCCGCTCACTTGCGACGGCAGCGACGACGTGTTCATCGGCCGCATCCGCAAAGACCTGTCGAATCCGAACGGTCTGACGTTCTGGTGCGTGAGCGACAACCTTCGTAAGGGTGCCGCAACCAACGCCGTGCAGATCGCCGAACTCTTGGCGAAGCACAGGAAGTAACCAAACTCAAAGCAAAGGCGGAGTCGCAGGACTCCGCCTTTGTTGCTTGAAGTCGGACTCAGCACTCTCAATCGAAGGCTTAAAGCATGTGGAATATCGTGATTGGAATCGTCTTCGTGATTGGTGGGCTGACCGGAAACTTGGCGCTACGCGGGACGGATAGCGGCGGAGCGCTGGCTGCTGTTGGTGGTGGGATGGTCGTGTGGGGCATCTTCCAAATGTTGAAAGCGCGGCAGGGCGGCGACCAATAGTGTCCTCTGTTGGCGAGCGAAGCAGGGATCTCATGCCAGCACGCGAACAACGCGGAAAACGGAAGAAGCTCAAGTCGCTGGCGGGCAATCACCAGCGCTGTTGGTTGTGGGGGCGCAATGCCGTTGTGGAAGCTCTGCGCGCCGGGCATTGGTTGCCGGTTGAGATCGTGGTGGCTGAGCAACTCGCTCCCGATCTGAAGCGCGAGATTGAAGAACTGGCTCGCGAGGGACAGATCCCGGTCCAAGTTGCTGCCGCTGACCGACTGACAGAATTATGTCACTCGCGCGAGCATCAAGGTTTGATCGCCAAGATGCCTCCGTTTCCGTATCGAGACCTCGCAGATGTGCTTCGTGCGGACGGTCCACCGCCGTTGTTTGTGTTGCTCGATTCGCTGCAAGACCCCTTCAACTTTGGAGCGGTATGCCGAGCAGCGTGTGTCTTCGGCGCGCGAGCCGTCATTGTCGCGCGTTCGGGGCAAGTAGAAGTCACCAGTCATGTCGCTCGCAGTTCTGCCGGGGCGATCAATCAAGTGGCGATTGCTTGTGTGGAGGATCTCGCAACGACGATCGCAGAGTTGCGGTCGCGCGGCGTGCGAGTTTGGGCGGCTACGATCTCGGCCAACAAAGTCATTGGTGACGTTGATCTGACTCAACCCACTGCCATTGTCATCGGCAATGAAGGACAAGGCGTGCAGCCGCGATTGATTGCTGCCTGCGATGGTGAAGTCACGATTCCGCAGGCCACAAGTTTCAATTCGCTCAACGCAGCGGTGGCGGCGGGAGTGTTGCTGTATGAGGTGCATCGCCAGCGGCGCGGCTGACGGGTTTACGTGCCGATTGCTTGGTTGGTGATGGTTCGTGGTTTTGGTGCTCCTGGCGGCTCTATTGGTCGCTGAGTATCTTTCCGCACCTTTCGCCCTTTCTCGATGTTGGGGCGTTTCAAACCGACAATTGCCCTTGTTCCATTGGCCTTTCCGACATGTCGTTTCTGCCCGTTGCTGAACAACTCGCGGTCATTCGCCGCGGAATTGAAAAGATCGTCCCCGAGGAAGAACTCGCTCAGAAGCTCGAATGGAGCCGCTCGACGGGCAACCCGCTGCGCATCAAGTACGGCATCGATCCGACCGGCATCGACGTGCATCTCGGGCATACGGTCCCGATGCAGAAAATGCGGCAGTTTCAAGAACTCGGGCATCAGGCCGTCATTATCATCGGCAACTACACTGCGCTCGTCGGTGATCCCAGTGGTCGCGATAAGGCGCGCGAGAAGAAACTGACGATGGAGCAAGTCGAAATAAACGCACGCGACTACTTGCAGCAGGTCGGCAAAGTCATTGACCTCTCGAAGGCCGAGGTGCATCGCAACGGCGATTGGTTCGGCAAGATGTCGTTCGCGGACATCCTGCAACTCTGCGGCAAAGTCACGGTCGCGCAGCTTCTCACGCGAGATGACTTCGCCAAACGCTTCAAAGAAGAGAAGCCCATCTTCATGCACGAGTGCATGTACCCGATCATGCAAGCTTGGGACTCGGTCATGATCAAGGCTGACATCGAACTCGGCGGGACCGAGCAGCTTTACTCGTTCATGCTGGCTCGCGAGCTGCAGCGTGATGCCGGGCTGCCTCAGCAGATTGGTGTGATGTCTCCGATTCTGGTCGGGCTCGACGGCGTCAAACGCATGGGCAAGAGCCTCGGCAACTACATCGGCATCAGCGAGTCGCCTTACGACATTATGAAGAAGTTCATGCAGATCCCCGACGACTGCATGCGGATGTATTTTGAATTGCTCACGAAGATTCCATTGTCCGACATCGAGACACTGCTGGCTGGACATCCGAAGGAAGCCAAGCTCGCTCTCGCGCGAGCAGTCATTGGCGAATATCACAACGACGCCGCTGCGGTTGAGGCTGCTCAACGCTGGCAAAACGAGATCGGCGGCGATGCCTTGCCAACGGACATTCCTGAGGTCGCGATTGACGCGTCGCTCATTGAAGCCGACGGCTGCATGCAAGCGGCTCGACTGTTGGTCGCAGCAGGACTCGTGACATCAAGTGGAGAAGCGCGGCGTTCGATTGCTCAAGGCGGCGCGTATCTCGGAGAGAGCAAAGAACGGATCGCGAGTCACGATCAACGCATCAAAGTCGAGGCCGGCGTGATGCTGTGGGTCGGTAAGAAAAAGTACTGTCGAATGAAGTAGGCTACGTCTTCGCCCCAAAGGGGCTACGGAAAACAGCCTAGGGCAAGCGACCAACGGGAGCGCCGCCCTAGGAATCTGGTCAATCAAGATTCGTGCCCTGAAGGGGCACCGGAATGCGTCAACATTTTCCGGTGCCCCTTCAGGGCACGGCGATCTCTTGATCGCTTTCCTAGGGCGGCGCTCGCTATCGCGAGCTGGCCCTAGGCTGATTTCCGAGGCCCCTTTGGGGCGAAGACCGATTCGGTCCCTCAACTTATGGAGAGCATTATGAAGATTGGCTTTGGCATTATTGGCTGCGGAATGATTTCGCGCTTTCACGCGAAGGCCATCGCGGACATCAAGGGCGCGAAGATCGTCGGGTGCTACGACAGCTTTCCGAACGCCGCTCCGAGGTACGCTGAGGAAGTCGGATGTAAGGCTTATGACAAGCTCGAAGACATGCTTGCCAATCCCGACATCCATGTCGTGACGATCTGCACGCCGAGCGGGGCTCATATGGAACCCGCTGTCCAATGCGCGAAGGCTGGCAAGCACGTCGTCGTCGAGAAGCCGCTCGAAGTCACGCTCAAACGCTGCGACGCGATCATCAATGCGTGCCAGCAAAACAACGTTCGACTGTGTGCGATTTTCCCGTCACGGTTTGCTCCGGCGAACATCGCTCTGCGCGACGCCATTCAAGACGGTCGCTTCGGTCGGCTGACGATGGCGAGCACCTCGATTAAATGGTGGCGCGACCAGAAGTACTACGATCAAGGCGGCTGGCGCGGGACGTTCAAGCTCGACGGCGGCGGGGCCTACATGAATCAAGGCATTCACAACGTCGATCTCATGTATTGGTTGATGGGCGAAGTCGTTGAGGTCTCGGCCTTCACCGGCACGCTGGCGCATGAACGCATCGAAGTGGAAGATACCGGCGTCGCGATCCTCAAGTTTGCGAATGGAGCACTGGGCACGATCGAAGCGACGACGAGCGCCTTTCCCGGCTTGCTGAAGCGGATCGAGATTCACGGCTCGACGGGCTCGGCTCGCGTTGAAGATCAGTATGTCGATCTCTGGGACTTCGCCGGGAAGTCCGCGAAGGACAAAGGCGTGCGCGAGAAACTTTGGAAGCCCGCGCCGGATGCCCTCGCGAACTCAGGCGGAGCGACGGACCCGAAGGCGATCAGTCACGTCGGCCATCGCGAGCAGCTCAAGGACTTCATCAAGGCGATTGAAACCGGAGGCCGTGCCAAGGTCGACGGCGAAGATGGTCGCAAGAGCGTTGAGATCATCCTCGCGATCTATAAGTCCGCCTGGACGGGCAAGCCGGTGCAACTGCCGATGAAGAGCGATCCGACTTACCCGAAGAAGTAAGTACGTCCTGGAGTGCTCCGGCTCGACGGAGCCCTCCAATTGTTGTCGCTTGGCCGTCTTACTTTTCGTCGGCAAGTTCGCAGGCACAGCCAAGTCCTGTCGATGATTCGCTCGAAGAAGACGTCTCGGAAGGAAGTACTGCTGAGTCATTGCTGGCGGCGGTATCGCACTCTGGTTGCGAGCAACTTGCCGCTGAGTTGGAGGGCTCCGTCGAGCCGGAGCGCTCCAGGGATGTATTGAGTGAGATCAACGTATTGACTCAGAATCTCGCCCCTGAAGCGTGCTGAATCTGGATCGCAAGGAATTGCGATCTCCTTTCGACGATGTCGAACGTCTGCTCAATGGAGTGAGCCCGATGAATTGGCTGAAACTGCGGCGACTCGGTGAGTACGCCGGTTTTCGAATACTTGTCGCGATCGTGTGGTGCTTGCCTGTCTGGGCGCAGCGTGCGTTGGCTTATGGATTCGCGACTTTGCTTTGCCGAGTGCTTCCGCGGAAGCTGACTCGGTACGACGTGGCGACGGATAACATTCGCCAGTCGCTTGGTGCTGAAATGAGTGATGCTGAAGTAGACCGCATCATCTTTCGCATGTGGCAACACCTCGTGCGATTGGTCTGCGAGATGATTCAGTTTCCGCGTTATGCCTCGTGCGAGAACGTGCATGACATCACGAACTTCACGAACTTGAAGATGGCACTCACGGCGCTGTGCTCGGGCCGTCCGGTCATCATGGTCAGCGGGCATTTCGGCAATTGGGAAGCATCGCTGGCGACGTTCGGGACGTTCGGTTTCCCGATGGGAGTTGTCGCACGCACGCTCGATAATCCATACCTCGATGATTGGTTTCGGCGGTTCCGCGAGTCGACCGGGCACGTGATGATCGACAAGGGTGGCGGCGGTCCCGAGATGGTGCAGCGACTAGAAGCTGGGAAGCATCTCGCCTTACTGGGCGATCAAGATGCGGGTCGTCGAGGCGTCTTCGTCAACTTCTTTGGTCGTCCGGCTTCGACGTTCAAGTCGATCGCGATCTTGGCGCTCCAGCACGATGCGTTGTTGTTGGTTGGTTATGCGACTCGTTTGCCGGATGAGCCCGGTCGCAAGTGGGTGAAGTTCGATCTCGGTTGTGAGGAAGTCATTGATCCGCGCGAGACGACTTCGGATGACCCGATCTTCGAGATCACGCAGCGATATAGCTCGGCATTAGAGCGAGCCGTCAGACGTTGCCCGGAGCAATACTTCTGGGTGCATCGACGTTGGAAGACCGCTCCCGAGGCTGCTCAGGCAGCTCATGAAGCGCGTCGCCGTCGTAAAGCAGGCTGATGCGGGACGGCTGACTCAAGAAGTCCCTGCTGTCAGCCGGTTCGGCTGTCACAATTGTTGCACTGCTGACCGAACTATCGACTGGTTGGACTTGGTGCCCCGCCCCAGGTCGGCATCTGGCGAAAGCGATTAGGGTCGACGTTGGTTGGTGGCATCGAGTTGCTCAGCGGCGGCGTCCCCATCATGGGAGTACCAATCGGCAGACCATTCGCGGGCATGCCATTGCTGGGTTGAGTACCGGTTGATGGCAAGGCTGGCAGACCGCTGCCGCTCATCCGTTGAGCATCGAAGCGGTTGGGATCGGAAAAGTTGAAGAGGCTCCCCGGTCCTGCGCCCATACCCATCTGCATCGCTTCAGTCAGTTGCTTGACGCCTGGGTCTCCCGCTCCGTTGAACGGTCCGCCGGACTGCTGAATTGGCGACGGCAGTGAGCCGCCACTTGGGAGCTGAGGCATCCCGGAGTTATTGAAGCCACTGCGCGATCCAGGGGTCCACGGGCCGGGGTTGTTTTGAACCAGCGGTCCGTTGCTATTCGGCAAATTGTTCATGGAATTGGGGAAGCTGTTGATGCCAGCGGCTCCGCTTCCATTGAAGCCATCGAGCGGGAGACCGTTCGAGCCTAGCATGGGCGCGTTGAAGCCCGACCCACCCGCTTGAAGGTTGGGATTGGGCATCATCATCGAATTGTTGCCCGGCATGTTGAAGCCGTTGGTCGGTGCTCCGTTACCCGAGTTGCTTGGTCCAAAGTTGGATCCCGAGTTCGCGAAGTTGTTGCTGGGAGCTCTGAATCCCGACTGACCATTGCCGGACCATTGCGGCGGTTGGTTGTTAAAGCCGCCGTTGAACGAGCCTGGTCCGTTGGGCACGGTCGAGTTTGCAAAGCCGTCGAAGCTATTGCTGTTTGGAAGACCTGATCCAGCAAAACTATTGCCGGAGCCGTTCCAACCATTGTTCTGCCCACTCATGGAGGGTGAGCTTTGGCCGGTGGCCATCTGCGGCGAACTCGGGAATGCGACGTTGGGATTCTCTTGGAAGCCAGGTTGCGACGAGCCTCGGAAGCCGTCGTTGGTGCTGCCGTTATTTGCATTGAAGCCATTGGCCTGACCGTAGTCGTAGCCACCGTTCCAAGCGGGATTTGCAGACTGACCTTGGTCAAACGGCGAACCACCACGCGCCGGGTTGACCATCCGCGCGTTGGCCTTGTCCTCGGGGATGCCATTAATGCGGCTGCGCCACTGTTGCACGTTCTGAGGTTGATTGAATTCTTGCTGCAGTTGTCGCGTGGCTTCGTTGCGTCGATAGCCATCGAATTGGTCGAGCTGACCTTGTAGGTATTCGAGCCGTTCTCGCGCGACGTTGGACTCTTCGTGGATGCGCGCCATCTCGCGGGTCAGGTCCTGAGGCGTCATGCCTTGCAGGTTGACGTTGGGGGCTCCCTGGTTTTTGACGTAGTTCTTTTGTCGCTGAATGCTGCGTTGAAGTTCGTTGCTCAGCAGTTCGTTGGCCTTGTCGTCCGGCAAGACTTTGCGGAAGTAGAAGAGAGCTCGATTGGTCTCGCCCATGCCGGCATAAGCCGCGCCCATGTTGAGCATCACAGTGCGATGATTCGGGTCGATCTGAGCGGCCCGAGTGAGCTTCTCGATGGACTCATCAAAGCGTCCTTGCAACGTGTATGAGTAACCCAGGTCGCAGAGCACGTTCGGGTCATCGGGGCGCAATGAGAGTGCCGAGAGGTAGTGACGTTCGGCATCTGACCAACGTTGCTGCATGTCGCTGACTTGCGCCAGTCGGTGATGCGCTGCGAAGTTCTGAGGATCGACGGACAGCACGCTTTCGAAAGCCATCTTGGCTTCGGTGTAACGTTTCGTACGCATGGCGTTTTCGCCGCGTTCGAAATCGAGCTGCATGCGTTCGTTGGAGGCGCCGGTCGGTCGCTGCGAATTTGCTGGAACGGTCGCGCTGACTTGTTGAATCGGTGATTGAGCCGGACGAGTGGCCGGAGGCGTCACTGGCCTTTGCGGATTCGTCGGCGTTAAGGGCGTCGGAGACTGCGGCGGAGTCGTCTTCGCAACCATCGGTGAGGTTGCTTCTGCAGCAGGCTTCGTCGCTGCGACTTCATCCTTCTTCTTGAAGAACCCATCGCGCAGGAGCGGGCTTTGGCATCCCGACAGCAGCACTGCCGAGCTGATGGCCACCCATGAAACAGTAATGCGCATAGAACCCACCAATCCTTTGGTCGAGATCTAAGAAGGGAACAAAGTCCGCATCGGTCGTTCGCTTCGAAGCACGACGCTGCCTCAAATGGAACGGTTCAAAACGATTTGGAAGGAGTAGACCTGTCGAAGTTCATCACGGACGAAGAGGAGTTACCGACTTCCCATGCTCGCTCAGCGCCACTGTGGACTCAGCCAATTGGCAACAAAAGAGCCTGGGAATTTCGACAATCTCCCTAACCTCATTGATGACAGAACCGCTCTTATAGGTCGCTTTCGCAAAACGTGTCGAGATGACCTCTGCGGCTATAAGTCTGGTATTGGAACTACGGACCTCGCTTGAAACCTACGAGCGGATCGCGGGGTATTCTGTTCGAGTTTCCCCATCTCAGTTTGGTTCAGAACGGAGCATCGTGAACGAGGACTTGGCACTCGTCAGGCGTTGTTTGGACGGCGACGAGGCCGGGGTGCGCGAATTCATCGAACGATTTCAGGGGCTTGTTTTCAGCGTCTGTTGGCGGATGTTGGGGCATCGCGAGGACGCGGAAGATGTGGCTCAAGAGGTCTTCGCTCGAGCGTTCCGACACTTGGATAACTGGGATGGGCAACGACCGTTGAAGCCGTGGGTGCTGACGATTGCGACCAATCGCTGCCGCACGGCGTTGGAGAAGCGAGCGAAGTTGCCGGTCGCGAGCGAGATCGTTGAGCAAGCTGCTGAACGGCGCGAGCACTCTCAACAACGACATGACGAAATCGATTGGGCAGAGGAGTTGCAATTGGCTTTGTCTGAACTGCGCGATGACTACCGACAGGTCTTTGTCTTGTTCCATCAACAAGAACTGAGTTACGAGGAAATCGGCGAGATCCTGCAATGCCCGCAGGGCACGGTGAAGACGTGGCTGTTTCGGGCGCGGGCTCAATTGGCTGCTCGGTTACGCGAGCGGGGACTGATCGAAGAGGCACAAACATGAATTGCACTGACTTCCAACAGCAGCTCGATGCGGCGGTCGATCAGCGAGAGCTTGTTGAATCGGATGCGTTGCGCGAGCATGCGGCCAGTTGCCTGCAGTGCCGCACGGCATGGGATGACTTCTTACTGCTCGAAGCGGCAATCGCGGATTGGCGCGGTCAGTCGCTAGCTGTTGATCTCACCGAGCGAGTGTTGACGGGCTGGCGATCAGAGCGTCGAGAGACGTTGCCGTCGAAGTCGACTGAGGGCATTTCAGTGACGGTCGTGCGAGTGTCCGAGCAGTCAACCGGCATGAAGTGGTGGCCGATGCTGGTGCCAATTGTCGCCGCTCTGTCGTTGGCGGTGATGGTCCTGATCAATCGAGAGCGAGGCTCTGAGTTGGTCGCGGTGAAGTCTGAGCAACCGCCGGTCATCGCGAAGTCGGAAGAGTTCGCGGACCTGAGTGACTTGGTGGAAGACGCGAAGTCCGCCTGGTTGGGGTTGGCGCGTACAACGGCTGCGAGGACTCAAGGTTTGAGCGTCTTCATTCCCAGTCTGAAGTCGTCGGGTGATGAGGCGGTGCCCATGCCGATGGATGGCAATGTGCTCGATGATATGAACGGCGGATTGAAACCTGTCCCAGATGAGTTTCGAAAGGCGTTTGAGTTCTTGTTGGACGCAGCTCAATGGGATGAGTCGCAGACGACATGAGTGTGTGCGGCATCAGAACTCCCCTCGCCCCTTTGGGGAGAGGGGCTACCACCATCCGGCATCCACCCAACAAACATCGTGCCCGTTGCTGGTCTAGTTCGAATTGCTTTCGAGGGCCGTCCTTTGTTGCCCCTCACCCCCGGCCCCTCTCCCCATAGGGGCGAGGGGAGTTCTGATGCCGCACACACTCATGTCGTCTGCGACTCATCCCATTGAGCTGCGTCCAACAAGAACTCAA
>OMIV01000153.1 GCA_900299185.1 Planctomycetaceae bacterium
AGCTTACGGCTACCGCAACCGCAATCACTTCATCCTGAGAATCGAAACACTTCACACCACCAAAGTCAGACTCGTCGGCTGATACCAGTTACCCCCACGGTTTTGCGATGAGCCGAAAAAAACGCGTGGATCGCGTTCTCTCGAATGCTACTAGCCTCGAACGAATTCCTCTTCGTCGACTAACGCCAAGCAATGATCACAGTGAAGATGACATATTGACTTGAGGTCTTTGCTTGACCAAGAAGTGAGCATTCTGCACTGGTACAACGCAATTCAAAACCTGCCTCAAGACTTCAGCCGGCGGGGCAATTGCGTCAACTTCGGAAATCAACTCCTTCGAGTAGCACTCAAGGACTGGCCGAGTTTCGTCTTCATAGACACGAAACCGTTTCCGAATCACATCTTCAGAAGCATCATCTGCTCGGTTGTCTCGAATTGCTCGGCGGCGAATACGATGAACCATAGCTTCTTCATCGCGGCAAACTAAATGCACGATTTTCAAAACATCAATATGCTCTTTAACAAGCTCCGCCTGATGAACATTTCTCGGAATACCATCCAAGATTAAAAGATCTTCATAGGGCTTATAATGAGAAAGAACAGTCAACGCGTCGAGATGCCTTTTCCAGACTCGAATGGTCGTCTCATCGGGAACTAATCGTCCTGTCGAGCTATATTCATAAATAAGACGCCCTTCGGCGCTGTTGATGTCCAAAGACCGAAATACATCCCCACAAGACAGATGAAAGAATCCTGGAATGTGGGCCAAAATCTTGCCTTGAGTCCCCTTACCGGATCCGGGCGCCCCGAACAGCAGGACTGTCTGATATCGTTCCCCACTCATATGAACTCCAATCCACAAAACGACAGAACGGCAAGCCGAAAAAGTTCACGAACACACCAGAATGGTGCGAAACAAACTCTCTCGACTCACCGTTCGACGGCAACCTAATTAAATCGACGATCTAATTTCGAAGTCGAATCTCCATCTATTAGGGAACCGTAATGCTATTGATCTTCACAATCGTATGACGCTGACGATGTCCGGTATGGCGTCGATAATTCTTACGACGTCGAAACTTTTGAATCTCCAATTTCGGAGCTTTTACGACCGCTTCAACAACCTCGGCAATCACCGTGGCACCTTGAAGTAAGGGGAACCCCAGGCGGCGAACTCCATCGACGCTGGTCATCAATACGCGATCAAAGTTAATCGTCGAGCCGTTGGAAACATCGGAACGCAGATCAATTGCAAATTGCTCCCCAATCCCGACTTTATACTGCCGACCACCATCTTCAATAATTGCGAACGTCATCAAACAACTCCTGAAACATGTAAGCCATTAACTCAGACGTCAACTCCGATTCGGAGCGGCGTCAAATCAATCCATTCCAAAACGAACCGAATCTTAGTTTGTCACTTTGCGGGCTGCGAGTCTCCCGGCAGCGGAATCCGGGTCAAGTGGCCGCCCTCATCCCGGCAATAGATCATGATGTGATTCGGACTGACGTTGGCTTGACCTCTTACGCTGATCGAAACCTTGGCATCGTCTTCAATCGCATTCAGGTCGCGACGTTTCTTGTTGGCTAGATAGTCAGCCACTTCGTGGGCGACTTCAACGATGATGTTTGATACATCAGCGCGCGAGGAATGAGTAATGACGATGCGCATCACCTCAAGCGCAACACTTTCCGCTGTCTTGACCAATCCCGTCCCAGAACAAGCCGGGCACTCCTTGTAGATGCTTCGACGAAGCGAGGGGCGGATTCGTTGACGAGTCATCTCGATCAACCCGAAGGGGCTCATCCGCAAGATTTTTGAACGTGCACGATCTCGACGCATCGCATTTCGAAGAGCACGCTCGACTCCCTTTCGATGCTTCTCTTCTCTCATGTCGATGAAATCACAAACCACGACACCCCCGATGTCCCGAAGACGTATCTGGCGACAGATCTCATCGGCCGCTCGAAGGTTTACTTGGTATGCTGTCTCTTCCGCGCTGTCATCCACACGGCAGTTACCACTATTCACATCGATGGCAACGAGGGCTTCGGTCTGATCTATCACAATAGAACCTCCGCCTGGCAAAGGAACCTTCCGGTGTTGGATCCGACTGATTTCATCTTCAATGTTATACTTATGAAAAATCGACTCCTGACTGTCATAAAAATGCACACGATCCACGTGCGTCGGCATCACAACTTTCATGAACTCGCACGCTCGTTCGTAAGCAGCCGGTTCGTCAACCCAAACAGACTCGATCTCACCATTGTAAATATCACGAATAGTTCGAATCATCATGTCGCTATCTTGATAGATATCAAGTGGACCTGAAGATCGCCCCAGACGCTTTGCGATGACTTTCCAAAGCCGCACGAGATAATTCAAATCGCGTTCAATATCTTCCTTCGGCCGATCTAAACCAGCCGTTCGGATAATAAATCCCAAACCATCTGGAGGAGTAAGCTCGTTCAATAATTTCCGCAATCGGCGTCTAGCGTCATCACTACCAATCTTTCGACTTACCCCAACACGCTGAAGACCTGGCATCAATACAACATAACGTCCAGGAATACTGATGTACGTGGAAAGAGTAGGCCCCTTTGAACCAATACCTTCCTTGATAACTTGAACTAAGACCTCACTACCGCGCCGGAAGATATCTTGAATCGCGGGCTTATTGCGAATACTCCGATCATTGGCTCTACGGTCACGCGACTTGCCATCAGACTTATCTAGATGCTTGTAGTACTGATACTCGACGTCACTTACATGCAAAAAACCGTTTCGACCAACGCCAAAATCAACAAAGGCGGCCTGGATACTTGGTTCAATATTAACAACACGCCCTTTATAGATATTGCCAACAAAGTTTTCGATACTATTTCGCTCAACATAAAGTTCTTCAAGAGCCCCATCTTCAATGATGCCAATCCGAGTTTCCTCCGACTGACGCACATTAATGAGCATTTCCTTCTTCATTTCAAATCCCTTTTTTAAATTCACAAATTCGCCTAATAAAGACGAACACCTGACGAGGTTTATTGTTTCTCTGGATAAATGCGCTGCAATTCACCGCGAAGATAATTATCTACATCCCGAGCAAGATCTAGCGTCAACGCATGCTCTGCAATCTCTTCAGCTTGAGAAACGCTTAGATGTCGAATCAAATCACGAACCTCGGCAATAGCAAACGGAGTCACACTCAGCGTCCTTACGCCAAGGCCGATCAGAAGCGGGATGAATCGCAAATCCGAACTCATTTGTCCACAAATCGTGACTGGGATCCCCTGCTCCCTCGCAGCATCAACAGTCATCTTGAGTAGAGTCAGAATTGCGGGATCAGCCGACGAATACAAAGCTGCAACGTTTGGATCGGAACGATCTACCGCTAATGCATATTGAATTAAATCGTTAGTACCAATCGAAAAGAAGTCGACTTCTTTTGCAAAAATACGAGCCTGAAGCGCCGCAGCAGGCACTTCCACCATCATGCCAACTTGCACGTCGCGAGAAAAAGCAATCCGCTCCTCGGCTAAGTCATCCATTACATCCCTGAGAATGAGCTTTGCTTGTCGTAACTCCAACAATGACGTTATCAGCGGGAACATGATTTTCACGCGCCCTCCACACCCCGCCCTTAATATCCCTCTCAATTGCGTCTTAAACAAACTAATATAACGCAAACTAAGACGAATACTTCTCAGCCCGAGCGCTGGGTTTTCGGCATTTGTGTGGAAAATCGAGTCTCCACCAGGAATCTTGTCGGCTCCCAAGTCAAGAGTCCGAATGACCACAGGCCGATCGTTGCAGGCTGCTACGACAGCACGATACGAATTGAATTGCTCTTCTTCGGAAGGCGAGTGGTCTGCACCAATATAGAGAAATTCCGTTCGATAAAGCCCGATCCCGTCAGCACCTCTTTCAATACAATGCTGCACTTCTTGGGGAAATTCGATATTCCCCATCACTTGAATACGAACGCCGTCCAACGTCGTAGCCGCACCTGAATTCAAAGATGCCAGACGATGAGACTCTGATTTCTGTTGGCTCAAAACGAAGCGATAACCTGCCAGAGTCGCCTCGTCTGGATCGATTACTACCTTCCCGTTGCTACCGTCGATGATCACAACATCGTCGACAGATACATCGGACAGGAAGCTGCCGACACCAACCACAGCTGGAAGCTCTAAAGCACCAGCAAGAATTGCAGTATGACTCGTTCTTCCGCCACCTTCAGTAGCAAATCCGAGGACGTTCTTACGATCTAGGCTGGCTGTTTCACTCGGAGTGAGATTGTGAGCCAATATCACTGCTGGGTGACTCAGATTCGAAAGGTCACGGCGACTCTCGCCCAGCAGCGCATTCATGACCCGCTTCTCAAGGTCAAGCACATCAGCCGCGCGCTCGGCCATGTAAGCATTTCCGAGATTCTGGAGCGACCTCGCGTAATTACGGAAGACTCGACTGCAGGCGAATTCAGGTGAGAAGCATTTTGTACGAATTAATGTCTCTACTTCTCCCAGCAATTTCGGATCCTGCACCATCATCAGATGGGCGCCGAAAATCGCTGCGTACTCGCTACCTAATTGTCTGCTCGCAGACTCCTGACTTTGCTCGATACTCTTGGCGACCGTTTGAATCGCGAGACGCAGGCGAGTGACCTCCCCGTCGACAGCATCCACTGCCACGAATCGTTGCGGAATTCGAAAACTTCGAACCCCGAAAAGTAGAGCGGGGCCGATCGCAATTCCTGGTGATACGGCGATTCCACTCTTAATAATCATGGCAGAACAGTGCTTCTTCGCTGCGTTGCCGCTCGGTATTAGGGAGCGATTTCGGGACGAGCATGCGGTTCAAAACCGCTATTAAACAATTCTTCAAGTGCGGCGAGGGCAACTTCAGCATCATCGCCCGTCGCACTCAGAGTTAACACAGCCCCTTTGCCGACGCCCAATCCCATTAAATCAAAGATATTTTTGGCTTTGGCCAACTTGTTACCAGTTCGAATCTCAATCTCACAGGCATATACGTTCGAAGTCTTCGCAATGAGCGAACACGGAACAAGGTGTAAACCGTGCTCTCCCTTGACTGTGACCTGACGAGACTGGGCGTTGGACATACCAAATTCTTAGAAATAAACGATTGAGCGATCCGAGGCGAGCAGCCAGGACTCGAACTACTCTTGGTCGGCTTCACGAAGCAGTTCCAAGACGTCCTCCGCCGAGTTTGTTTGCTTCAACAAGCGGCAGAATGTTTGCTCTCGCAAATGGCGAGAAATCGTTTCCAAGCCACGTAAGTGGTCACCGGGACGATCGGGAGGAGACACCAGGAGGAACAGGATATGAACGTCGTTCCCATCCAAGCTTGCGAAGTCCACACCAGTCTTCGAAATTGCCACGGTAGCAACCAACTTTGCAACGCCAGCATGCTTCGTGTGTGGAACAGCAACGCCATTCCCAATTCCCGTCGAGCCGAGTTCTTCCCGCTTCATAATTGCAGCGTAAATTGCAACGGCATCAGACTCAGGAATTGCCCCGGCGGCTTGCAGACTGTTCACCATGCTCTGAATCGCGTCAGGTTTCTTGCGTGCTTTCAGATCAATGATGATGGCTTCCGGCACAACAAAGTCGGTCAGTTTCATGAATCTCGTCTCCGAAAACGCCCAGATGAAGGATCTGGAAATTGCTACTGTCGAGTGTAGAGGGATTTCTTGGCGGGTTAGACAATCGTCCTAATTTGATGGAGTGCTTTTGTGTTGTCGAAGCAGTTCCTGTTCGAGCAAGCGGGGTTGGATGAGATGGGCAGATTCGTATCTAGGCCAATTCGATCTAAGCAACTCACGAGCACGTGCGGGGATGCTAGTCATCGCCATGCAGCCCCTCCAGTCAGGCATCATTAACGACATGCCTGACATAGAAACTACGCAGCAACCGATCCGACTTTAGAGTCCTTTCTTCAATGCTTCGATCTTGCCTTCTTGCAAGATTGGCAGGTAACGGTTGGGAATCGCCAGAACGAAACAGGCAACTGATGTCCCAAAGAGATGGCCAGGCCGACCACCAGTGACATATCGGGTGTCTCGCCAGGCGCCATCTTCCGCTTGTTCATTCGGCTTCCGGGTCTGAGTTGTTACGAGGTGATCACGCAGAATCGGATAGTTCTCTTCCCAAGACTTTCCCCCGACTTGGTACATCGCTTGCCCGACGTAGTAGAGGGTGTAAGCGTCAAAAGCGACGGTGCCGTCACCTTGGTTGGGCTTCCGAAGCTTCTTGATCTCGCTCGTTAGATGATCGACGTTCTTGTTGATTCGCCAATCGTCGTATTGTCCGAATTCCTGCATACAGACCACGCCCGCAGCCGCCATTGCCGGCGTACCGTTGTGTCCGTCGTAGGTAAACTGGCCCGGTCCCTCTTTAAGTCTGGGGTCGTCTAAGTTTCTAGCTCCGTTTGCAGCCCGATATTTCTCTCGAACACTTTGAATCGCGAGCTGAATGACATCGCTGCGAACCTCGAGTCCGCTGTCGACAGCACTTCGAAGCGCCTTGGCCTGCATGACCACAAGACTCAGGTCATGTCCGTAGCCTTGCCGAGCCGCTCGATAATCCCAGCCACCGTCTTTGGCTTGAGTGTTCGCAATCAGTCGCAGAGCTTGCTCCAAGACTTTCGAGATTCTCTGATCGTGAGTCATCCCGTGAGCTTGGCCAAGAACAAAAGTCGCCAGCCCGTGGTTGTACATGTCTCGCTGGGGATCAGCGATGTTGAGCAAGCCCGACGGCTTGGCGTTCTTCATGACATAGTCGAGTGCACGTTGAACGGTATCGCCGTACTTGCCTCTGCCTGGAAGATGCCCGTCCGCCAAGAACGCCAACGCTCCCAGACTTACAAGCCCCAAATCGTTCGACTCCCAATTCCCCTGAGGGCCTTGATTGCGATGCAACCATTCAAGACCTCGCTTCAAAGCAAGTTCACTCGAAGGAGTGACTTCCCAGTCACCTTGAGCTCGAACTACCGAAACTGATGCCTGCGAAAACATCAAGACCGCGATCAGCAAGGAGATGACGCATCGATGTTTCATGTGAGGCTCAAAGGAGTGGCAACAGGTCTCGTCGCGTCACATCAACTGGACGCGTCGAGCGGCAGTCTAGGCAGCTATCGATTTCAGCCGCAACTCGCGAGGAGTCCATCACTTGAGCGACGTAACAAAGCAGTTAACCGCCACCGATTGCCAAAACGAAATGAACTTCCCGCGCATCCGCGAATCGCTGATAGAGCCCCATCGTCGCTACCTGTCCGTCAATTGAGACCGCAAGTCCTGCTTTAAGCGAGTCGCCATCCGTCAGTCTGGATTTCAGTCCGGGGAATAGCTCATCAAGTCGTTCAACTAAGGCTCTGACGCTGCGCGCCTCGATATCGACGAAGGCTGTTCCATTAGAGAATGGTTTGAGTGACGGAGGAATAAAAACGCGCGGCATGGTGATTCGTGATTTCAATCAACGATTGAAGCAAGGCGACGAAACGAAGCTCGCTTGATGCTTAAGACACGTGTGACTCGGCCAACAAGATCCATGTTGAACCATCGAAAAGTAGTCGCAAGCGAGAAACATGATGCCGAGCCACGAGACAATTCGCGCTTGTGTTCGCGCCGTGAATCAAGCAGTCTCCGTTTTCCGCCTGAATGCTGCGACTCGCTCGCTTCTCCTACCTGCCATTTTGAGTTCGAACATGACAACTCTCCGAACGTCGCTTCTCGCTCACGTCGTACTTTGCTTTGGCCTGATTCAGAACTCATCACAGGCGACAGAGCCAACCGCAGAACAGATTGAATTCTTCGAGAGCAAGATCCGACCGATACTCGTCAAGTACTGTTACGAATGCCATTCGGCAAAGATCGCGACACCTCGTGGCGGACTGCGGGTTGATGACCGCGACTCAATCGCCAAGGGTGGAGATTCAGGACCGGCGGTTGTCATCAACGCTGATCCCAAGAAAAGCCCGCTCATTCAAGCACTACGATACGACGGCCTGGAAATGCCCCCGAAAGGCAAGCTGCCCGAAGCGGTGATCGCCGACTTTGAAACGTGGGTCAAGCAAGGCGCTCCGGACCCAAGAGTGTCCGTTGCGACTAAGACAACTGCGGTTGATCCGAGTCATGCCGCCAATCACTGGGCATTCAAGCGGCCAGTTGCTCAAGCAGCTCCTCAGGTGAAAACGCAAAACTGGGCCACGAGCGAACTTGATCGCTTCATTCTTTCCAAACAAGAAGCTGCCGGACTTCAGCCTGCTGCATCAGCCGACCGCCGCACGCTCATTCGCCGAGCGTATTTTGATCTCATCGGACTGCCGCCCACGCCCGAGCAGGTCGATGCCTTCCTAAAGGATGCGGCACCGGATCGAGAAGCGTTTGGCAAGGTCGTCGATGAACTGCTGCAGTCGCCTCATTACGGAGAGCGATGGGCTCGGTACTGGCTCGACATTGCTCGTTATGGAGAAGACCAAGCTCACACCTTCAAGGCGCGACGATATCCACAGGGCTATCTGTATCGAGACTGGGTCGTCAACGCGTTCAACTCGGACCTGCCTTTCGACGCGTTCTTGATGCAGCAAGTTGCCGGAGATTTGCTTGAGGATAGTCCTCAACCCAAGCACGAACGGATCAAGGCGTTGGGACTCTTCGCTCTCGGCCCGGTCTACTACCAAGACAATGGAGAGAAAGACAAAGCTTTGGCCGACGAATGGGACGACCGCATCGACGTGCTCGTCCGCGGCACTCAAGCGTTAACGATCTCTTGTGCCCGCTGCCACGATCACAAATTCGATCCGCTCTCGATGACGGACTACTACGGACTGCTCAGCGTCTTCGCGAGCACTCAATATCTTGAGCGTCCCGCAGCGCCAGACGATGTCGTGCACGCCAAGTCCCAAGCGGAAAACGTCGCTAAAGAACAGCAGCTTGAAGTTGATCGGTTCTTGATGTCCCAATCTCGCGAGGTGCGCGAACAACTGATTCCCGACATCCCAAAGTACGTGTCTGCCGCTTGGCATGTCATGCAACATCGAGCGTCCAAGAAAGACGAGAAGAAGGCCGTCACCGAGACCGCCAAGTCACTGAAGCTTAACGAAGAGTTAGTGCGACAATGGGTTGCTTATCTCGATGAAAAGAAGGACTCAGGAGCGATCAAAGCACAGCGACCGTACCTCGATAGTTGGCGCAAGCTTAAGTCGAATCAGGATTCAAAATCGGACCTCTCAAAAGATGAAGCCGCAGTCGCAGCAGTTACCGCCATCGGCGAAGAACTCCGCCAGCAAGCTGCGGCTCTGGTGCCACTTCGCACCGCAATCGTTCGGCAATACGGCGAGGATGTCGCCTTCATTTCAGAGTCAGATCGAGCGGTCGTCGCGCCGGGAACGATCCCTCTCGGCAACTTGTTCGACGATGCCAAAGGAGCATCGCTGAGCACCGCCGTTGCATCTGACCCATTCAAGTCAGCGGCGAGTGAAAAGAGTTTCGGGGTTGCCCGTGTCGCTCAGGGTTGGGGGCATTCAACGACCATCGCCACCGGAATCAACTTTGATTTTCAATCGCTGGGCACCGACGAGCGAAGTCACGGAGCGATCGTCAACGATGGTTGGGACAGCCAAGGTGGAATTCGTACTACAGGCAAATCAGCCCCGGCCAATCTGCCCCGCACCGAGCAAGGCATCGGCATGCACGCCAATGCTCTTATCACGTTTGATCTCGATGAAATCCGGCGAGCTGGCCTCATTCCGGCCGATCGCGTTTTGAAATTTAAGGTCGATCGAGCAGGCTTGAACGATGACGTTTTCGGAGGCTCACAAGCCAGCGTTCATCTCGCAGTCATCGTGTCCAAACCACATCAGAAAGAGAGCGAGTTCGATGCCATCATCTCTGCAACGGTGAATGGTCAGCCGGCCAAGGTCGATGAAAACGACGGCTCCTATTACTTCGCCGAAACATTGCCAGATCCAGTGCGAGCGAACGGCAAGTTCGTTTCAGTCGATGTCACGCTCCCCTCCAACGCTCGCTTCTTGACCCTCGTCGCGTCTGGCGCAGGCAAGAAGGACGAAGAAAACTCCATCAGCAGCGACCACGCCGTCTTCTCCGGTGCGCGACTAGAATACGAGCCAACAAGTGACGCAACCAACACAGTAGCTGGTGCCAACGATATTCAGAGTTCATCAGCGACGAACGAAGTCACGCTGACTCAAGCCTTGTTGTTCTCAGAGTTGTTCTCGGACAAAGGCGTGCTCGCACTGCCCACGAAGGAAGTGGGCAGCTACCTAAAGGGAGCAGCCGCCGACCGCTTGGCGTTGCTCAACAAGCAAGCTGCCGAAGCCAAGAAAGCCGCAGATGCGATCAACGTTCCGATGGCTCACTCGCTAAGTGACGGAGCAGGCATGGATCTGCCGGTCTACTTAGCGGGCGATCCCAAGAAGAAAGGACCGATCGCGGCGCGAGCGTTTCCGGCAGTTCTATCGGGGGGCGAGCGACAAACGTTCGAAGCCAAAGGCAGCGGTCGACTCGATCTCGCCCGAGCCATCGCTTCGCGCAACAACCCGTTAACAGCTCGCGTCTGGATGAATCGCATTTGGGCTGGCCACTTTGGCAACGGACTGGTTCGCACTCCCAGCAATTTCGGAACGCTGGGTGAAAAGCCCTCGCATCCCGAGCTCCTCGATTGGTTAGCCGTGAAGTTCATGGACTCGGGCTGGTCCATCAAAGCCATGCATCGTGAGATCATGTTGTCTTCGACCTATCGACTAGCCAACACAGCCCCAGCGAACGTGCCTCAGATCGATCCTGAAAACCGGCTACTCACTCACATGCCACGTCGACGTCTGGAAGTAGAACCCTGGCGAGACGCCGTGCTCGCCGTGACCGGTAACCTCGATCGCGCGTTCGGCGGTCCGTCTCGAAGCCTCGACGGCAATAACCGACGGCGGACTCTGTATGGCTTCATCAGCCGCCATCAGCTCGACGAACTCTTGCGTCTCTTCGACTTCCCAGACCCAAATATCACTGCCGGTCAACGAACCGTGACGACGGTGCCGCTGCAGCAACTTTTCGTGCTCAACAGCGACTTCATGACGACGCAAGCCAGAGCACTCGCAACACGCCTTCAGAAGGAAGCCACAACCGACGAAGCCCGCATTGACCGAGCATTTCAGTTGCTCTTCAACCGCGCGCCTACCACCGCCGAAAGGCAACTCGCTCTCGAATTCGTCAGCTCCAAGAGCGACGACGCCAAGCTCAGCAGTTGGGAGCAATACGCTCTCGCACTTCTTGGCTCGAATGAGTTCTTGTTCGTGGATTAAAAAGCGGCTCGAGATCTTTCTGAGAGCCCAACGCCGTGGCGTTTCCATCAGCTGCGCTGCTTTCAGAATACAGACCCGCACTTGAAAAAGACGTTGCAGCTTTTCGGCCACCAAGTTGATCGTCACTGCGCCACTGCTTACGGATTTCGCGACGTGAAAATCTCCAATTCGCCGGAGGTCCAGTAAGACTGAATTGCGTTAGATGCGGTACAGACCGAGAGCACTTTTTGTAGCCTCGTGGAACATCTGCCGCGTCCGACGAATGACCAAGATCGGAAATAACAAATGTCCGATGCCATTAGCACTACGCCCGATACAGGCACTGCCAATTCGAGACTCAGAAGGACTTCGGTCGGCGTTCAGCTTTGCCTCGCGGCAGCGTTGGCAGCCGGATTGGTCTTTGGACTACTTCTCGGTGCCATCTCTCAATGGTTCTTAATTGCAGGAATCACATCAGCAGCGGCAGGGCTCTTTACCGGCACGTCAACGCTTTTAATGCAGTCAGGCGGCAAACGAGCCAAATTCGCAGCAGGAATTGCGGCAGCATTCATCTCTGCCGTCGGCTATTTAGTCGCATTCCACTTTGCGGACTTCTTCATCGTTCAATA
>OMIV01000154.1 GCA_900299185.1 Planctomycetaceae bacterium
AGTGGGCTCTCATCTGCCTAACGCACAACCTGCTGAAACTGTTCCGCGCCCAAACGGCCTAACCGGCCCCCGCCCCGACAAAATGTCCGCCAATATCAACCTACTCGGACAGGCTCCTAGTTGCCAATGTTCAACGGAGGCCGAGTACTTCGTCAAAGCGGCCAAAACCGATGACGACCAGAAGTCAGGGCCGAGCGTAAAAACGTCGCTGGCTTTGACCGAATCGCGACCGAACTGCTTTGTGATGGCAACCGGAGGCTTATTAAGTAATCCAATGGGCACAATGGCTTTATCGGCCAGTTCATCGAGCACATCGTTGACGACACTCGGCCCCGATTTGAGGTCGTCATCCCATAGAGGCAATTTCAACCAATGAATACCACCTTGGCTCGCGATGAAGGCCAACTCCGACGGAGTAAGTTCCCCCCAACCTCGTGGAAGAGACCAACCAAACTCGCCCTTCGAACGAGGAGTCGCGTACTCCAACACCGCGAACGATGTCTCACCGAGCAGCATGAGTTTGCCATTGCGATCCAAATGCGCGAGCACTTGGTAATGGCCGTAAGGTTGAGCGGGCAGCTCCCAACGAAACGGCAGCTTCAGTTTTTCACGAGACGCTTGCTCGCTCGAAATCATGATCGGCTCGTTACGGCGGTCGATGACCTTACCGTTGATATCAGTCACCGACATGAAGAGTTCGAACGAGACGCCCGGCTCAATCCCCGACACTTCCGCATTGATTGAAATCGGAGATTGAGGCCGCACGTAACGGTTCTTCAAATCTCCGCCGAGCTTCAATCGAGGCAAGCGACCGACCCACAAATCGTCGAACCAAACGTCTCCCTTGAGGTCCGGCTCCGCTCCCGGCACGCAATGGCAACCAATCAATACAAAGCGTGCATCGGGATGAGGTTCGACGGGTCCAATCTCAAGCCGGACCCAATCGCGATGAGTACCGGTAACGGCTCTGGTGACGAAGCGTTGCAGCCGTTCCTTCCGATGATTGAGGAACGAAACCGAGATCATCGCGGCATCGTTTTGCAGCCGCTCGGTTCGCACCCAACCCCGAAACACATAGTTGAAGGATGAGTCGACTCGAGCGCCGTTGTTGAAGGGCGAGTAGTACGTCAGCCGTCCGCCGTTCAGCCGCACGCGCAAGCTCTGCAAGCTTTCATGCCCCGCGTTCACATCGATTTCAGATCGGATGTAAGCAGGAAACTCGGCTCCGCGCCGGCGAGTCCAGTCGTCGGGGATTCCGTCGACGTTTTGGTCTTCGCTTTCTTCAAAGCTGTATTTGAGAACCTCGCTGGCCGCCGCGAACGGATCAAGCGGAGCGTCTCCCTCGGCGGCCAAAAAGCTTGCCACCAGCAAGAGCACCGCAGATCCCAGCGAACTCAGCATGACCATTCACCTCAGGTCCCAGCGGCGTGCAGTGAGCATTCTCAAGTTCGCCCCGTCAAACAGTCGCCGCCTTCACGATGGGGTCACTCCTATTGAAACCGTTTCCCGCCAATGTCATCCGCATGCAGCACATGCCGAGTCTTCGTGAAGCGATCAGGCGACATCCGGAATTGATTCCGCGACTCCACGCTGGAGAACAGATAGAGCTCGCCGTCGTAGAACGCTCCAATCTCAATGAGTCCCGGAACGGCTCTGTCAGAGGCTGCTAACTCCACGGGATCACACCCCAGCAACCGCGGCGCGTATCGCTCGGGGCTGCTGTTGAAGAGTCGCTGTTCGTTCTCGTCGGCGAGATAAAACACAACGCCTTGATAAGTAACCGCATACTCGGCGCGGCCCTTCATCCATTCGCGATTGTTATTAATGCGGACCGGGCTATAGCCATTCAAACCGATCAGCACTTGAGGTTGCTCAACGATGGGCGGAACCGGCATGGGCATGGGGGGAGTTTGGTTGTTGGAATTTTTCTTCCGCTCCATAGCGAGCAATCGTTCTTGCTCGGCCTTAATTGCAGCGATGGCAGCCGCTCGTTCCCGATCGAAGCGATGTTCCCAGTTCTTCATCTGGCCGACGTAGCTACCTCGATCCAGATAGCCCACATGCCGCCACATGATCTGTCCACTCGGCGCGACAATCACGTCGGTCGGATAGGCATTCACGCCAAACTTCGCAGCGAGCTCCGCCTCTTCTTCCGCATCAATTTTCAGTCCGATAAACCGGCTCCCGAGCTTCTGATGGACTTCGGCGGAACTGAAAGTTTCACGTTCCATCTGCTGACAAGGTCCACACCATGTCGTGGAGAAATGCACGACCATCGGCAGCCCGAGACGTTGCGACTCAGCTCGTGCTTCCTGGTAATTCGTGTGCCATTGCTTGGGCCCATCAATGGAGACCGCCAACGACTCTGCAAACAACCGCGCTCCAAGGCACGAGAGCCCGACCATGATGCCAGCCAGAATGATGTGACTGACCTTAGGCCTGATTGATCCGCAGCGCATTGTCATTGTCCATTCCCCACACGCAAAACTTCGGAGTCCATCCGAAACAGTCTCTAGCGCACTATCGGCAGACAGACGGAATGGATGGGCGAATGGGGACACTCAGATCGTCGGATTCTTTCGACTCATGAGACGTATGCCGGTTAAGAAGACTACGCGCCGTGGCAGGCAGTCAGTGGCATCACGAGCAGACGTCGAGGTCGCATAAGCCACTCGTTTCGCTCCGATACTCCCAACAGCGAAACTGCGACGACAACGATCAGGCTCTCGTAGATTGACCTGCGTTAAATGAACGAACCCCGGCACCAGCTCAGCCAGTGACGGGGTTCGAAATCTTTTCATCGCAAGTGAGAGACTTGGGATTCGCTTAGAACGTGAAGATCACGTCAAAGGCGAACATGGTTTGATCAACAGGCAGGCCAAACTGATTCGCGACATTGTTCGCACCTGGAGCCCATTGATGACGAATCTCGGGACGCAGGCGAATGTTCGCGGTCGGCATAATGTTGATGCCAGCGGTGATCTCGTTGTAGGACTGACCATCAGCCTTCCACCATTCTGCACGGCCACCGAGCTTCAACTTCGGATTGATCGTGTAGTACAGGTATTGGTTGAGGCCAACGGTGTCATACGGATTACCCGCATGCAATTGACCCGCTGGGCCACCATTCGTGCGAAGCGTGTCCGTCTGGAAGACGTATTCCCACTTCTCGTTGATGATCCAATCCAGCACCAAGCTGTGAGAGTATCCATCGCCAATCCAGCCCAGGTTGCCGAAGGTCGTGATGTAGGTCGCGGTCAAGCTGTCCGTGACTTTCACAGCCGCACCACCGAGGAAGCTGGAGCCGCTACCAAGTTGGTTGAAGCCCGTGTCCCAGCCGAGAGTCCAACCCGCGTAGGCCGTCACAGTGTCACTGGCCTTGTAGGTGGCCAATGCGCCGGTATGGGTGAACGCTTCACCGAAGTTAAACGTCAGCGGAATGCTATAGAAGAAGTTGCCCGTGGCAGGCACCACTTGGTAGCCCAGCAGCGTATAGAAGTGACCGACTTTGACGCTCAGGTCATCGGCAGCAACTTCCGCGTACAACTGAGGCATCGCCCAGCCATAGACGCCGTGGTTCCAACCGTTGAGGTAGTCGAATTTACCAGGCTGGTTACCGAAAGCCTGAGTGTTCTGCGCGTCGGTGCCGTACATGACGTCAACGCGACCACCGAAGCCGATTCCATCCTTGCCATCAGCGACTTTCTCAACAAACAGGTTGAACTGTTGCAGGTCGAAGTGGCGGGGATGAGTTTCGAAGACACCGTCGGACTTGTTCGAGTAACCGAACTCTGTCCAACCACCAATGTTCCAACCGCACTCGCTCGCGTCGATCGCTTTCCAAGGATCGCCATTCTCACCCGAGAACCAGCTCCCAAGTCCCGTGCCGCTATCACAGCTGTTGCACTGGTCGCCACCCAAACCAAGCACTCCCATGTCGTAAGACGTTTGTTGGAAGACATGATCTGGATCTGCGATGGTCGGAATGGTTCCCACGTCGCCGGCCAAGGCCGCACTTCCTACTAGCGCTGTTCCAACGCTAAGCAGGCCTTTCAGCCAGTTCCATTTCCGCATAATGAACTCCTTCGATTCCTTGCAGGACTGAGGTATGGAGCGAGCTGCCTGATGCATTCATCCGGGCGCTGGATGTCACATCTCGCCGCCGATCGGAGCGATCACGGCGACACGAGCAATGCTCTCTCTTCGAGTTTTTGAACTCCCCTGACCACCGCTGGATTCAGTTGAGACTGATCCTTGGCAATGGACTGGACCCATTTGGAGAAACCGTTCCGGAGTTGGACACGGTTTCGCAAATGGCAAACGATTCCTTGTTGGTTTCGTCGAGAATTCGTGTCTCAATCGAGAATGGTTCCTCAACACAATTCAGTCCCCTGAACCGTTAGGGTTTAACAGGCAATTGGGTGAGCCCCTGCGGATGGCAAGACGTCGTCTGCCGCATTCTTCGATCGAACGATCAAATCGACTCAAGTCACAGGCGGCGAATCGGCCCCGATACGTCGAGGCCAAGCCACACCGAGCACAACCAGGGGCAAGCACCACATCCAACCCGCTGGCCCGAAGACGACGGTGGCGTTGAAGAACATGAAGGCCCACGCGCCCTGCACGCAGCGGTCGTAAGCACGAGGCAATCTCCAATCAGGCCGAGTCAGTCGCACCATCGAGTCGACGATCCACCAACCCACGAAGATCAGATTCACCCACAACTCCAGTCCCGTCGATCGCCCCACGATCCGCTCAGTCGCTCGCGTTGTGTGTTCGACAGCATGCAGCCAGCTCCAGTGATGGACTTCATGAAACGCAACAAGCACATGCAGCACCAACATCGTCGCGCCGATCGACCAGAGCCATACGCAGCGCCGATCCCGCAGACCGGCGGGCAGTCTTCGCGCGACAACGACCGCCGCGACATACAGCAGCACCAACAGCCGAGCGGTCCAGGTCGTCATGGATCAGCCTGCCAATGACATGGGGAGATTTCGCGGACAGCGACGCTCCGTTACCGTCCCTCGCTACCGTAATCGACTCGGTTTCCGCTTCTCTCGCCACAAACTCAAGTGAGTGCCGTGACTGAAACAACATCTCCGTCCATCGACCACGCCGATACCGAAGCCATCGCTAAGTTGGCCGCAGCCTATCGAGACATCACTCACGAATTGCACAAAGCGATCGTCGGCCAAGAGTCCGTGATCGAGCAATTGCTGACAGCCATGTTTGCCGGTGGCCATTGCTTGCTGGTCGGTGTACCGGGACTGGCCAAAACGCTGCTCGTCCGCACGTTGGCCGACACTCTCAATCTCAGCTTCAATCGCGTTCAATTCACTCCCGACCTGATGCCGAGCGACATCACCGGCACCGAAGTCATTCAAGAGGATCGCAACTCAGGCGTGCGTCAGTTCCGCTTCTTGCCCGGTCCCATCTTCACCAACGTTTTGCTCGCGGACGAAATCAACCGCACGCCCCCCAAGACTCAAGCCGCGTTGCTGGAAGCGATGCAAGAACATCAAGTCACCGCCGGTGGTCAGCGACATCAACTGCCCGCCCCGTTCTTCGTCTTGGCCACTCAAAACCCGATCGAGCACGAAGGCACATATCCTCTGCCGGAAGCTCAGCTCGACCGATTCATGTTCCAAGTCTTCGTCGACTATCCCGCTGCTGACGAAGAGTTCGAGATCGTCCGCCAGACCACGGCTTCGCATCGGCCTCAAATCAACAAAGTGCTGACGCTCGACGACATTAAGCTGCTGCAAGAGATGGTTCGCAAGATCCCCGTTGCGGACCACGTCATTCGTTACGCCATGACGCTGGCCCGCATGACTCGTAAGGGACAAGGCGATGTACCGGACTTTGTGAAGAACTACGTCAGTTGGGGAGCCGGCCCACGCGCCAGCCAATTCCTGATCCTCGGCGCTAAAGCCCGAGCCATGTTGTTGGGCCGGACCTATGTCAGCACGGACGACGTGAAAGCCATTGCCGCGCCGGTCTTGCGGCATCGCATCGTCACGAACTTCAACGCTGAAGCGGACGGCATCACTCCTGACGAGATCGTGCGGAAACTGTTTGAAGCCATGCCCCCGGATGCCGGTCAACGAGACATCGACCAACGCCTGCCGCCGGTCTTTAAGTCGTAGAGGCGGCTCATTAGAAAGCCGAGTCGCGGAGCGACTCGGCTACGTAGCTCAGTCGCTCCATGACTGAAAACCCCCAGCAACAATGCCCGGCTTGGGACGCAAGAACGACCAGCCGCGACTCAACTGAAGTGGCGAATTCCACACACTCACCATTGCGGAGATCACTCATGGGCCTCGTCGAGTTCTCTCAATCACAACGATTGCGTTGCTTCTTGGTCACGGTGGCAGCTTGGCTGGCGCTGGCCGTGGTATTCGCAGCGGAGAAGCAGCCGGTGCCAACTGACACCGCATTGAAAGCAGCTCAAGCGTCAGTCAATGACCTCTTCAAGTCGGATCTCGCGGCGGCCAAGTCCGCGAAGATGGCCACTCAAAAATCAGAGCTGGCCAACAAGCTGATCGAAGCCGTTGAAGGCAAGTCGTCATCGGCAGCAGTGGACTACGTGCTGCTCACCGAGGCATTGAACCTCACCACCGGCGCTTCGAACATCAGCCAGTCACGAGGCATCGTCGAGCGACTCGGCGAATTGTTCGTCGTCGACGAGCGCGAGTTAACGCTGCAAGCCATCAAAAAGTTGGAGAAAGGCCCGACCGACAAGGACTATCACCGCGAGCTAGCCACGATCGCCTTGCAGCTCGCAGCGGATGCTCAACGCGCCGAGCAACTCGAAATTGCAGGCTGTCTCTTATACACATCTGACGCTGCCGACGAA
>OMIV01000155.1 GCA_900299185.1 Planctomycetaceae bacterium
ATTCAAGAACGCGCGAGTCGCGACAACGAAGCCCGGAGTACAGAAGCCGCACTGCATGCCGTCGTGCTTACAGAAGCCGGCGATGACGGGATCGACTTGCTCGCCATTGCGAAGCGATTCAACCGTCTTGATTTCTTTGCCTTCGACTTCAATCGCGAGCCGAGCACACGCATACGTCGCTTTGCCGTCGATCATGACGGTGCAAGCGCCGCAGTTGGTCGTATCGCAGACGTCCTTGCAGCCGGTGAGATTGAGGTCATCGCGGAGCACTTCGAGCAGCGTGACACGCGGCTCGACCTTGACAGTGACGTCCTTGCCATTGACTTTGAGTTTCACGTCCCGAGCTTTCGCCGACACCGTCTTCTTGGCGTCAGCGGCTTGAGCGTCATGAACTCCCTGCACGAGGGTGGTCGCTGCGACCGCAGCACCTGACCCTCTGAGGAAGTCACGACGGTTAAAGCCCGGACCGCGACTTTCGTGTTCGTGGTCGTGCATGAGCAATGCTCCTTCCGTCTGGATGTGGCGAATAAACGTCGCACGGTTCAACAGACAGAAGGTCGAATCGCAGAGCCGCGTGTCATTGCCCGCCAGCTCTCACAACGCATCCTTCGCGTCAGCCATCACCGGAACGACTCCCAAAAGCGGCTGGGATGTTGGCAAGTGACGTCAACCATCACAACGCACTGATGAGAGATTCGGTTGGGGCTTGAGATCGTGGAGACCGAGGCGATTGCGAAATGCTTTTGAGGTATGGTCCCGTGATGTCGTTGGAAGTGTGTAAGAACTGCGACCCTTTAGTTTCGTGCGATACATGGCTTCTGAATCCTCAATTGTTGGTCGTTTGGCTCCGTCGCCGACGGGGGCTCAGCACGTGGGTAATGCGCGGACCTATTTGCTGGCCTGGTTGTCGGTGCGGTCACGCGGTGGCCGATTGGTTTTACGTATCGAAGACATCGACTCGCCGCGCGTGAAGCCGTGGGCGACTCAGCAGGCGCTCGATGACTTGAAGTGGCTGGGTTTGGATTGGGATGAAGGTCCGGATCGAGGCGGGCCTCATCAACCCTATGTGCAGACTCAACGAGTCGAGCTCTATCACTCGGCTCTCGAACAACTGAAGGCCGCCGAGCAGGTCTATCCCTGCACGTGTACTCGATCGGATGTGGCGGCGGCGGCGAGTGCTCCGCATGTCGGGCAGGAAGGGCCGATCTATCCGAAGCTCTGCGCTGCTCGAGGTGTTGCTGATGCTGAGACGCTCGGCTCGCAGCCTGTCGCTTGGCGGTTCAGGACGGACCGACGAACTTTGAACGGTTCAAAGGCTGAAGCTGGATCGGCTGAGCTAAGTTCCTTCAATGATCTCATCGCGGGACCGCAATCGTGCCGAATCAGTAACGAGCTGGGAGACTTCGTCGTCGGCAAGATGGATGGAGCAATTGCTTATCAGCTTGCGGTTGTGGTGGACGATCACGCGATGGGAGTGACCGAAGTCATTCGTGGCGACGATCTTTTGCCGAGTGCGTTTCGCCAATTGGAACTCTATGACTTCTTTGGTTGGCAACCGCCGAGCTTTGGACATGTTCCGCTCGTGGTGGGCGAAGACGGGCGACGGTTGGCCAAGCGTCATGGCGACACTCGGTTGTCGGTCTTGCGAGAACGCGGTTACGGCCCGGAGCTACTAATCGGGCTGTTGGCGTGGTCGCTCGGGCTGAGCTTTAGAGTTGAACCGATGACGGCGAGCAGCTTGTTGGGCTCTTTTGATCTGCAACGAGTTGCGCAACGACGCGAGCCGTTCGTGCTGACGAATGAGTACTGGCAGGCGTTGCTCGAGAACTCAGTGGATAAGCTCGTGCCGCGTCACAATTAAGTCTGTGCAGCTTTCGTGGGCCAAACTCAGTCGCTCCGCGACTCGCTGAGGAGAGAGTTCTCATCTTCTCAATCTCTGCGACCTCGGCGCCTCTGTGAGTGATCGCTTTCGGTTTGAATGCTCTGGCGGCGTTATTGTGGAAGATTTGTTACTTCCGGCTTGATGCTCACAGTGAAGTTATCCCTGTGGCGAGCTTTGCTCCGCAGTGTTAAGGGCTCCGTCGCAGCCGGAGCACTCCAGGGTGGGCGACGAATCGCTTCTGCTTAGCCCAGCAGGCTCTTCGCGACGACATCTTTCGCTTGATCGAAGAACGGCTGCCAAGTGACTTCTGGAGTGCCGTCTCTCAAGCAGTTGCGGACGGACACCAGCGTGTTGCGAGCCATGTGCGGACAGCGGTTGCAGGCACATGTTTCTCCCGACGACGTCATGATGCCGGGCACCGGAATGTATTTGTGATGCGGAGCGCACTTCTCCAACGGGTGAATCATGTTGGCTTCGGTCGCGACCAAGTACGTCTTGGACTCGGTTGCTTGCATCACGTGCTTGCGCATCGCCTCGGTGCCACCAATGAAGTCCGCATGTTCGAGAACCGTGACGGGGCACTCGGGGTGAGCCATCACGATGCTGCCGGGGTTATTGCGTTTGGCTCGCAGCAAGTCCTGAATGCTGAAGACCTCGTGAACCATGCAGGCACCCGGCCACAGGATCATCGGTCGGCCCGTGACTTCGGAGAGATAGCGGCCCAAGTGTTGATCGGGCACGAAGAGAATCTCTTTGTCTTTGGGGACTCGTTCGATGATTTCACGAGCGTTGCCGCTGGTGACGATCCAGTCACAGAGCGACTTCACCGCCGCTGACGTATTGATGTAGGCCACCGTCGCGATGTCGCGGCCTTCTGCTCGCAGTTCGCGTTGGCGAGCAGCGAGAGCTTCTGGCTGACAGCTATCGGCTAACGAGCAACCAGCAAGCATGTCAGGCAGGAGCACTCGCTTTTCGGGGCTGAGCATCTTGGCTGTCTCGGCCATGAAGTGAACGCCCGCGAAAAGAATGGTGGAGCTGGTCACCTTGGTCGCGTCACGGGCGAGCTTCAAACTGTCTCCCGTGAAGTCGGCAACGTCCTGAATTTCGCCGTCGACATAGAAGTGAGCGAGAATTGTCGCGTCCTTCTCCTTCTTGAGGCGATCGATCTCGTCCATCAGTTCGAGCGGATCTTCCTCGATCTGACGTGACAGGGAGACGAGGCCGGCGGACATGGTAAAGCTCCTGAAAATGACGGGATTTTCTGACAAATCGTGCCGATTGGTCGGGTCGCGATGAGACGCGACTCCAGGACTTTGGCAGGCTTCAAGCAACGTAGTCGAAACTACCAGACCGAGCTACGATCGCCCCGACCACTCTCTCGGACGATTTTTAGTAAGGTCGGAGGCATGTCGCAGGACTTCGATTTTTCGCAGGACACCGAATTCAAAAAGCTGCTCGATTGGCGGACCGACGTAGACCTAACCGTCGCTGCCTTGGAGCTGGCTCGCGATGCCTATCCGAATCTTGATTTTTCAGTCACTCAAAACTGGATCGAGGAACGAGCAGACGAAGTCCGCGGTGGCGTGGCGAGAGCTTCGAATGAACATGACGCCTTGGAGTTGGTGGCGAAGCATCTTTCAGTCACACATGGCATTGTCGGCGAGGCCGCGGCGTACAAAGACCCCGAAGCGAGCTATCTCAATCGCATCATTGAGAACAAGTTCGGCATCCCCATCAGTCTGACTCTGCTGCATGTAGCCGTTTGTCAGAAGGTGGGCATCGACTTGCAGCCGATCGGATCGCCTCGGCACTTTCTGTCGCGGATCGAAACCACTGCTGGCCCACTGTTCTTGGATGCCTTTGCTGGCAGCCGGATTCTGACCGAGGCTGCGGCGATCGAGTGGTTGGAAACTCTGACTCACATGCCGCGTCGCGAGATCGTTCGCAATCTCGTTCCGGTTGCACCACGGTCGATCATTCATCGCATGCTCAACAATCTGAAGGTGATCTACGCCGATCGCGAACGTTGGGAAGCGACATGGAAGATTCAAAGTCGGCTGACGGCTTTGAATCCATCGGACTATGCCGAGCGACGCGACTTGGCCGTTGTGGCTGTGAAGTCGCAACGCTGTGGCGCGGCGATTCGGTTGATCAAGTCGCTGCTGCAAAGTTGTCCGGAAGAGGATCGAGAAGCATTGGAAGGCCAATTGAAACTGGCCGAACGCGACATCCCGCTGTGGAACTGAGCTTGGATGCGTGGGCTCATCGAGTTTTCAGTCGGCCCGAACCCTCTGCGTTCTCCGCTTCTCGGCGGTGTAAGATTCTTTGCAGTTGAGAAACGTCAAAACTCAGAGCTTCTAACACGACGCTGGCTGCATGCCTCACAAGAACGCGATCAAGTTCATGTTCATCGTGCGGCTGACGACTTGATACGTCGCTTGCAGGCTCTGTTGGCGGTTGGTGTATTCGGTGATGACGGAGGCGAGATCGACTTCGAAACTTTCTGAGAGTCCGTCGTTGATCAGGATCTGCTCGTCGCCGAGTTTGTTTTCCGCTTGGTCCAATGTCTGCTGTCGTGTGCCGACAACGCCGCGCAACGTGAAGAAGCGATTGGCTTCTTGATCGAGGTTGGCATTCAGGCGACTGAGGTCTCGCAGGTCGCCCTTACGCAGGGCCGATTCAAGCTGGCCGAGGATCGAGAAGAGGCCCTCGGAAATCTTCGAGTTGATGTCTTTACCCGCGAGCGGGATGGCCGGATCGCTGCCGGTCTCGGTGCCGACGATTCCGAGTGTTTGAGCCAGCGCGCTGTCCTCGACCGTGAGCGGTCCCGAGCCTGAGTTGTCGTAGATCGCGATGCCATTTCCGACAGGGTTTAGTCCGGCACTTAAGCGACCTGGGTCTGCTGCATTGATGCGATCAAGTATCTGTTGCACCGTCGTTGTGCTGGCGAGATCGATGGCGGTTGTGGTGCCGTCACGGCGCGTGATCGTGATGGTTGATCCGCCCTCCATGGGCACGCCGTTGCCGTGATTGAGTTCGCTCAATGAGAGATTGGCGGTCATCGTGCGGATGCCGAGCAACGCTGCGTTCTGGCCGTTGTTCTCTCCAATCGAAAATGGTGTCGAGCTGACTTGGCTGGAGATCTGCAGGCCGGTTCCGTCTGCTGTGAACCCCGTATCCAGATCGAGACCAGCCAGCTTCAGCGTGTTGAATAAGTCTTCGATCGTTTGGTCATTCGAGATGTCGACAACCTGTGATCGATCTCCGCTGGTG
>OMIV01000156.1 GCA_900299185.1 Planctomycetaceae bacterium
AGCCTTCGTCGGCAGCGTCAGATGTGTATAAGAGACAGAGTCGGCTGTGTTCTTCGATTCGCCGAAGATGCGCCGAGTTTCCGAAGCTCATCCCAACCACCTCTTCAAACGCCGAGCTTGTTCGAGGGCGACGAACTTCAGTCGGGGTGCTCGCCGCTTGGCCCACACGATTTCGTTGCAGGCGTTCGACAAATCTTTCTTGTGCTGCGTCTCGTGCCCCATGAAGTCATAGGCATCCAGACCGCGACGTAACGATTCTTCCATATTGAGATAGTCCACCACGACACCCGGACTGATGCCCTGCGGTGCCGGAAACCAACCACACTGATAGACCAACGCTCGGTTGTGCTCGAAGAAGATCTGATTGCAGCCCACAACTCCGGCGGGTGTCGACACGCGACTGAGCACCATGCGTCCCGTCGGAATCAGCCCTTCCTGAAACTTCACAAAGCGGTCGCTCGCGTAGCAGCCCGGCTTGCCCAACGACTCCCAACGCGCCTGATGCAACCGCGTCAGATCTCCAAAGAACTCAGCAGCGCAGTCGAGCGTCTCGGCCCATTCCAACCGAATGCCGTCGTAGTGCTTCAGCCCCTTCTTGGCTTTGCGACGCGGTTCATGTCCGAGCGCCGCCTGCAAGTCGCCCTTCTCGCGAGCGGCCTGAAGGTCGAAGTACCGCGCGGCTGAGGTCGCGCAATCGAGCTTCTCTTCGCAAGCTGCAAACGCTGGCAACGCAGAAGCATCAAAGCCATCGAGGTTCCATTGATCGAAGTCCGTCAGCCCATTGAGGTGCTCGACCAACTTCGCCACGAATTCGGTTTCAAACGCCGGATCAACGAGCAGCCGGTTGTATTCCACACACGCGCTGATCGACTCGGGCTCACCCGCCGTGCCGATGTGCAACGACTTCACATTCAGCGGCCCGTCCTTTTGTTCGACGCCTTCGCAAAGCAGACAAGCCGCGACGAGTTGCTCGCCCGCGCGAGCCATCACGAACTGATGCGGGACGAGATCCCCGTAAGCCTCCAGCCACGCCGCCGTCCAATCCGCCGAGCAGGCCACGCCACGGTCTCCGATGCGCTGCTCAAGCTGCTTCCACGAAGCGAGCGAGAACTCGCGCTCGGCTGACGAGCGGATCTCCAAGTTCACAGCGGCCTGCATCGCAACGGTCATCGGTCTAAGTCCTCTATGTTCGTTCTCAATCAATGCATCTCGGGCGGCGTACTGCCACATCAGTAAGACCAAGTCGCGGAGCGACTTGGCTACGTAGCTCAGTCGCTCCGCGACTGAGAAGCCCCCTTATGCCACTCGATCCGGCACCAAGATCATGCGGCGGCTGGCGTGTTGACAGACGAGCCAGGCCGTTCCCAACACGGCTCCACCACCGGCAGAAACACCCACGACAGACAGCCAACCTTCGATTGGGTCAATCAGCAACGACACCATCAACGAGTACGTCCACAGCACGAACAGCGGCGGCAAGTGCGGCCCCACAATGCGGCTAAGCGTCGGCCACAACGGCAACTTCAAGAGCTTCAGCGAGTACGGCAGGAGTACGAAAACTTCCAGCAGCACGATCGGAATCGCGGTGCCCAGTGCCACACCCAGCAACCCCAGCGGCTTCACCAAGATCAGCGACAACACCAAGTTCGCGATGGCCTCGACGAAGTACAGAATCCCCGGCACACGCAGATGGCCAAGACCAAACAACACACCGCGAAGTACTCGCACTGGAGTCGCGATTACTTGGGCTCCCAGCAGCACGAGCAGCAGCATGTGACTCTCGGGGTAGTCGCGGCTGACCCAGGCTCGCAGCACGCTGTCACCGAAATAACACGCGCCGATGAAGAAGGCAGTCGTCAGCAAGAACGCGACGCCCAATCCCTTCTCCAGTAATTGACCGATGCGATGCGAGTTGTCTTCAGCCGCCAGCTCGGCACCGCGCGGCATCACGATGGCACCAATGAGCTGCAGTGGTTGAGTGATGAATTGACTCAGTCGCAGCGCGACATAGTACGGCACGATGTAACCCATGCCGAAGAACGCTCCGATGACGATGGTGTCCGTCGCGTCGACCAGTTTGACCGAGATGTTCTCCAGCAACGAGAACGCGCTGAAACCCGAGCACGCCTTCAAGGTCTTCTTGTTACAGAACCGCCAGCTCAGTTTCAGAGTCGGCATCAGTCGCTTCACGATGACTGCATAGCCTGCGTTCTCGACGAGCGTCGTCGCAAAGAAGATCAGAGCCAGCGTGCTGAGTGCGTATTCAACTTTCAGGAAGAAGACCGTCAGGCCCAGTCGCACAACTCCGCAGATCGTTCGAATGCCGCGTTCCACGTCCATGCGTTGCAGCCCGACGATCACGCCTCCAAACACGCTGCCCAAAATCGTCAGCGCGACATTGGCACCTAATGTCATGACGACGAACCGCAGCTCTCCGACTGTCGTGCCTTCCATGCTGGTGAAGTACGGCAAGAGAAAAGCCAACGCACCGCTGACCAACATCACGGCCACGCCAATACCTAAGTAGATCAAGCCGACCACGCTGACCACGCTGTTGATCTCGTCAACTTCATCCTTGGCCTGATGATGAGCGACGAAGCGACTGACCGTCTGAGCGAACCCCAAATTGAGCAGTCCCGAATAGCCCGCGATCGAACAGATAAAGAGCCACAGTCCATACTGCTCATCGCCGATGACGTTCAGCACAAACGGCATCAAGAAGAGGCCGATCAGCATGCTGACGCCATGCTCGCCCCAACTGGCTAACAGGTTGATTCGCAGTTTGTGTTTCATGAGAAAATGATCCATTGTCCTTCGTCAGTGGTCCGTTGATTTGGCCCGCTAACCACTGCCGAGGAATCCGCACGAGTGTGCTGAGACTTACACTCTCATCACCCCGCCATCACCGTGACGAACACGTTGAACGCCACGAACAAACTCAAACTGGCCGCCACCAATCGGAAACGAGCCGTTCGATACCAGCTCAAAACCAATCGAGGCGGATTGAGATTCCAACACGCGAGATTCACGAACGCTGTCGTCAAACCCAGCACCATCAAGGTCTGCACGGCATAGCACAGCGACAACGACTGCAGACCGATCGTCCATCCGGCTCCGATCGCTGCCATGTACGGCAGGAATCTCTGTTGTCGCGCATCAAGCAAAGGCCACTCGGGCCGACTGAGCCGCCACAACTGCCAGCCCAAGAAAAAGAACGCACCAAAAAAGAACGTCCCGCCGACTAATCCCAATTCAACGAAGGTATGCACGAACGAGTTGTGAGCCATCAGTCCGGCAATGTCGTGATATGTGCGATATCCAGTCCCAAAGACGATGTCGGCTGAGCGAATCGCAATCAGCCCTTCGCGCCACAACATGACGCGATCATTCCCCGTCCCTTCATCGAGCGACGCTTCGGATTGCCGACCTGCCAACACGGGAATCGCCAACAGTCCCATGACTCCGATCGTGATGGCCACGGTCTTTCCATAACGGAACATCGCCAGCACGCTGCAAGCAGCTCCCAACGACAAGAATCCGCCGCGTGACTTCGAGCACAGCATGCCGACAAAGAACACGGCCAACGGCACCAGCCAACCCGCTCGCAGAGGTCCGCGCGAGTTATCAGTGAGGAACGACAAGCAAATGATGCTCATGGCCGTCATCAGCAAGGAGATGTCGTTCGGGTCCGCGAAGATTCCCGAGCCGCTCATTCTCAAGACGCGCTGAATGTCTCCCGACGCGGTGAGTCCATCGTTGTCATTGATGTGATTGATGAACGTGAAATCGATGACTTCGAGATAATCGGCAACGCACATCGCCACCATCACCATCGCACCCAGAGCGATGACCTTCAGGAACTTGTCGAACCGCTCCCAGCGATCGATGACTGCAATTAAAAGCACATAGAAGATCGCTGCCGGTAGGAAGCGCATGACGCTTTCGACGGCACCGCCGAAGTACGAGTGCGTCAGGTGCGAAACCGGAATGATCGACGCCATACAGACGAGACAAAGCGTCGACGGCTGACATTTCAGCGAGCGGACTTGAAACAGAGCGAGCACTCGCGGCAGCGCGCAGGCGAGAGTCGCGAACGTCAGGGACTCATAGATCGGCAAGCCCGCGAGGCCCGGAAACATCTCACCGGGGCGCAGCAAAACCGTCACCGCCGTCAGGCAGAGCAGTCCGAAGCTGAGCGTATTCGCCGTCACGCGCCCCATGATCATCCCCGATGAAGTCGGGGCTTGCTTGATCGGTCCGAAGATGGATCGACGATCGCGCTCCGCAAGCGCACCGACAACTCGGTCGATCATAGCTCGCGTCAATGCCTGCGGACGGAACCGGACTTACCGGCTCGGCAAGACAGTCCGACAGATTCGGAGCAACGTCCCTCCCGCCGATACAGTCATCACAACCGCAACCAGTCCTGTAATAAGAACGACCGGCACGATCCAACGTAGCCATCACCGCTCCGCGTGATGAGCCTTCCTTCCAGCGTTGCCTGTAACCAGTCGAAGTCGCCACTGACTCGACTTCAAACTTAGAAGGCACGTCACGCGTAGCGATGACGGCTACTTTGACAGCTACCTCCCTCCCGGCCGCTCTAACTGATGCGGCTGAGTCAGCAACCCATACATCTCGGGCCGACGATCGGCGAGTCGATCAATGGCGTGCTCGCCGACCTTTCTCACAACGCGCTTGCTGCGGGCGACTGCTGGGTCGATCTCGGCATAGAGAATCTCTTCGGCGTCTCCATTGGAGGTCGCGAGCGTATCTCCATTCGGAGCACAGATGCGGCTGCGACCGATGAAGCGGAACCCGGCTTCAGTCCCGACGCGATTGCACGCCGCGAAATAGACGGCGTTCTCCATCGCGCGAGTATTCAGTACGTGCCCCGCAACACACTCAGCCCCCGGCGGCCAGTTCGTCGGCAGAGCAATCAGCTCAGCCCCCAAAATCGCCAACGCCCGCGATTCCTCGGGGAATGCGGCGTCGTAGCAGATCTCCATGCCAACCTTCACATCACCCGCTTGATGCACGACAAATGGTCGATCGCCATAAGTCGTAAACTTGTCGACGCCGAGATACGGCAAATGCACCTTGCGATAAGTTCCAATCACGCCGTCCGGCCCCGCCAGAACTGCCGTGTTGAAGATCCGCTCGCCATCGGCTTCCACTGTGCCAAAGACCGTATGCACGCCGAGCTCTTTGCAGACCGCCACCAGTGCCTGCGTTGCCGGACCCGGCACTTGCTGAGCGTACTTGCGACCTTCCTCCAAACTCGGAAAGCAATATCCCGTCAGCGCGCACTCAGGAAAGATGACGAACGCCGCGCCATTCCGAGCCGTCTCGCGCAACGCTGTACTCAATCGAGCCACATTGGCATCAATGTCTCCCAACCGAATATCCGTCTGCACGGTGGCAATCTTCATGAGTTCTCCTTGTTCTTGAATCTTCTATCTCAACTCGGAAGTCAGTCGCTGTTTCCTATCGCGCCGTCACGACGGCGGTGGATAGCGACCAGAGTTAAAAAGCATCGTTCGCACTTCGACACGTTGTGGAAGGTTTAGCTTCAGGACGCGTTCCGTGGCACGTCCGACCGGCGATGTCGGAAGTATCACACCTTCAGCCACTTCAAAATGCTCGTCCCAGTTCTGCGTTCGTGGATTGAATAATGCCACAAGCGTTCCAGTTCGCGGATCTCGGGATGCGATGTCAGTCCCCTTGAACCGATTGCAGTCAAAACAGGCGAGGGCAATGTTCTCTGAGATGGTCTCGCCACCGTGCTTTTCTGAGATGATGTGATCCGGTTCGTGTGGGAAGAAAGTGTCGTCCGCTGACAGACGACAGTATTCGCAGCAGTTGCTTGCCCGCAGTCGAACCTTCTTGCGTAACGCAGATGAGATATAGCTCCGGCTCATTGTGTCGGTTCCGCAAACTGACGAGCCCGAGCCTTCACCAATTGCATGAAACTTTCAATTTCACCCCACCGCTGAAGCTCAGCATCTTCATCAGCTGTCAGCCCCTCCGTCTTACTTTGGTTAAGCAAATATCGAACTCGGCGCTGCGCTTTCGATGACGGTTTGAAGCTCAATATCGATTGCGGATCACATCCCTTGGCGAAGAGATCAATAATCTCGTGATAAGCTTTCTCTGCGACTTTCATCGACATGTCTCCGACGCAACCCTGGTCGCGAACTTCAACCTTATATGACAGCTTGGTTATGCAGGTTTGATTACAGCGGCTCGTTCTTTAGTGAGTCCAACGCAATCAGACGACAAGCGAGATTTTGATCGTCGTCGTCTGGCCATGTTCATTCTCAACAAGGGCGTTGCCCCCCAAAACAAGACGGGCGGAACTCGCGAGATCAAACTCGTGATGGCAGAGTATGGCGACACCATCGATAGAGAGAAGACTTCGTCACTTGAGACTTGGAGTGGGACATCATGCGCGGTAGGCTGCGAGAGTTCGATCTCGGCGATCTCGCAACCATGCGGTGGCTCATTCGAGTTGGGGCCTTGCCGCAGACTGAAGCCCAACCACTTCATCAGACGTGTTCCCATACGATCGAAGGACTCATTGAGTGTTGGCAGGCGGCTTTGCCGACATTGAGCGGCCCGCGCATCAAGCGAGCCCACCAGCTAATCGCGGGGTTGAAGGTGCTTGATCCGCGGTGTTGTCGCCTGGTTCGATGGCAGCCTCTCGAAGACTCTTCAACGGGCGAACGGTTGCTGTTTGCGCCTCGAGGTTTACCTGACGACTGCTTGCTCGCACTGCCCAGTTCGAGACTCGTTCGGAAGCTCGACTTCGAGCAAGCCTGGCTCAATACCCTGCGCGTTGTGTTTGAGGATGCCGCTTCGCGCGGCTGTGCTTTGGTCACAGTGAGTGGGACTGCGTCTGATCGGTTTGTGAAACGTGCTGGTCGAGTCATCGGTTTGCCTGTTGTGGCAGTAACAGTCAGCGAAAGCTCGGCTGATCGAGCGGCTTGGTTTGCGAGCGCGCTAACCAACTTCGCGGTTACGGCTCAGACAGCGAACGAGTACCCCGTCTTCGTGATCGACGACGACTCAACCATCGTTTCACCCACCGCTGCTCCGCTGCGAAATCAACTGTTGATGCAACTCGCAGACGAGGTCACTGGGCTGGCTGTGCGAGCGGACGGCCATTGCTTTCGATTGCTCCTCGATCGAATTCGAACGACGTCGCTGCCGACGCGCGTCATCGATGACGAACGGCTGACTCGGTTAGCGGTCCTGCGCGAGTTGCATGACGGCGGTGTGGAATTGAAAGCACACGAAGCTGGGCCGCAACAAGATGAGACATCCGACTCTTCAACGAGTCACCATCTCGCCCAAGTCGACAGCGCAAAGACTTTGGAGCATGAGAAGCTGGAGACCGAATCTTTCGAGCGCTCGCAGCCAGATCATTCCCCAACCCACGACGCGAACGATTGGGCTTACCTCACGCATTGGACGCGCGGACTGGAGTCACTCGCGCTGCGAGACATGCCGGACGAACTGCTGGATGACTGGCTGCGTCAGCCTCGTGCAGTTGATCGAACCGCGTTGGCATCATTGCAACGCATCTTACAGTCGGGCCGCATCATCGCGCGACGACAGTCGGCTCACGATTCGGTGCCCGTTGTCTGCTTCTCAGCCGTGCCGTTGAAGCAATTGCTGGCTCAGCGGACTTATCGCCCTCATCGCACACGCTGGGACGCGGAACCATTCGGGCTCTGCATTCGCCGAGACGCTCTCAAGAAGCTCGGAGCGCGACCCGCGATCTATGGCGACGACGCCGTCCGAGAGTCGCTCGCGATCGAAGACCGTCTTTGGTTTCAGCCGCTGACGTCGACGACTCGCACCAGCACCATTGATTGGTCGGTCGAGCAAGAATGGCGATTGCCAGGTGACCTCCAGTTGGAGTGGCTCGGCCCCGACGACGCCTTCATCTTCGTTCGTGCCAGTGAGGATGCGGAGCAACTCAAGAACGTTGGCGATTGGCCGATCGTGGTCGTTGGGCAAGAAGTGGATGTTGCCTGAAAGTCGCATACGGCGCCCGGCGCTGGACTCTGATCCCGTCCAAGAGCCGTAGCGCGATTGGAGACGCACCTTTGCTGGTGTTTCTCAGTCGAGGAGCGACTGAGCTACGTAGCCGAGTCGCTCCGCGACTCGGCCGCCGGATGCGGCGGCCCTGCTCGGCGTGCGAAGCTGGGCAAAATTTTCCGACTTTTTTGACTGTGCTGGTTACTTTGACTGTTCTGCCTAAGTGGTTTGTGCCGAAACCAGAGAGTGATGAGGTGCGCTTTGCGCCTCTTTTCACGACGGCGAGGGCTTCGGATGAGTCCTCAATCACGCCGAGTCGTATCGAACTCACTCCAAGGCTTGAGCCTTGTGATTGGGCCTCGGGTTATGAAACGAGTTCATCGAATTCGCTGGAAGGCACTGGCTGCGGTCGGGATGGGGATCGCCGCGCTGGGTAGCGCTTGGTGGGCTCAGCGAGCGGATTCTCAAGAGCCCTTCCCGTTCGCTCGGTCTGGCCAATTCCCAAACAACGGGCAGCCACAGTTCCCTCAGGGCGATGGCAATTCGTCGCCGGCCAATTGGAGTCCTCAAGCTGCCGCCAACAGTTTCCAACAATGGCCTTCTCAAAGCGGCCAAGCCGAAGCTCCTCAGGATTGGCCTTATCGACGAGGCGGTGTCAGCACCCCGTCTTCCACAGAGACATCACCCGCGCGAGACCGCAATCCGGTCATGTCCACTGCGGGTTCCAATCTCCGAGGTAGCCGCGATGGCATTCCCGCCAACGACGGTAACTCGGCAGTCATCTATCAAGGCAATCGTCCTGCTGCTCCGCCTCCGCTGCGAACCAACGAGTTCGGCACCGAAGCGAATGTCGGCTACAGCGGACAGTTTCGACCACCGCGTCAAGACGCTCCGGCCAACATGACGGCTGGACGACCCGTGACGTTGCCGAATGCTCCGATGCCGGCGCCGCGCCTCCCGACGCCTCCGCGACCAACACCACCAACCACACCGAACAACATCGCTGCTACCGATGACTTCACGCCACCTCAGCAGCGCGTGCTGACTCAAAAAGGCAATGTCACTGCAGCGGAATGGCGAGGCCCGGACACTAAGCCCGTCAAGCAGATCAAGCAGGTCAACTTCGAGTCTTATGCTCGGGGCGGTGACGAAGAGCACCCCATTCCTGCCGAAGCGTTTCTCGTTCCGTACTCACAGCGAGCGGGCCTTTATCCCGAGCGTGTCGAGACTGATATCTCGGACGGGCAACTCGCCGAGATGCCGCGCAACTATGTGCCGTGGTGGAACGCGGTCGTGAATCAAGGCATGCGCGGCGGCAACGAAACTCTGGCGGTCAACATTGAAGCCTTGGTCATTGCAGCGATCGAGTACTCGCCGCAGGTCACGGCGTTGCGCATCGATCCGCGCATTCGTGAGACCGTGATTGTCGAAGAAGACGCGGCCTTCGATTGGACCGCGTTTCTCGAAACGAAATACAACAAGACCAACGATCCGGTCGGCAACAAACTCACGGTCACTCCGACCGGCGGTGGGCGCTACAACGACGACACCGTCTACTCAAAAGGCGGATTAAAGAAGAAGTTCAATCAAGGCGCCGAAGTGAATGTCGCCGAGCGTGTGGGTTATCAAGACAACAACTCAACGTTCTTCACGCCACAAGCTCAAACGACCGCTCGACTAGAACTCAATGTGACTCAGCCGTTGTTGCGCGGAGCAGGCTCGATGGTCAACGAGAGCCGGACCGTGCTGGCGTACCTGGATCGCGACATCTCGGAGAGCGAGTTGTCCGGCAAGCTGCAGGATCACATTCAATCGGTCTATGAAGCGTATTGGTCACTGTTCCGCTCGCCCGCCGTGAAGCTGCAGAAGCAACGACTGTTGAAGAGTGCCGAAGAGATTCATAACTGGCTCGCAGCACGACAGGGCCACGATACGACCAAGGCTCAAGTTGCTCGCGCATTGGCCGCAGTCGCCAGCCGTCGCTCGGAAATCGTGCGAGCCGAAATGGCCATCCGAAACGCCGAGTCACAACTGCGACTACTGGTGAATTCACCAGCGCTCAAAGAAGGCGTGCGAACGGAATTGCTCCCTGCTGAGTTCCCGGTTGCTGACGCGATTGAGATCTCGTTGAAGGGTTCCGTCGAGACCGCGTTGAAAAAGCGACCGGACGTTTCACAAGCCATCGATCGCATGAAGGCCACCAGCTTGCGACTAGGTGTTGCGAATAATGACTTGCTGCCCAAGCTCGATCTGGTGCTGAGCACATACACGTCGCAGTTGCGACATGCAGACTTGGGTAGAGCTGTCGGCGATCAGTTCGCGACCGGCGGACCGGGTTACGGCATCGGCTTCCAATTCGAAATGCCGTTGGGCAATCGTGCTGCGAAAGCTCGACACGAACGCCGCGAATGGGAAATGGCTAAGGCTCTCAAAGAGTTCGAAGTCGCGGTTGAGACCGGTATGACCGAAGTCGAGATCGCGGTTCGCGAACACGAGACCTCGTATCAAGAAATGCTCGCTCGCTTCCAAGCGATGTTGGCTGCCGAAGTTTCAGCAAGCCGCGCCGAACAAGTCTTCCGTGAGACAGCTGGCGGTGACGGAGTCGTCGTCGGAGTGCTGTTGCAGGACATGTTGGATGCTCAAGAACGACTCGCATCCGAGGAAGCAGAATTCGTCGAAGCTCAAGTCAAATATGCCCTCGCGATCGTGAAGCTGAAGAAAGCCACGGGAGTCTTGCTGAGCTGCGACTGTGCTCCCATCTCAATCAAGGCAGCTGACAAAGTTCCTACAGCACCAGAAGTCATCCCGATTCCCGAGATCCCAGTACCGGTGCCGGAACCGGTTGGACCGAAGAAGTAAGAGCCCCGCCATCGGGAGTTGTCCGAGAACGACTCAATCTTCTCGTCATCAACGCTCCTGTAACGAAACCGACAGAGCCGTGGAGACGATTCCATCCTGCTCTGACTCCGTTGATCTCGGGTACGTTGAAAACGTGCTCCACAAAACTCTTCACTCCGCACCCGTCGCGAGCCTTCATCAATCTGTGAACCCTAACAATGCTCGGTGTCCTCACGAGATCTCGTCGTCAACGTCAGGCCGCATTGGCGGTGCAGGCTGATGGCGCGCTTGTGGCTCAAGTCCGAGACATTCAACGGCAGTTGCAGAACGTCTCGGATCGAGAACTCAAAGATCGAGCCGATGACTTGCGCGGTGAGTTCGAACTCTCGCAGCGTTGCTCGAACGAAGCACTCGCCCGAGCATTCGCATTGATTGGCTGCGCGGCACAGAGAACGCTCGACATCTCGTTCTACGACGTGCAATTTCAAGCGGGCTTAGCACTCGTTCGCGGCCAAGTCGCCGAGATGCAAACAGGCGAAGGCAAGACGTTCGCGGCCGCGTTCCCTGCCGTTGTGTTTTCGCTATTCGGTCGCGGCGTGCATATCGCCACCTCGAATGCGTACCTCGCGCAGCGCGACTGCGATTTGCTGCGACCACTGTTTAAGATGCTGGGAGCGACCGCGGGCATCACGCTCACTCAAACACCACCCGACCAGAAGCGAGCCGCCTATCACTGCGACATCACTTACGGTCCCGGATGTGATTTCGGCTTTGATTACTTGCGCGATCAGGTCACTCTGAGACAAGCTCCACAGTCGCGACTTGGCGAGGACTTTCTTGCCATCCTGCGAGGTCAAGAGCGACGCGCTGCGACGACTCTGCAACGAGGCTTGAACGCTGTCATTGTCGACGAGATCGATAACGTGCTGTTGGACGATGCGTGCTCGCCGCTGCTCATCAGCCAGTCATCGGATCGACCGGCTCCTGATGCTGCGGCTCATGAAGCCGCCCGGCATTTGTGCGACGCCTTGGTCAGCGGACAAGACTTCGTGCTCGATCGTCTGACGGGTGGAATTCGTCTGACAGAGACCGGACTCGCTCGCATCTGGGCCGATGCCGAGTCGTTGCCTCTCCGAGTCGTCCTGCGACCGTGGCAGAGCTACGTCGAACAAGCGTTGCGAGCCAAGCACTTGTTCCGCCGCGATGTGAATTACATCGTGCGCGACGGCAAGGTCGTGATTGTGGACGAGTCGACCGGACGCATCTTCGAAGAACGCAGTTGGCGCGATGGGCTGCATCAAGCCGTCGAAGCTCGCGAAGGTCTGGCCATCAATGCCGAGAAAGAGTCACTCGCCACGGTGACTCGGCAGCGGTTTTATCGGCTCTATGAAAAGCTCTGTGGCATGACCGGCACGGCCATCGGCAGCGAAGCCGAGTTCCAGCAGATCTACCGACTGGCTGTAACTCGTATTCCAACTCATCGTCCGAACCGTCGTCAGCTCTTGCCGCCAAGATACTTCGCGACGTCAGACGCCAAGTGGATGGCGATGGCCCATGAGGTGAAACGTCTGCATGACCGAGGCCAGCCGGTGCTGATTGGCACCAGGTCGATTGTCAGCAGCGAACATCTGGCAGACTTGTTGCGATCGCGCGGCATCGACTTGCAGTTGCTCAACGGCAAGCAAGACGCCGACGAAGCCAGCATCATCAGTTCGGCGGGTCGCGCGGGAGCTGTCACGATCGCGACGAACATGGCCGGCCGAGGCACGGACATCAAACCCGATGACGCAGCTCTGCAACTCGGCGGACTGCATGTCATCGTCACCGAACATCACGACGCGCAACGCATCGATCGACAGCTCGTCGGTCGCGCCGCGCGGCAAGGGGATGTCGGTTCGGCTCAGTTCTTCGTCAGCGCAGACGATGACTTACTCCTGAGATTTGGAGATTGGCTGCGGCGCGTGATGCAGCGCACCGCACCTCAAACAGGCACCGGCGAATTGAGCAACGACTTCTCAGTCGCCGTGCGCAAAGTGCAAATCGAAGCCGAACGTCAGAGGGCACTCGAACGTCGGCAGTTGTTTCTCGAAGACCAACAGAGGGAACGATCATGAAACTCGCCAAGGCAGGCGTTTTGACTCTGATTGCTGTAGCAGGACTCGCAAGTGGCCGAGCATTTGCCGGTGACATCGAAAGCTTCATTGAGCCTTATCGCAGCATCGAAGTCGCGGCGGTGGAGTCGGGCATCATCATCGGCGTGCATGTCCAAGAAGGGCAGAAGGTCGAGAAAGACCAGCCGCTCGCCGACCTCAACCAAGACGTGTTAAAGGTCAGCGTCGACATTGCGAAGGCTCATAGCGAAGCGGTCAGCGCCATTCGCGCGGCGGAAGCTGAAACCAAACTGCAAACCGATCGGCATGCTCGGTTGGTGCAACTGCGAGCGAAGGACAACGCGACCGAAGACGAAGTCAATCGCGCTCAGTTGGAGAAAGACTTGGCTGAAGCTCGACTGCTGGCCGCCAAAGAAGCGTTCGATGTTAAGCGGCTCGAATTCGAGCGCATTCGTCTGCAGCTTGCTCAGCGCACGGTGAGATCCCCACTGACAGGCTACGTCGTGCAGATTCAACGCGAAGTCGGTGAGTCGGTTGGCTTAGCAGATCCCGTGGTCATGACCGTTGTGCAACTCGATCCGCTGTTAGTGACGTTCCCAGTTCCGGTCTCGCAAGTCGCGGGACTGAAAGCCGGACAGCCGATGCGCATGAAGATCATGGGGCGGCCTGATCCGATTGAAGGCAAGGTCGAATTGATCTCGCCGGTGATCAGCGCCGACAGCCAAACCGTCCGAGTGAAAGTGGTCGTGCCGAACTCAGACAACAAAATCAAAAGCGGTTCAAAGTGCGTGCTGCTTCTCGGCACCAGCGGCCAAGAAGTCCCAAAGCTGACCGAAAAACCCGAAGCAGCTCCCAAGACCAAGAAGCAATAGAGACGCCGTGACCTCTAACGAACCTCAGTGTTAGAGGCGTTTTGAAATCCTCTGCGTTCTCTGCTCCTCTGCGGTGCAAACAGCCTCTTACCGCTGGGAAGCAGAGAACGCAGAGACCCATGCTAAAGCGGCTTTTGAAACCAGTGGCTGTTGCGATGCGACTTAGGCCCAACATTTGGTTTCGGGATGGCGGCTAGGTGCTTTCCGTTACCTCCTGTTGGATGTCTTCGCATTTTAGGAATGAAGCACAAAAGCGATGCCTACTGACACAGCCTTTGCGGGCTACACCATCGATACAGCTCACAGCGTGATGCCGGCTTCTGGGCCGCGTGGTGCTGGGGCTTCGTTGCGCTCTGTGCAACAGCGTTTGTTTGATGTCGTCAGTCAGCCTCGGCCAGATGCTTCTTGCTTGCAGCAGCTCGCGGACTTACTGCGACAAGCGACAGAGTTGTTTTCGTTGGGTTGGTTCGAAGCAGATAGCTCGGGTCGCTTGGCTAAGTCTCCGAGTGTTGTGCATTTCGTACCGCAGTCCGAAGCCGCGTTTGAAAAGGTCTTGAGCGCTGCCGCGACAGAAGCTGCGCGAGAAGCGTCGACATGCTCTCGCACGAGTTTGATTGATCGCCAATCAGGCTCGTCGATCCAGGAAACGTTCTTGGCAATTGCTGCTCCGGCTCGCAGCCAGTCGGGGATCTTTGGCGTCCTGGTGGGAGCCTTCCGCGCGTCGTCTCAATCGTCAGAAGCGCTGGTCGGATTGATCGAAGCCGCTGCGGCTGCCATCGGACTCAATCATTGCGGACAAAAGTTATTCGCCGCCGAACAAGAGATCGCAGCCATTGCCGCGATCGTTGATCTGGCCGTGAGATTGGAGAACTCGGAATCCGTCACCGAAGCCTGTCGAGTGCTAGCGAATGAACTCGCCCGACACACCGGGCAACCGTTGGTCGCGATCGGGATGCAACCCAGCGCCAAGAAGTCGTGCCGCCTGCTGGCGATCAATGGCGAGTCAACGATCGCTCGCGACTCAGAGCGAACTCGCGCGATCGAAGCTGCTTGCGATGAACTGCTCGTAAGAGACAGCCTTGTCAGTTGGCCGCCAGAGTCAGTCACGGAACGGCATGGTCTCTTAACACTCAAGCAACTGCAGGCGGTGCTTAGAGTATCCAGCCTTGTCGGTGGTCCCCTACGAGACCACTCGGGCGAGTGCGTAGGGGCGTTCGTAATCGCAGGCACTGCCGAGGCGTTGCAGGACCATGCGACTCTGCAGTTCGTCCGCGCGTGCGAGCATCGCATTGGCGGTTCGTTGAAGTTGGTTCGGCAAGCCGAGCGACCGAAATGGCGGCGCTGGTATGACGGCCTTCGTAAGAAGTCTGGCAACGCTCCGTTGAAGACAGCCGCAGCCTGCGTCGCAGCAGGAGCCGCGTTGATGTGCGTGCCGATGCCGTATCACGTGAAGTGTCACTCGGAACTGCAGCCGGTCGTTCGACGGTTTGTGGCCGCTCCATTTGATGGATCGTTGGAGAAGTCATTCGTTGAACCCGGAGAGCTGGTCGAGTCTGGCCAGTTGCTCGCGCGAATGGACGCCAAAGAGATTCAATGGGAACTCGCCGGCATCGAAGCCGAACGCGGTCGAGCTTCCAAAGAGTCCGACACGGCTCTCGCCAAGCAAGACTTCGCAGCGGCTCAGATCTCTCGTTACGACCGCGAGCGATTAGAACTACGTCAGAAACTGCTGACTCATCGCAGCGACAACCTTGAGATCCGTGCTCCGATCGACGGACTTGTGATCGTGGGTGATCTCAAGAAGTCCGAAGGCATCCCGCTGAAGAGCGGCGATCAGCTTTTCGAGATTGCTCCGCTGGATCGCATGGTTGTCGAGGCGTCGATTCCAGAGTCTGACATTACTCACACCGCAGTCGGCCAGTCGGTTGAGATCTCGCTCGACGCCTTCCCTGGTGAAAGCTGGTCCGGCACGGTCACTCGTATCCATCCGCGCTCCGAGATTCGCGAACAAGAACACGTCTTTGTGGCCGAAGTGGAACTCAACAACGAATCGGGGCGGTTACGTCCCGGCATGGTCGGTCGCACGAACATCACCACGATTTGGCAACCCATCGGTTGGATCGCCTTCCACAAACCGTGGCAGGCGATGTGGCAATGGCTGGGTTGGTGACGACGTCTTGCAGCGTATTGGACATGTCACCAATCGCGAACCTGACACACGAAATCAGCACTCTGCCATTGTGGTGGAAAACTACGGGCTAGCGCCGTACGGCTCATTGGTGCCATCTAACACCAGCCGTGGAAGGCCTTGAAACTTAACAGGAAAGCAAATGCCAGAATCGAGAATTGCGTCCGAGCACGTCCTGCATTCCGAGGTCATTCAACATCCCGATGGCAGCACATCCAAGCGGCTCTTTGCGAAACTGACGCGCGAGCAGATGGCCTATTTCAAACAGGCTCGCGTTGAAGTCCTGAAGCAAGTTCCGCCGACGCCTACTGCGGTCCGGAAGATTGTTTCGAAGTGAGTAACGCGAATTCCACACGCAGGTGTCACGACTACATTTATTAGAAAGAGATTGGAACCAAGCTGCTAGCGATTCATAGTCAACGCTTCGTATTACCAGTCTCAGTCGCGGAGCGACTGAGCTACGTAGGCGAGTCGCTCCGCGACTCGCTGAACTCGAACGGCAGTGCCATCGCGACGACAGACATGAATAAGGACGACAAGGACGTCGTATGACCTTTGACCCCACAACTCGCGAACGATTGCAGGCCCGATTGAAGTTGCGGGACGAGGTCTTCGTGTGGCCAGAGAGTTATGGCGACAAGACTTGGTATCACTTGGAGCTGACGGAACGCGGACGGTTCTTTCGAGTGGGGTTGCCGGAATACACGTTCTTATCGCTGCTCGACGGCGAGACCACTTTGGCGGGAGCCATCAGCCTGACAGCACGAGTGCTCGGACCCGATGCGTTCAACGAAGAGCAAGCGCTGTCGCTGGTGAAGTGGCTCACCGACAGCGAACTGATTGAATCGCTCGATGATGCTCCCCGCACGACCGACGCTACTCCGCAAGCCAAGCTCGGCAAGCTCGCCGAGAAGCTCAATCCGTTCTGGTTGAAGGTGCCGATCGCCAACCCCGATCGCGTGATCGAACGACTCTTACCGTGGCTGAGTTGGCTGCACTCGGTGCCGTCCATGTTGGTCGCGGTGGTGTTGTGGATCGTTGCCGCGAGTGCCGTGGCCGGACGTTGGTCTGAATTCGTGGCGTCGTCTCAAAGTGTCTTGGCACCGAGCAACTGGCTGTACCTTTCCGGTGCGTGGGTGTTGCTGAAGTTGGCACACGAGACATCCCACGCAATGGCCTGCCGTCGTTACGGCGGCAGCGTGCGCGAGACCGGGCTGATCTTCATCCTGTTGGCACCAATTGCTTACGTCGATGTCACGAGTTCGCTGCGATTCCGCTCGAAATGGCAGCGGATGCAGACTGCAGCCGCAGGCATGTTGCTGGAACTGACGCTGGCGTCGCTCGCGGTCTTCGCGTGGTGCCAAACCGATTCCGTCGAACTCAAGCATCAGCTCTTCAACGTCATCTTCATGGCGAGCCTGACGACGTTGCTCTTCAACGCTAACCCGCTGATGAAATTCGATGGCTACTACATCCTGTCGGACTTGTTGGAGATCCCGAACCTCGCCACGACCGGCCAACACGCCAGTCAGACATTGCTGCGACGATGGTGCCTAGGCCTGCCGACTCCGCCGTTACGCGAGACCGGACCGCGAGCCAAGTTCATCACTCTGTATGGGCTGACGGCCATGCTGTGGCGTATCGCGGTGTGCGTCAGCTTGACGATTGCCGCCACCGCCATGTGGCATGGCTTGGGAGTCATCCTGTCAATCGGTTGTTTGCTCGTGGGATTGGGCCGACCAACGATCAAGTCACTGCGAGCCGCTCGCCAATTGCAGCTCGCCAATCCGAGTCAGTTTCGGAAGACCACACTGCGAGTAGGAATTCTCACAGCCGCAGCGATCGCGATGTTGGTGTTGGCTCCGTGGCCCTTCCCTCGGACCGCGCCGGGCTTTGTCGAGTACCGCGACCTAGCCGTTGTGCGTGCCGAGAGTCCCGGCTTTGTGCGTTCGGTCGCGGTGGATGATGGTGAGATTGTCGCAGCGGGCCAGTTGTTGATTGAGCTGGAGAACCGCGAACTCGCGACCGACGTAGGTGATCTCGAAGCCGCGTTGCAGCAGTCCGAGATTCGACGCGATCGCGCCATCGGCGAACAGAACACGTCGGCGGCTCAGATCGAAGAAGAGAATCTGGCTGCGATCAAGAAGCGACTGGCCGAGAAGCAGAAGCAATTCGACTCGTTAGCAATCCGTGCTCCGATCGCCGGACGTGTGATGTCGCGAACGTTGAAATGGAAGCTCGGCACATACGCGACGGAAGGTTCGGAGCTAGTCACGATCGGCGACGAATCTCAGAAAGAGTTCCGTGCGAGCCTCAGCCAAACCGATGCTGATGCGCTAAGAGCCACTCCGCGTGCGAACCTGCATCTGCCTTCGATCGGCCAGCTCTCTGCCGAGGCTCGCAGAATCAATCCGAAGGCGAGCTTCACTCCACCACATGCTGCGCTCACGAGCGTGACCGGCGGTCCGTTGGCCGTTCGCGAAATCCCGGTTGAGCGACAAAGGCAAAATGAAAAGTACGAGTTCGCCGAGCCCCGACAAACTGCCGACTTCCCACTCGACGCCAACGAGTCCGCTCGGTTCCCCGTCGGTAAGACCGGTCGCGTCACGCTGTCCGCTCAGGCGTATGGAAGTTTGGGCTCGGGCCTGTATTGGACAATACACAACCGCATCGATCAGCAACTTCAAGCCGCGCTGCGCGAGTCGCGACATCAATAAAGTTCGGTCATACGTAGCTCAGTAGCTCCACGACTAAGAAGCCCCCACATAGCCACGGCTCACACAACTCGTGGCGATCTCCGATAAGACTTTCTCTGAGATGAAGACAACAAACCTATCTGATGCGTCGAGGACGGGTTTGCCCTACTGGTAGACCATTTCCAAAGCAGCTCATAAAAACCGCACCCGCTGGCAGTTAGATATTGAGTCTGGCCGCCAACACATTCCCCACCGCGTTAGGTTCACTCATGCAACCCGGTTCGCTCAGTGATTCGTTGGCCGTCACCGATACCACCATTTTGATCTTTGGTGCTTCGGGAGATTTGACGGCTCGCAAGCTCATGCCCGCTCTCTTCACGCTGTGGCATGAAGGTCATCTCCCCAACAACGTCCCCATCGTTGGCGTGGCTCGGCGCGAGAAGTCGGATGATTCGTTCCGCGAAGAAATGGGAGCTGCCGTTCGCAAGTTCGGCCGCATTCACGACATCACCGACGAGCAATGGACTCAGTTCGCAGCGCGGCTGTTCTATCACCAAATAGAAATCGAAAAGCCCGATGGCTACCCCGCCATGCGACAGCGGTTGTGCGAACTGGAAGCGGGACTGCGCGGCGGCGATCCCGATGACCGCGAGAACAATCGCGTTGTCTATCTCGCGACCGATCCGCGTTTGTTCTTGCCGGCGGCTCAATGTCTTTCCGCCGGTGGACTCGTGCCGGGACGAGACGCACCGAACTGGCTGCGCGTCGTTTTCGAAAAGCCATTCGGGCACGACCTCGCGTCGTCTCAAGAACTCACTCATCAGCTCAGCCGGTTGCTGCGAGAAGACCAGATCTATCGCATCGACCATTACCTCGGAAAAGAGACGGTTCAGAACATCCTGTTGTTCCGCTTCGGCAACGCGATCTTCGAACCGCTGTTGAATCGGCATCATGTCGATCACGTGCAGATCACGATGTCGGAAACTCAGGGCATCGAAAGTGGTCGCGGCGGGTACTACGACCAGTCCGGTGCGCTGCGCGATGTCTTGCAGAATCATGTGCTGCAGTTGCTGTGCTTGGTGGCGATGGAACCACCGGCTGTCTTTCAAGCCGATCAGATTCGCGACGAGAAGCTCAAGGTCTTGCAGTCGCTGCGCGGCGGCGATCCCAAAGACGTTTCGAAGTGGGCCGTCGCTGGTCAGTACGTCGGTGGGAAGATCGATGGTGCCGCCGCTCCGAGTTATCGAGCGGAAGAACGAGTCGCCGAGGACTCGCGCCGCGAGACATTCGTGGCGATGGAGTTGTTCGTCGACAACTGGCGTTGGGCAGGAGTGCCCTTCTATCTGAGGACCGGAAAGCGTCTGCCGCAGCGGATGACCGAGATCGTCATCAAATTCAAACTGCCGCCACTGCACCCGTTCTCGACCGTGGAATGCGTTGGCGACCAATGCGGTCTGGTTGGCACGCGTCCCAATTCGCTGGTCTTCCGCATTCAACCCGAAGAGTCCATCACGCTCTCGTGTTCGGTGAAGAGGCCGGGCCATCAATACCATCTCGAAGCTCAGAAGCTCGAGTACAAGTACCCCAGTGGGCTGGCCGAGGCTTACGAGCGTTTGTTGCTCGATGTTATTCGTGGCGATTCGACGTTGTTTACTCGCAGCGACGAACTCGAAGCGGCATGGCGGTTCGTGCAACCAGTGCTCGACTATTGGGAGAACCCCGACTTCCAGCCTGAGTTTTATCAGGTCAACACTTGGGGCCCGAAGAACGCAGATCAGCTCTTGGCTCAGTACGGCCGAGCGTGGGTGAATCACGACAAGAAGAAGAGCTGATTGAAACTCACACGCGCACTTTGAGATCGACGCAGACGAAAGCCCCGATTCATGCCGCACTGGCTTCCCGCTGTTTTGTTTGGCTCGACGATCGCTGTCTTCGGCAGCGTCATGGTCCGACGAAATTTGCGTGCTTGGCATG
>OMIV01000157.1 GCA_900299185.1 Planctomycetaceae bacterium
GTTCGAGGGATTCGTCAGTTTTCCATGCGAGGAATGAAGAAGATGCGAGGCGAGTGGGCTCTCATCTGCCTAACACACAACCTGCTGAAACTGTTCCGCGCCCAAACGGCCTAACCGGCCCCCGCCCCGACAAAATGTCCGCCAATATCAACCTACTCGGACAGGCTCCTAGGGGAACCCAGCGAGTCGTTCTCGAAATCACTGTCGGAGATCCTACACCTGCGGCAGCAACTTCTGGATTACAAGGATCGACTGGGGCTTGAGCCTGCGGCGCGACAGTCAGAAACGAGCCATACTCACCTGAGTTCGCAGCAGCAGCGGCCGCCGCTTTCGAGTTGCGGCAAGGCTTTGGAGTGTCTTCGTCGTCTTGTTCGACCTTATTCTTCGGCTGAGCCGGCGTCTTCTTGGCAGCGTCTCCGCGCATGAACGCTTCACGCTCCGCAATCGTCTCGTCGGCAGGCACGTTGCCCACCACCATCAATCCCATCAGGGCTGTCAGGGCGAACTTCCTCATGATCTCTCTCCCGTATGTAACGACCTGTCGAACCAGCTACCTCCGGGCTCAACCGCTCAGTCTTCTTGACAGCCTGTTAAACTAGGAAAGATGAGTCAATTCAGGATTATTGACACTACCTGACTTTTGAACGCGGCGCTATCGGCAACCTGCCCCACGAGTTCCCGGCTTGGCGAATTCCCGACGGGCGCGTTGGCACTTAGGATTCCGGCCTGTCCGTCGATTGCCCTGAATGGTTAGCCGAGGCTCAATGCGCCCCGCCGATCCCAGCAAACGAGGGAAATCCAAATCCTCAATTGAAGCCCACCATGTCAGCCAAAAAGCCAACTCCGGATGCCGACCCTGCTGCCGCGACCTCGTTTGAAGCAGCCATCGGAGAACTCCAACAGATCGTCAGCCAGCTCGAATCCGGCTCGACGACTCTGGAAGAATCCATGCAGCAATTCGAACGCGGCGTCGGGTTGCTCAAGAACTGCTATCGAGTGCTCGAGTCTGCCGAGCAGCGGATCGAAATCCTGACGGGAGTCGATCGAGACGGTAACGCGGTCACGGAACCGTTTGATGCCACGGCCACGTTCGAAGGTGTCGAAGAGGCCAAGTCGCCTACTCGAAAACCGCGATCCCGTCCGACGCGCGGCGAGTTGCCGTTCTAACGACTCATTCGAGCCTAAGACCGTGATTTGAGGTGCTCCGTTACCAATGCTTCTCAGTCGCGGAGCAACTGAGCTACGTAGGCGAGTCGCTCCGCGACTCGGCCTTTCTACTTGGACCCGCCGTTGGATTTATCCCAAGCCGACGGTTTTGCATGGCCGCACGCTGTGCTGACTGTTCGAGATGCGGGCTCTTCGCAGCCGGAAATCCAACTCGACGCAAAATGGTGCCGTGCCTACAACGCCGCCCTTTGCTGGCCGTTTGTGGCAATCGATGTCCTTGATGTCGGTGCCTGGCCGAGTTCCTCGCTCCAAGGATGGAGTCATGACAGTAACCGTGATGACCGAGCAGCCCGAGAGTCCGACCAATCAGCCTGTGGCAAAAAGCTCTTCGCAAACTCAGCGGCGCTACGAACCGACCGTGCGCGAGATTGTTGAGAAAGCCCGTGCGACTCCGGCTAGTTCCAAGGGTGCATGGTGCGTGTCGCTGACGACCAGCGTGCTTCTCTATGCGAGCTTCACGCCACTCGACTGGGGTTGGCTGGGTTGGATAGCGCTGGCTCCGCTGTGCTTGCTCATCAGGCTGCCGAAGCCGACTCGCGCCATGTATCGAGTCACGTTTGCAGCGGGCTTGGCGTGGTCTCTGCCGACGTTGGAATGGATGCGACTGGGTGACGTCTCGATGTATCCCGCGTGGTTCGCGTTGGCCTTCTATCTCGCGCTGTACTTCCCGGTGTTTATTGGCACCAGTCGCGTGGCTGTGCAACGTTGGGGAGTGCCGCTCGTCGTTGCGGTTCCAGTCTGTTGGACAGGTTTGGAATACCTGCGAGCCCAATTCATGACAGGCTTCGCGTGGTACTTCCTCGGCCACACTCAGCATGCCTGGCCCGAGATGATTCAGATCAGCGATGTCGTGGGTGCCTATGGCGTCAGCTTCTTGGTGGCACTGAGTTGCGGCTGCGTCGCGGCGTTGGCCCCCGAGCCCTGGCTCAAGAAGTTGGGCCTCTTTCCGCCAGTTCAATTACCGGCTGAGTTCAGCCACTTGCCAGCGGACGGCATGCTGACGGAAGCACCGATGCCGACGGTTCGGCCGCAATGGATCTCTGTCGGTGCGACGTTGAGTTTGATTGTCGCCGCCTTGGGTTATGGAGTCCTACGGCGGTCGCAAGCAGAGTTCAAAGCCGGTCCGCGCGTGGCCTTGGTGCAAGGCAACTTCCCGACCTCGTTGAAGCATGACCCCAACGAAGCAGTGAAGATCTATCGCATTCAAGAAGCACTGACGGGCATGTCGGTAAAGCATCAGCCCGACTTGGTCGTGTGGCCAGAAACCATGTTTCGATGGCCGTTGCGAGAGAAAGAAGTCGGAGTCACCGATGACGACTTACTCGCGATCGCTCCGCCATTTAGTGATGCCGATCGCACGAACTGGATTCAGTCTTGGAACGATCCCCAAGTTCGAGCGACCTTGCGACAAATGTCCGAACAAGCTGGCGCCGCGATGCTGATTGGCATTGATACGTGGGTGGCTCGAAAGGGCAAATTCTCAGCATACAACTCGGCGGCGTTCGTCACGCCATCGGAAGGTTATCTCGGTCGTTACGACAAGCTGCATCGCGTGATCTTTGGCGAGTACATCCCGCTGAAGCAGTCGATTCCAGCATTGGCAGCGCTCACTCCGTTCCCCGAAGACTTCGGGATTGAGAAGGGTGAAACGCCCAAAGTGTTCGAGCATAAAAACTACAGCTTCGCACCGATCATCTGCTTTGAAGACACGGTGCCCGAGATCTCGCGAACCGTGAAGCGAGATGCCCCAAAGGTCGACTTGCTGGTCAACCTGACCAACGACGGATGGTTCGCGAAGTCCAGCGAACTCGACCAGCATCTCATCACAGCCTCCTTTCGCGCGGTCGAATGTCGGACCCCCATGGTCCGCTCGGTCAACACGGGCATTTCGGCGGTCATCGATGGCGACGGAGTAGTCGTCGAGCCGCTGGCCTTTATCGATGGCGATCGAGCGAACCCGCCGCGCGATTCCATGCGTGATCCCAAGTCGGGGAAATGGCATAAGGATCTCAACGCGGCCATCGTCGCTGACGTGCCGCTCGACAACCGCACGAGCCTCTATGTCCAACACGGAGATTGGTTCGCCGGAAGCTGCGGCAGCATCGTTCTGCTGCTGGCACTGGCGGGATTGGTCACTCGTCCGAAGCAGCGGTAGTTTCAAATCCACCGAGTTAGAACGCTCAATTCACCGACCGACAAAACAGAAGCGCCAGTGACTGCGATCCCCGCTATCAACACGGGAAGCAATCACTGGCGCTTCGGCTTTTATTCAGATCGAACAATAGCAGGTCGCAGCACTCAACTAGCCAACGACGGGCGAAGACTCGGGGCGCAGTGCAGCGACTCGTTGCTCCAACAGGGCATAGCTGCCAAAGAGCAAGCCGTTGAACAGCAGGTCGCCCAGCAGGGTATTCAGCAAGGCGCTTTGCCCACGGTAGAAGGGAATCGCTGCGAGGTAACACTGCAGCAGGCCGCTGAAGTCCTTCGAGTAATCTGGATAGAAGGCCCATGCAGCGAGGTTCGAAATCAAGAAGAAGCTCATCGAACCAGCCACGGACGCGAGAGCAATCGTTCCGACCGAACGGCGATCCTTAAGCAAGCGACCCACCATCACAACGGTGGCAAATGCCAAGTACACGAACAGCGTCGGCACCATGCGGTCGTCGGTCCAATCACGATAGCGAGTGAGGTACAACATCGAGTCGCTCAACAGCATGGTCGCGAGAGTCACTCCCAGCGCTGCTCGCCGAGACCGGAAACACGCTCCACCAAACAGAGCGATGGCACCCACCGGGGCGACGTTGACCAAACCGTCATCCACAAAGCGAATCAAAGCCGCGATCAGAACCAGTGCCGTAACGATGAGGATGCGAGGATTAAGAGCCATAGTTTTGGTGCTACTGAGTCAGTGAATCGGGTCAGCAAACAGCCGGGCATGCGGCGAACGGGCGGCAGGATAACGGCTGAAGTCAGCACGACAAACGCAGGCAGCGGACTCTGCCTTGAGCCTAGATGTCGCAGATTACCGCTCTACCAATGGCCCCTGAGGCAACGAGTCGCTCGGTTCAGAGTCGCGTCGAAAAGTCGCCGATTTCGACGCGACCGTCAAAATCATCAAACTTTGCCGCAGCATCAGCCGATCTCGATACGGGCTCCTCGCCATTGGCGAGTCGTTCGTGATTTGACTGAACCAATCTCGTAGCACGGATGCTCGAGTGCTGACGACAAAGCGACCATTCCTGCTTGCGGCAATTTCAAGCAGTCTCCTGCTGTTGGTGACCAGCTCGGGATGTTCTCGCGCTTGGTGGCGACAACAGGCCGACTGCGATGTCGAAGCGGCCATCTCTCAAAAACATGGCTACCTCGATCACGGCGATGTTCTGCCCGCAGCCGATTCGCGGCTGGCCGATCAATACAGCATCGATGCGCCGCCATTGCCGCCGGATGATCCGACCTCGCATGAATTGATGCACGAGGTCGATGGCAAACGCGGCTTCAATTGGCATCGGAATGGCGAGGCCCCGGCGGTCGACTTGCAGCAATGGATTGTCGACCTGCCTCAAGACGAGAACGGCAACATCATCATCAATCTGGCCGCGGCCGTGCGTGTCGGACGCAAGCACTCGCGCGAATACCAAACCGAGCTTGAAGACCTCTACCTCTCCGCACTCGACGTCACGTTTGAGCGGTTCCGTTTCGACACTCAGTTCTTCTTCGGAAACAAGACGCATCAAACATTCGACGGCTCGTTGCGGTCAGGCAACCGCGCAAAGAGCACGCTCGACACCACAACCAGCGGCGAGCTTCACAAGCTGACGGCAACGGGTGGCGAAGTTGTGGTCGGACTCGCGAACTCATTGGTCTGGCAGTTCTCTGGTAACAATACCGACACCCTCGGTTCCGTGTTCGACTTCAGTCTCGTGCAACCTCTGCTGAGGTTTGGTGGTCGAGCTCGAGTGCTCGAACGGCTGACTCAATCCGAACGAACATTGCTCGCCAACGTGCGCCAGATGGAACAATACCGACAGGGCTTCTACGTCCAAGTTGTGGCCGGACGAAGCTCGGGACCAGGCCCCATTCGGCAAGGTGATGTTGGTCAGCAAGGACTGGGTTTGATCGCCGGCTTACCGAGTGGCCGCTCGGGAGCAGCACCAGTCGGCGGCTTCATTGGCCTTCTGCAAGAGCAGCAGCAAATCCGCAATCGCACGGCCAACCTGACCGCACTGCGAGACAGCTACATCCAACTCGAAGCACTGTTCGATGCGGGCCGTCTGCAAAGTCGGTTGCAGGTCGATCAAACACGACAAGCCTACTTCAACGCCCAGAGCAATCTGCTGACGACCCAGGCCGGATACGCCAGCCGCTTGGACTCGTTCAAAATGACGCTCGGTTTGCCGCCGTCGTTGCAACTGGAAGTCAAAGACCCGCTGATTAACCAGTTCAACTTGATTGAGCCGCTGCTGACCGAGCTACAAGACGAACTCGATAACGTCTTACTCAAGCTGCGTGCGACATCCATTCCACCCGAGCAAATTGGACTCGGCGATCGGCGGCGCGAGCTGTTGAGTTTGCAATCTCGCATTGACAGCCAATTTGAATTGGCGACGCGGGACCTCGACGGACTCAAACAAGCGGTGCCCACACGATTGGCTCAATTGCAGAGGCTCAAACGCAAAGTGCCGCAACTGAAGATGGACGTCGACATGCGCGTCTTCGAACCGGCGGAGATGCTGGATCGAGTCGCCAAACTCGAAGCGCGGTTGCCTCAACTTCGCAAAGAGACCGACGTCACGATCAAATCGCTCAACGAAATGACCGACGCCCAGCTTCAAGAGAAGCCCGCCGATCGTTTGCGCGACATGATCGAACTCGCGACGGACCTCTCGGGCGAACTCGTCGACATCATGCTCTTCCAAGCGTCTGTGCGACTCGAAGCGACGGACTTTCTGCCGATCGAATTGGCCGAAGGTCAGGCCGTTGATATCGCTCGAAACAATCGGCTCGATTGGGCCAACGTGCGTGCCAACCTTGTCGACGCGTGGCGCAAAATTGAGTTCGATGCCAACGCTTTGCAGAGCGATCTGAACCTAGTCATCAGCGGCGATCTGGGAACCAAAGGCGACAACATCTCCGAGTTCCGCAAGGAAAATGGTCGGCTGCGGTTTGGGGTCGAGTTTGATTCGCCCGTAACCCGCTTGGCGGAACGCAATCAGTACCGCGCGACGTTGATAGAGTATCAGCGAGCTCGCCGCGACTACATGCTGTTTGAAGACCAGGTGAACCAAAGCTTGCGGAACACACTGAGAATCATCGACCTCAGCCAAATGAACTTCGAGATCCGACGTGCTGCCGTGCAGATCGCGATCTCGCAAGTAGCGTTGGCTCGGTTCCGACTTATCGAACCACCGAAAGGTCAGGCTCAGGCGGTCGCGGCTGGTCAAACTCAGATCTCGCCGACCGCAGCTCGCGACCTCGTATCTGCGCTCAACGACTTGCTCGATGCGCAGAACGACTTCTTAAACGCGTGGGTGAGTTACGAAGTGCTTCGCATGCTTCTGGACTTTGAATTGGGCACCATGCAACTGACTCCCGACGGCATGTGGGTCGACCGCGGCGTTCCGGTCCCAGAAGCCAAGCCAGTTGAGGACGTTGCACCGCCGCCTGTGCCTGGGAATCCGGTCCTTCCGCCGCCTGCCGCTGCAGCCGCGTCTGTTGTCGAGCCTGCAGCAGCTCCCTTTGCTGAACCGGCTGCGTCTGAGTCGACCGTCAAGTTCAAGCCGACCGGCTGGCGTCCGACCGAGTCGATCGCGCGTTGATGCGCGGACATCGCAAGCCCGAGTCGCGGAGCGATTCGGCTACGTAGCTCAGTCACTCTGCGACTGAGAACTCTTGCCTTTAATAGTTGTCTGGACAACTATTGTCGCGGGGAATATCGTCCCGCGAACTATGGCCAAGAAATCAACAACACCTCGACGCACGACGCGTTTCGACTCTCTGGAACAAGAAGTTTTCCTCAGTCTGTGGCGGACTTATGACCGCTTGCGGATCCAGGAAGACGAGTTGTTTGGACGTTTTGAACTTACGCCGCAGCAATACAACGTCTTGAGACTGCTGAAGGCCAATCATCCCGATCCCGTGCCGACGCTGACGTTGGCTAGCCGCTTGGTGTCTCGCGCGCCTGACATCACACGCATGTTGGACAAGCTCGAAGAACGCGGCCTGATCGCTCGCGATCGTCCCAAAGAGAACCGGCGGATGGTGCGTGTCGGCATCTCGGACGCTGGGATCAAACTCCTTGATGACATCGCCGAGCCGCTGGCGGAATGCCACTCGCGGCAACTGGGTCACATGTCCGCAGCCGACTTACGGCAGCTCGTCACATTGCTGCGTATGGCTCGCGGTCCGCACGAGGACTCAGACGGACATTGGAATCAGTGACACATCGCACTCAACAGCTTCGACAGCACGCGTTGGCATCTCGCTTGTAGCGTTCTCCCCAGACGGAATTCGTCCCTATGAACAACGTCCACTTGGCAGTGCAGTTCTTTCTACAGATCGCCGTGATCTTGTTGGTGTGCCGTTTGGTGGGTGCCATCGCCGCAAAGCTTGGACAACCTCAAGTCGTGGCGGAAATGATCGCGGGAGTGCTGCTCGGCCCGTCGTTCTTCGGACTGTTCTTTCCCGAAGCGAATGCGTGGCTCTTTCCGTGGGATCGTTCTCAAACAACGCGAGACACGCAGAGCTATCTCTTCCCTGCCTCGCAGTTGGGCTTGGCGCTTTACATGTTCATCGTCGGCATGGAGTTCCGCATGGACATCGTGAGGAAGCATTTGAAGTGCTCAATCGCGGTTTCGGCCGCAGGCATGGTGACACCGTTCTTACTTGGGGCGGGACTGGCATGGGTGCTGTTCCACCACACGCAGCTCTTTCCCGAAAAGACTTCGCTGGCCGAAGCCATGCTGTTCTTAGGAGCGTCGATGTGTATCACCGCGTTTCCGATGTTGGCCCGCATCATCCACTACAAGGGTTTGGCTGGTACCACGATGGGAACGGTGGCCATTGGAGCCGGCGCCATCGACGACGCGACGGCCTGGTGCTTGTTGGCGGTGGTGTTGGCCAGTTTCGACAAGAATCCGACTCACGCCCTGAGCAACATCGGAGGCGGCTTGGCTTATGTCGCAGTGATGTTGGCACTGGTGCGGCCCCTGCTGAGTAAGTTCGAACGTTTGCTTCGCAAAGGTGACGAACTGTCCGAGACTGGTTTAGTTGTGGGGCTCGCGATCATGGCGTTGGGAGCCTGGTTCACAGACCTCATTGGCCTGCATGCCGTCTTCGGAGCTTTCATTGCAGGAGCCGCGATGCCTCGAGGCGTCGTTGTTCGAGACCTCATTGGCCGCATTCAACCGCTGTCCGTGGCGTTGTTGCTGCCGCTGTTCTTCACGTACTCGGGACTCAACACCAAGATCGGGTTGCTGAATTCGGTCTACTTATGGGGCATGTGCTTGGCTGTCTTGATCGCAGCCGTCTTGGGCAAAGGAGTCGCATGTTGGTTGGCTGCGCGAGCGACCGGGATCTCTAATCGCGAAGCTCTGGGAATCGGCACGTTGATGAATGCGCGCGGCCTAATGGAGCTGATCATCATTAACATCGGTCTGCAACGCGGCGTCATCTCGGAAGGTCTCTTCGCGACGTTGGTCATCATGGCCGTGGTGACGACGTTGATGGCGTCGCCCATCTTCGACCGCCTTGTGGCCAATCGCCCTCAGCCAGCAGGCGAAGCTGTTTGAAGCTCTTTCCGATGACAACACGATACGAGAAACGGCAGTGACTCGCTTCGCGCCGCGGATTGACGACTCGACAGAATCTAGCAGATTCACCACCGCCTTACGCTCAGTAAGCGGTCAATCGCTTTTATTCCACCGCGATTTGATATCCTCGCAGCCCGACCCGCGCTGATCCTGGTGGTCACCGTCTATGAGTCGCGCTCGATGTTGTCTTCACGGAGTCTTGGCGATGTATCGACTGCTTGTTGCGTTACCACTGTTGTTCTGGGTTTCAATCTCATTGGCCAGTGCTGCTGACGCCACATCCAAGAAGCCCAACATTGTCTACATCATGGCCGACGAGTTGGGGTACTACGAACCCGGATTCAATGGCGGCAAGAACATCCTGACTCCGAACCTGGATCGCATGGCTCAAGACGGCATGCGGTTCAAGAACATGTACGCGGGCTCGTCCGTGTGTGCTCCGACGCGATGTTGTTTTCTGACCGGTAAGCACGCCGGGCATACGTCAGTGCGAGTCAACGGCGGCGGTACTCCGCTTCGCGCGGACGAGATCACCATCGCCTCAATGCTGAAGCCGTTGGGTTATGCCACGGGAGGCTTCGGCAAGTGGGGCAACGGCGGACGTGATTCGACCGGCGTGCCCGAGAAGCATGGCTTCGATCTCTTCTTTGGTTACTACGACCAAGTGCATGCTCATAGCTATTACCCGCCGTACTTGATCCGCAACAGCGAGGAAGTGCCGCTGCCCGGCAATCACGGCACGAAGGGCGAGACTTACTCGCACTATCTCATTCACGACGCCGCGATGAAATTCATTCGCGAGCACGCTCAGCAGCCGTTCTTCGCCTACCTGCCATACACGCCTCCGCATGGCAACTTCGAGATCCCGGACAGCGATCCGGCGTGGGCACTCTATAAGGACAAGTCTTGGCCCGAACCTGCTCGTCGTTATGCCGCGATGGTCAGCATGGTCGATCGACAAGTTGGCGAAGTGCTGGCGTTATTGAAGGAATTGAAGCTCGACGACAACACGCTGGTCATGTTCAGCGGCGACAACGGCAGCGCGGACTACTTCACCTCGATGGATCATCCGCGCGGCGTGCATTCGGCAAACAAGAACCCCGAGACCGGCATTGAGTTTCGAGGCAGCAAGGGCTCGTTGTACGAGGGCGGCGTGCGAGTGCCCTTTATGGCCCGCTGGCCAGGCAAGATCGCTGCGGGCCGTGTGAGCGACCATCTCGGTTACTTCCCCGATGTGCTGCCAACGATCGCCGAGGTCACCGGCGCGAAGGCTCCGGCTGATGTCGACGGACTTTCGATCTGGCCCACGTTGGTGGGTGCAGAACGTGCTGGGCACGCTCAACGTCAGCACGAGTTCCTCTATTGGGAGATGGGCAACGCTGTCGCCATTCGGCAAGGTCAATGGCGAGCCGTAAAAGGCAAGGCCCAATGGGAGCTCTATGACCTCTCTACAGATCCGAGTGAATCCAAGGATCTCTCAGCCACCAAGCCCGACGTGCTCGCTCAATTGAAGAAACTGGCTGAGCAAGCTCATACGCCCGCTGTGGAAGGGACGTTTTCGAGAACGGATCGTCATGAACGAGACCGCCGCGCCAAGTCGGGACAGCACGACAATCCCAACGCTCCCGATCCATTGAAGGGAGCCAAGCCCAAGCCAAAGGCCAACGGAGAGAACGCAGCCGAACGCAAGGCGAGTGCGATGCCGACCAAAGGCATGCTGAATCAGAGGGATTGGAAGCTCGTGCGAGCCAGCAGCGAGAACTCAGCCAATAAGAAGTTCGCTCGCAACGCCATCGACGGCGATCCTTCAACGCTGTGGCACAGCAGATTCTCGGGAGAGGCCGCTCAACCACCGCATGAGTTGGTAATTGATCTCGGAGCCGAACACTCTGTGCGCGGCTTTGTGTATCTCGGTCGCCAAGACGCTGGCTGGAACGGTGCAGTGAAAGACATCGAGTTCTGCCTAAGTAGCTCTTCTGACACATTCAGCGAACCGATCGTTAAGTCCTCGCTCTCGAAGACCAAGGACGCGCAAACGATCGCATGCGCGCCGACGAAAGCTCGATACGTCCTCTTGCGAGCACGAACAGAGCACGGTGAAGGTCACTTCGCTTCCGTCGCTGAGTTCGGCGTGCTGGGCGAATGAAGTCGCTTCGTAATCTTGCAGCTCACTCAGTCGCGACGAGACCTGCGAAGACATAGGCTCGCGAGAGTTCGAGACCGATAGGCATTAAGAAGGAACGCGGAATGACAACAGGCAAACTCTGGTTCGGCGGCATGCTGGTCGCCGTGATGCTGACACTGACGCCGATGACTCGTGCGGCTGACGATCGTTTTGATAGGGATCGATTGCAGAAGGTCAGCGACCGCATGCAGGACTTCATTAAGTCCGGCAAGCTGGCTGGTGCAGTGACTCTGGTCGCGACCACAGATGAAGTGGTGCATCTCGCCGCGACCGGTCAGGCCGATATCGAGAACGGCCGCGCGATGCAGACCGACTCCATCTTCCGCATCGCGTCGATGACAAAGACCGTGACGGCGGCCGCGCTGATGATGCTCGTCGATGAAGGCAAGCTGTCGCTGAATGATCCGATTGCCAAACACCTGCCGTCGTTCAAAGGCCAGAAAGTCAAGGACGGCAGCGAAGCGCGAGCCATCACCGTTCGTGATGTCATGACTCATACAGCAGGACTCGCTCAGCCGCCGCGCGAAGCATTCGATTCAAAGTCGTTGGCCGACATCGTCGATGGCATTGGTCAAACGCCGCTCGAATTTCAGCCAGGCTCCAAGTGGCAATACAGCAGCGGACTGACGGTCGCGGGACGACTGATAGAAGTGCTCTCGGGCCAAAGCTATGCCGACTTCCTCAAGCAGAGATTGTTTGATCCGCTCGGTATGCGCGACACGTCCTTCGTGCTGACGAAGGAGCAAGCCGCGCGATTGGCTGTCACTTATGAGCCTTCCAAAGAGGCCAACAAAGGTCCGCTCGCAGCGGCGAAGTCGAACGATCCCACTGTCGCTCGTACTCCCAATCCATCCGGCGGCTTGTACTCCACCGCCAGCGATATGGTTCGCTTCTATCAGATGGTGTTGGGTGGCGGTTCGCCGAACGGCAAGAAGTATCTCTCAGCCGCCGCGATTGCCGACATGCTCAAGGTTCAATCAGGCGATGTGGTCACAGGCTTCACGCCAGGCAATGGCTGGGGCATTGGTTGGTGCGTGCTGCGCGAGCCTCAAGGCGTGACACGATTGCTTGGCCCTGGCACCTATGGGCATGGTGGAGCGTGGGGAACTCAGGCGTGGGTTGATCCGCAGCGAGGTCTGATTCTGCTGCTCATGATTCAGCGAGCAAACTTTGGAAACAGTGACGGCTCTGATGTTCGAGATGCGTTCAACGAGGCTGTGCTGACAGCTCATCACGGGCAAGCGAATACGACCGCTCGATTCACCCCGCATCTGGCTTATCAGCATTCGATCGAACTGAAAGTCGGAGATGCTCGCGCGGTGCTTTGTCCTCAAGTTGGTGGCCGCGTGTTGGAGTTCTCTGTCGGTGGCAAGGACTCGATGTGGCTCGATCCCAAAGAGAACGATTGGAAGCCCGGACAACCCGGCAATGCCTCTGCTGGCCGCTTTGATTTCGGTCCGGAATTGACGACGCCCTCGCATCCGAAACAGTGGTCCGGCGAGTGGACCGGAGAGATCTTGAGCAACGGCAGCGCTCGACTCATCAGTCAGAAGGATGAAGCCAGTGGAGTGCAGCTCACGCGAACGTTCTCTCTGTCAAAAGCCGATGGCAAAGCAGCGCGGCTCGACTGCACTCAAACCATCATGAACGTCTCGAACGAAGTGCGTGAGTACGGCCATTGGGGACGATCCTTCTCGCCCGGTGGCGGCATTTGTTTGATCCCACTGCAAGGTAAGAGCAAGTACCCCAGCAAGTACGCCATGTACGAGGACTCGGCCATCATCAATGTGAAGCCGCAAGACGATCGCATTCGTGAACGCGATGGCTTCTTAGAGATCCTCTCGCCGCCGCGCAAGCCGAAGTTGGGCTTTGATTCGCAAGCGGGCTGGTTGGCGTATTTAGCTCCCAACAATGTGCTCTTTGTGAAGCGGTTCAAGGTCGATCCAACCGGCATCTACAACGAAGCTGCCGGGCTAACGACCTCGGTGTGGTATCCCGAAGGCGCTCGCATTGAATTGGAGCCGATCGGTCCGCGAGCCGTGCTGAAGCCGGGCGATGTCGCGAGCTTCACCGAGACGTGGTACGCGGTTCCTCATCCATTCCCTGCCGCAGGTCAGAACGTGGACTTAGTGGCCTTGAGGAAGCTCGTTGAAACGACCATGCCCCAATAAAGGTGGCATGATGGTTACGGTCGCGCCGAGGAATCGTTCTGGCTTTGAGTTTGCTCGTTGCCAGAATACCCTCGGCTCACCAATCTGAATCTGGCGATGCAAACGGCATGACACCGCTTCGCTTCGACTCCCGCCCAACTCCTGCCTCTTCAATTTCTTCAGCGAGGACCCCGCCCATGCCTCACGTACCCGGAAGTTATTTCTGTGGCTCCGCCGATCATGGATTGAACCGCCGCAGCTTTCTCGGCACGGCAGCGGCCGGTGCGGCAGGAGCGTTTGCGGCCAACATGTCCCAGTTAGACATGCTCAAGAATCCGGCCCTCGCGAATGAAATTAAGAAGGGCGATAAGCGGGTCGTGCTCCTGTGGCTAGCCGGAGGTAGTTCGCAGTTTGAGACGTGGGATCCAAAACCTGGACGCCCGACAGGTGGCCCGTTTCGAGCCATTCCCACATCGGTCAGCGGCATTCACATCAGCGAGCTGATGCCGAAGATGGCTCAACGGATGCAGACGACTGCCATCATTCGATCGCTCAATACGAAGAACGCTGACCACGGTAGTGGCGCGTTGCTGATGGAGACCGGACGTCGCAAAGACCCCGGCATCGAGTATCCCGACATGGGTGCCATCATGGCTCGCGAACTAGGTCGAGCCGACAGCAAAGTGCCCGACTACGTCTCGATGTATACGTCGACCGAAGGCCGGCGCAAGGGACAGTCGGGATTTCTCGGCGCACGTTACGCCCCCACGTTCCTCTCGGAGAACATGGTCCCCGAGAACGTCCGCAAGCTCGATTCAATCTCGGACGTCGATCATCAAGATCGCTTGGCGTTACGAGAGTTGCTCGGCAAGCAATTCACCCAAGCTCGCCGCAACGACACGCTCAACAGTCACACTCAGGCTTATCAGCGTGTGCGCGGCATCATGGCCAGCGAGAAGCTCTTCGATATCGAACAAGAGCCGGAATCAGTTCGCGCGAAGTACGGTCCCACTCAGTTCGCGCAGCAATGCTTGATCGCTCGGCGGTTGCTCGAAGCCGGCACTCCGTTTGTGAAGGTGGCTCGCGCCTGGTGGGACAGTCACGGCCAGAACTTCGAGACTCATCGAGAACTCTGCGCGGACCTCGATCACGCCATGTCTGTCTTCTTGGATGACCTCAAAGATCGAGGACTCTTGGACCATACGTTGATCATCACGCTCGGCGAGTTTGGCCGCACTCCAAACATCAACGCGAGTTTAGGCCGCGATCACTTCGCCAATGCGTGGAGCACCAGTCTCTCTGGTGTGGGAGTGAAAGGCGGCATCGCTTACGGCAAGACAGATCCCGATGGTCACACTGTCGCGGAAGGCGAAGCCAGTGCTGGCGATCTCTTCGCCACCATCCTGCAAGCGGTCGGCATTGATCATCTGAAGGAATACCACCTCGGCTCGCGCCCCGTGCCGCTGTCTGACTTCGGAGCCAAGCCGATCAAGGACGTCTTGGTGTAGTCATCCCTCACGAGAAGGATGCCAGGCCGTGCGCATCGACCACGATCAAGTCTTCAAGCAGCTCATCGAGACGTTCTTTCGCGAATTCATGGAGTTGTTCTGTCCCGTCGAAGCAGAGCAGATCGACTTTCAACAGGTCGAGTTTCTCCGTGACGAGTTCTTTACGGACTCGAAGCGAGGTCAGCGAAAGCGGCTTGATTTGCTGGCGAAAGTGAGGCTGAAGGTCGGTGGTGAAAAAGTCGTCCTCGTGCATTTCGAATTCGAATCGACTCACAACGACACCGACTTTCCCGAGCGGAACTTCGGTTACTTCTGCCAGATCTTTTTGAGGTATCAAACCAACGTTGTATCGGTCGCAGTGTTCTCCGATGACGCCGTCTGGAAGGAGCCTGTCCCCAACTACTTCGAGATGCGAATGTCGCCTCAAAGCGGCGTGCGATTCGACTTTCATCTCATCAAGTTGAAGCAACTGAATTACAAGGATTTCCTGAACTCGAATAACCCGTTGGCTTACGCTTTGATGGCGAAGATGTCCTACGATCACCGGCAGCGAGTGAGATTAAAAGCGGACTTCTTGCGATTGATGCTGGGAGCTGAACCCAACGCCGCACGACGCAGTGTTCTGTTTGAGTTCATTGAGACGTACATGGTCTTGAAGCCCAACGAGCAAGCAGCGTTCGATGAGATCGTGCAAGTTGATGAGTCTTATGAAGAGGTCGAGAAAATGGTCACTGTCTATGAACGAACCGGGATCGAACGCGGCAAGCGACTAGCACTGATCCGAATTCTCACAAAGCGTTTCGGAAGCTTGAGCGAGCAGATTGTGGCCGCCATCGAGCGAATCGAATCGGAAGCCGAACTCGACGCACTCTTAGATGCAGCCTTGGACGCCAAATCGTTGGCAGAACTTTCGTTGTAGTAATTGATCCACACTCTCAATCCACACGAGTCACCGTATGTCGAACTCTGATCCAACGAAGCTCAAGCTGACGAAGAACTTTGGCGTGCCTGGCATCGCTTTGTGTGTGGCTCGCGTGCCGAACACAGGACGGATCTTCTTTGGAAGCTCGGACTTCAAGCTCTATGAAGTTGATTGCGGCGCCGAGAAGCCTGAGCCCAAGGCATTCACGGGCGAAGGTCACCAAAGCTATGTGACCGGCGTTGCGTTGACGGAAGGCGGCATCGTCTCCGGCAGCTACGACGGCACGCTCAAGTGGTGGAATCCTGACACCAAAGAGCAGACTCGTTCGGTGAATGCTCACGGTTTGTGGGTTCGACGAGTTGTGGCCAGCCCGGATGGAAAGTTCGTGGTGAGTGTGGCTGACGACATGCTCGGCAAGATTTGGAATGCTCAGACCGGCGAGTTGGTCCACACGCTTGCGGACCACAAGCCAATGACGCCGAACGATTTTCCGTCGATGTTGTTTGCTGCCGCTTTCACTCCCGACGGTAAGGTGCTGGCCACGGGCGACAAGGTTGGCCACATCGCCCTATGGGACGTGACTTCTGGCAAGAAGATCGGCGAGCTGGAAGCTGCGGGGCTCTATACCTGGGATCCCAAGCAACGCCGGCACTCCATCGGCGGCATTCGCTCGTTGGCCTTCTCACCAGATGGCAAGTTGCTGGTGGCGGGTGGCATTGGTCACATCGGCAACATCGACCACCTTGATGGGCCATCGAGGTACGAAGTCTTTGAATGGCAGACTTCCAAGAAGGCGTACGAAGTCGCCGACAAAGTGAAGGGCTTGGTTGAGCATCTCGCGTTCGAGCCAACTGGCCAATGGATGGTTGGATCAGGCGGCGACAACGCTGGGTTCGTGTCCTTCTTGAAGACCGAGAATGGTCAAGTCATTCATCAAGACAAAGCTCCGATGCACATTCATCAGTCCGTCATGAATGAAGCCGCTGACACGCTTTATTGTGTCGGCCACAATCGCATCGCGGTCTTTGAGTGGAAAGCGTCTTAAGATCAGCCCCAAGTTGGCTGGTCGTTGGCACGATCTACGGGCCATGTCAGAAGACGATGGCCGATCAATCTCAGGATGATGAATTTCATGAATGCTTTGCTGGCTGTGATGCTGGTCGCGTTTGCCGAGACACCTTCGGTTGATGTGGCAACGTTGTCGTTGAAGCGAGTTCGCGGTGAGTTCGTGGCGGCGGATGCTGGTCAGTGGAAGATCCGTCGCGATGGCAAAGACGAAGTTGTTCCGCTCGATGAGGTGCTCAACGTCGATGTCATCTCCAGCGCCAAACCCGTGAAAGCCACCGGCTTGGAAGTCTCGCTGTTGGATGGCAGTCAGTTGGTCGCCAGCAACGTGTCACTCGACGGAGATTCGCTCGGGACAGAGAGCGCCGGACTCGGCAACCGCAAGTTCGGTCGAACGTCGGTCAGCAGCATTCGATTCCTACCCACAGGTCCGTTAGAGCAAGCGTGGCGAGACCTCGTTCAAAAGGAACGTAAGCAAGACTTGTTGGTGGTGAAGAAGAACGACGTGCTCGACTTCGTTGAAGGCGTCGTATCAAAAGTTACAGCCAGCGATGTCGTCGTCTTGCTGGATGGCGACCCCGTCACCTTGAAGCGCGAGAAGGTGTTCGGCGTCATTCTCTTTCAACGCAACGCGGCGACAAAACAAGCTCCGGGTCTCGTGGAACTGGCATCGGGCGACAAACTCGCGGCTCAGCAAGTGACCGGTGATGGAGCGAAGATCGCCGTGAAGTTGATGTCGGGAGATGTCGTCTCGGTCCCGCTGGAATCTGTTCTGCGTATCGATCTCAGCCGCGCCAAAACATGGCTGTCTGATCTGAAGCCACGCGACATCAAGCACGAAGATGTCTTCATCGACAAGTGGCGTGAATACAACAACGACAAAGACATTTATGGCGGAACGCTCTTGCTGGGTGACGCTCAGTTTCATCGCGGCGTCTGCATTCGCTCGAAGACCAGCATGCGATATCGGCTGGAAGGCGACTACTCCCGCTTCAAAGCTTGGATGGGAATTCAAAAGGGCTTCAACGGCGACGTGCATGTCGAGATGAGCCTCGACGGCAAAAAGGTTCTCGAAGCCGACGTTATCCCCAACAAGCCCGCCGTCCCTGTTGATCTCGATGTCAGCGGCAAGTTCGTGCTGGAGATTTTGGTCGATTACGGCAGCAACCAAGATGACCAAGGCGACCACTTGGTATTGGGGCACGCTCGGCTGACGAAGTAAGTCGGCCCGACGTGACGCTCCAGACTTAGGAGATTGAGATGACTCGTTGGTTGTTGAGCGTGTGCGTCGCGAGCTTGGCTTTGATCTCATCCTCGTGGGCGGCTGATGGTCGACGCTCCGAACGCATGGAGTGGACCATCGACGGCGTGAAGCGCGAAGCCGACGTCTTCCCCGTGGCATCACAATCGAACGAGCTTGCTCCGCTGGTCTTCGCCTTTCACGGTCACGGCGGGAACATGAGAAATGCAGCTCGCAGCTTTCGGATCCACGAGCTTTGGCCCGAAGCCATCGTGGTCTACATGCAAGGACTTAATACACCGGGCAAGCTGACCGACCCCGAAGGCAAGAAGCCCGGTTGGCAGCCCGCTCAAGGCGATCAGGGCGATCGAGATCTCAAGTTCTTCGATGCTGTCTTGGCCACGTTGAAAGAGAAGTTCAAAGTCGACTCGAAGCGGATCTACTCGACGGGCCATTCCAACGGCGGTGGCTTCACGTACTTGCTGTGGTCCGAACGGTTCGACGTGTTTGCTGCTGTCGCACCGTCAGCGGCAGCAGGTCACCTGGGGATGAAGCCTCTGAAGCCGAAACCCGTCATGCACATCGCGGGTGAGAACGACCAGCTCGTCAAGTTTCAGTGGCAGCAACTCATGATGACTCGCTTAAAGGCCCTGAATGGCTGCGATGAAGCGACAGATTGGGAAAAGGTCTGCAAGCTGTATCCATCCAAAACGGGAACTCCCGTGGTGACGTTCATTCATTCGGGCGGTCATCAATACCCCAGCGAAGCTCCCGAGCTGATCGTCAAATTCTTCAAACAACATCACCAATAAGTCGCTCTTCGCGAGGTCGCTGAAGGCCCAGTAGCACAGCCTCCGAAACTGGATTGTGTATTTTCTGCAAAGGCTGCCAGATCAATCAGTGGCCGCATTGACCGTAACGCCTCGCCGCCTCTAAAGGGCTCATTCGACATGGAAGTTGAATTAGTCATGGAGGCAACTCAGGAATGGCGGGGCGTCGATTTCATCCTGGTGAATTAGTTGTTTATCGACGGACCGAGTTCGGGTCTCAACCTGCCCCCAATGCGCGGCATGTTTCTCCAACGCCCAACGGCGAGAGCTATTCCTACTGCGTCGACAAGTACTGGCGAGTTCTCGGTATTGAAGCCGATGGCAGCTTGCTGGTGAGAACTCGAAGCGGCGGCGAGCATCGCGTTCGCTCGGACGATCCCAATCTCCGCAAAGCCAACTTCTTCGAGCGACTGCTCGTAGCATCCAGCTTCACGGACGAGCGACGCAGCGCTTGAATCGTTTGCGCTTCGATCAACCAGCTCGTGAGGACGAGTTGCAGATCTCTCGAATTCGCGCGACGACCTCACCAATTGCTCGTTAGACGTCTTCAACCCAGCTCGCGGTGAACTTGAAGAACTCGTCGATCTCCGTCAGTGCATCGGCATTGATGATGTCACCGTAGTCGCGCTGCCCGTATCCGTGCCCGCCCTCCAAGGTGTCATTGCCCGAATTGCCTCGCACGGTGTCAGCTCCGAACTCACCAATCGCGATGTCGTTGCCAGCACCGCCCGTCAGGTTGTCGGCATCATCGCCGCCGAGCAACGTGTCGTTGCCATCGGCTCCATTGAGGATGTCGAGCCCTCGATGCCCAGCTAAGCCATCGTTGCCAGAACCACCGAAGAGCGTGTCGTTACCAGAGCGACCTCGCAGGATGTCATCGCCCGCACCGCCATCGAGGTAGTCGTTGTTGTCGCCGCCATCGATCCAGTCATTGCCATCATCGCCGAAGAGGACGTCCTCGCCGGTCTCTCCCCAGATGCAATCGTTGCCCAGTCCGCCACGAACGGTGTCGAGTTCCTTGCCGCCTCGGAGTAAGTCATCTCCGTCACCGCCAAGAATCGAGTCATTCATCTCGCTACCAAAGACGGTGTCGTTGCCAGCATCCATCATCACGAGCACGTCATTAGCCAACTTGGGGAACAGCTCACGACCAAGCATTGAGAGATCGAGCGTCTCGGCCCCCGAGCTGCCGCGCACGATGACTCGCGCGAGGTTCTCCGAGGCGAACGCTCGCAGCGGGTCGTAAGTCCCGCCATTGACCTTCACATCGATCCGACCTGCGACTGTGTTAATGGCCGTCGTTGAACCACTCGGCAAGAGCAACACCAACAGTCCTGTTGTGGCTTCAAAGGTGCCGACGAACTTCGACACTTCGTCGACAGCATCCGCTCCATCGGTGTTGACGAGAGTGTTCACGCCAGCGCCGCCCGAGAGCGTGTCGACACCGCCTTGGCCGTTGATGGCATCGTCTCCATCGCCACCAATCAGCCAGTCTCGTTCAGAGCCGCCGCTCAAAGAATCGTTGCCTTCACTGCCAATCAACGTGTCATTGCCGCCATTGCCAATGAGGACGTCGTTGCCCTGATCGCCAATAAGTCCATCGTTGCCGACATCGCCCGTCAGTGTGTCGAGACCCTCGTTGCCAAAGAGCCAATCGTCTCCGGCTTCGCCATTGAGGAAGTCGTTATCGAGCCCGCCATGCAGATCATCGACGCCATCGCCACCGAGCAATGAATCCGCACCGGCATCACCAAAGATGCGATCGGTCCCGAGCCCACCGCTGGCCGTGTCGTTGCCCAGCCCACCGTCGATGCGGTCATTACCAGCGCTGCCCAGCAATGAATCGTTGCCGACGCCGCCGTCGATCGAGTCGTTGCCATCACCGCCATCAGCCGTATCAAGCCCGTCGCCTCCCAGCAGGGTGTCGTTGTCGAGACCGCCATTGAGCACATCATCACCCAAGCCGCCATCGAGTACGTCGTTCTGATCGCCGCCCATCAGGTTGTCATTGCCATCATTGCCAATCAGCGAATCACTCTCGGTCTGCCCATCGAGTGAATCGTCTCCGGCCTCGCCATCGAGAGTGTCATTTCCGCTACCTACGGCCAGCACATCGTTGCCCGCATTGCCAAAGAGCTGATCGTTGCCAGCACCGCCAACCAACGAGTCACCGCTGGGCGTGCCATAGAGCGTGTCGTTGCCAGCGCCACCCGCGAGCGTCACTCCGCCGCCAACAAACGCCCGAGCATCCAACACATTGGCCGCATCACCGCCGGTCAGATTGAGCTGCTCAGTTTCGGTAACGGCATCCGTTCCCAAGCCAACCAATTGCGTGGCGCCCAGCGTTGTCGTCGACAGCACGAAGTTCACATCACCGAATTCCGCGAAGAGATCGACGCCCACGCCGCCAATGATGCGATCATCGCCGAGCCCTCCGCGCATGACGTCGTTGCCGCCCTGACCCGAGACGAGGTCAGCACCATCGCCACCTTCGATGATGTCGCGGCCAGCGCCGCCATAGAGCGTGTCGAGCCCCGCATCGCCGAGCACAGTGTCGTCACCGAGTTCACCGATCGCGAAGTCATTGCCATTGGCCCCGCTGAGCGTGTCGTTGCCGTCACCGCCCATCAACGTGTCGCCGTCATCACCGCCAGAGAGCGAGTCTGCAAAGGCCGAGCCAGTCAGATAGTCACTGCCAGCCGAGCCAATCAACGTCACCGCGCGACCAAAGGCCGAGGCATCTAGAGTGTCGTTGCCCGTCTGACCGTCGATGCTCAACGTCGCCGCAAAAGCAGCATCGAGCGGGGTCAGCACCAATCGATCATCACCAGCTCCGCCCGTAATTCGGAGCGCGTTCGCAGGATTGCGGAACGCGAGCGAGGTGGTGCCAACTGTCACCCGCGAAAGCAGCGGCAACGGATCGTCCCCAAACGTCGCGTCGTCGTTGCCATTACCAAACTGCATGGCCCGAGTGCTTCCCGTCAGTTGATCGACGAGCGTAGGAACATTGGCAAACGAGACTCGTTCGCCGTCTACATCAATGCTGCCATTGCCGCCGGTCAGCAACGAGTAATTGATCGTCGCAGCAGTGCCGGTCCCCAATTCCAGAGCAGCTCCCGATCCAGCCGTGCTCGCAAAGCGGACTCCGCCAAAGGGCAAGACGTCGCCCGAACTGAACTCGACCACCAGACGATCCGCCCCACCCGAACCGTTGATCGTCAGATCTTGTAAAGCGGCAAACTCATAACTGAAGACAGCCGCATTGTTGGCTCGACGTAAGACAAGATTCGTGCCCTCAGCTCGCAGCCGATAAACGTCCGCCGCAGGCAACGTCACCACCAATGATCGCTGAGCTTCAAAGGCTCCGATGTCTTTGGGACTTTGCAACGGCCGCAAGCGACCGCGCTGATCGACGCTCGGTCCACCTGTAGGATTGGCTCCATCAATAGCCGGACTGCCGTCACGCAACGCATGAGTCAGCGTCGGCCCACCGTTATCTCCCAGCCCACCCAAGCGCGGATCGATGGCTGCTCCTGTCGATCCGACACGATTGCCGTTCACTCCGTTTTGAATGCCAGCAATCCGAGTTGCGACGCCAATCAAGTTGTAAACACTGCCCACGAATTGAGAGACAACGTCTTCGCCTTCATTAGCAGCGATCAAGCTGCTGTTCGCGCTGACTCGCAACGAGCCATCGTTGTAGAGACCGCTGCCTTCACCCGCAGCTGCCTGATTGAAGGCGATGGTCACGTTCTGCAAGCTCGCGCCCGCCGACGACGAGGCATACAAACCGGCTCCCTGACTTCGCCCCGTCGAGCCGCGCGGACCGCGCCGACCGTACTCGCCGTTGTTGACGCCGGTGCCTTCATCGCCGCCATCTCCGCCGCGTCCTCCCGATGTCGTATTTGAAGAGAGCGTCGAGTTCGTTGCCGTCACGTCGCCTTCATTCGCGAAGCTCGCACCGCCTTGAGCGTCACCGCCAATACCGCCGCGACCACCGCCACCTCCGTTGCCTCCCAGTGGCCCATCACCACCAAAGCCACCGGGCCCGCCGATGCCGCCGGTGCCACCGCGCGTCTGGCTATACGCAACCGTCGAATTGCTGAAGTCGATCGACCCGCGCCAAATCATGA
>OMIV01000158.1 GCA_900299185.1 Planctomycetaceae bacterium
CACTTCATCCTGAGAATCGAAACACTTCACACCACCAAAGTCCGACTCGTCGGCTGATACCAGTTACCCCCACGGTTTTGCGATGAGCCGTCTTTTCACGCAATGGCACGGTGACGATTCTCAACGCCACTTTGTCGGCGAACACGGCGAATCAGGGCGGCGGTGCGATCTATCTCGTTTCCGATGCCAGCAGCGGCTCGGGCTTCACGTCGGGCACAGCGACGCTCAACTTGAACAGCAGCATTCTAGCAAACTCGAGCAACGGGGTTTTCGACTTCGGCAGTGCTAAGACCGGCGGCGCGACTGACTTCCCCCAGACCAGCGGCACAGGCAATTTGATCGAAACCTACAACTCGATGAATCCGTTTGCGGGCGATCACATCAACGTTGATCCCGGTTTGACCGAATTGGCCGACAATGGCGGGCCGACGAAGACCTTCGCGCTCAACACCGACAGCCCGGCGATCAATGCGGGAGACAGCGTCGCTGGCGCGGCCGGTGGTGACTTCGACCAGCGCGGCGCAGGTTTTCCTCGAGTGTTCGGAAACGGCATCGACATCGGTGCCTTTGAATTGCAAGTGCTTCCATCCGACTCGTTCGTAGTCACCACACTCGATGACGAAGACGATGCCGACACATCAGATCTCAATGACCTCTCGCTGCGTGAAGCTCTGCGGCTGGCGAATGCGAATCCGAATGCTTCAACGATCACGTTCAGCACCAATCTATTCGAGGATCGGCAGCCGAAGGTCATCACCCTAGGGGGAACGCAACTGGCGATCTCGACCGATGTCTCGATCATTGGCCCGGCGGCCGTTTTCCTAGCCATCGACGGCAACAACACCAGTCGTGTTTTCGAAATCACCAGTGGGACAGTCCTGTTGGACGGACTGTCCATTCAGAACGGAAACGCCGCGAGCGAGAACGGCGGGGGCATCAAGAATGACGGTGGAACGGTGTCGATCGCCAATAGCACCGTCACGGGCAATTCCGCGCATTCGGGGGGCGGACTCTACAACGGGGACGGGGCGAAACTGACTCTGACCAGCAGCATCGTCGCCAGCAATCACGCACAAGACAGTGGCGGAGCCATCACGAATCGTGGTTCTGGAGCGGCAGTGACGGTGATTGACAGCACGGTCGCCGATAACACGGTTAGTGGGCCGGGGGGCGCTGTCTACAACGATGCTTATGGGACTGGCGGCGGATTGACGATCCGCAACAGCACGATCTCGGGCAACTCCGCCAGCGGCACTGGTGGACGCGGCGGTGCCGTCGTCAACTACGGTCTGGCAACTCTCACCAATAGCACGGTCTCCGGTAATACAGCCGCCCGAGATGGTGGTGGCTTTATCAACTATGGCTCGCTGACATTGACCAGTAGCACGGTCACCGACAATCACTCGGATGCCAACGACAGTGGCGCTGAGACAGGTGGCGGCATTCAAAGCGGCGACACGCTGGTGATTACCAACAGCATCGTCGCGAAGAATTATCGCGGCTCCGGCACGTCCACGGCGGATGACATCAACGGCAGTGTAACGGCAAACTACAGCCTGATCGGCAATACGACTGGGGCGACAATCACAGGAGCTAACAATATTTCGAATGTTGATCCATTGCTTGGACCACTGGCGGATAACGGCGGCCCAACTCAGACACACGCGCTGCTCACCGGCAGCCCAGCAATTGATGCGGGGGACAGCGTGGCCGGCGCGACTGCTGGTGACTTCGATCAACGCGGCAATGGCTTCCCGCGCGTGAACTACGACGTGATTGACATCGGAGCCTTCGAGTTCTTCGCGACTCCCACGTTAAGCGTGTCCCTGAGCGGTGGAGTCTTGACGGTTACAGATGGCACCACGAACGGTCTCAACAACCATCTGAGCGTCGAAGTGAGTGGCGACTATCTCTACATCACCGATGAGACCGAGTCGTTCGATGCCAACGAAGTCGCGGCCATCGATGGAGCCGCTCTCTACGAGCAGAATCGTCAGTTAGAGATCCCGCTGGCCTCGATCACGACCGGCATCACAGTCGATGGCGGTCTCGGATCGGACACGCTCACCGTTCTCGAAACGCTGTTGGGAACGCTCAATTTCACGGGCAAGGCCGAGTTGATTTCGATTGAAGTTCCTCAGGGAAGCACGCTGCAAGCGAAGAATGTAACTCTCGTTACATACAGCTTGGACATCAGCACGATCATCGACGTCGGCACTGGCACCGTCACGATTCAGCCGCAGACCGACGGTCAGCTCATTGATCTGGGAGGAGCAGACGCAACCGGAACGCTCGGTCTGACTGATGCCGAACTCGACTACATCACGGCCGGCTATCTAGTCATTGGCAACAACAAGGCCGGCGCGATCACCGTCAGTAGCGACATCGACTTGACCGCCACTCCGACCGTCAGCACGCTGCGATTGAACTCCAGTGGTGACGTCACAAGCACGGCTGGCGGATTGCTCGTCAGCAACCTCGCAGTCTCAGCCGGCGGCGCAGTTACGCTCACCGATTCCGAGACCAGCATTGGTATTCTCGCAGTGACGACTCCCGGATCAGTGACCGTCACTCAAGCGAAGGATCTCGATCTCGCGACGGTTCGTGACCTCAGCAACATCAACAACAGCAGCGGCTCGGGCGATGTGACGATCACTAGCACCGGCGGCTCAGTGACGATCGAAGATGCCGGACTCAACAGCGCCGGCAATGTCTCAGTGACCTCTCAAGGCACGCTGGCGGTTCAAGATGGCGCGCTCTCCAACACCGCAGGTTCGGGCACGGTCACGCTCACCAGTAAAGGAGCGGGAATCACGATCACGAGCACCGGACTCCACAGCGACGGAGCGATAACGCTCAACGCGGCCGGCGATGTGTTGATCAATCAAGCGGGAGTCACGAACTCCAAAGGCTCAGGCAACCTATCCATCACGACCACAGAGGGCACGATCACCATCACGAACGGCGGAATCTCAAGCGCGGGCAACATCGTGATCAGCGCTTCGAGTGATGTTTCCATCAATCAGGGCGGCGTCACAGCGACCGCTGGCACTGGAACCGTGAGCATGTCGAGCAGCGGCACACTCACCACCGAAGACAACGGCATTCAAGCGGCTGGAAATGTCTCGTTGACCGCCGACTCGATCAACATTGCTTCGGGCACGATCAACGCCGGCAAGGCGACGGTCACCATTCTTCCGGCGACCTTGGGCTATGCGATTGATCTAGGTACTGATTCGGCGGGGAAGCTCAGCCTGACGGATGCCGAGCTTGACCGTCTCAGCACCAACAAGATCGTGATCGGCAACTCCAAGAACGGAGCAATCACGATCTCCTCGCCGTTGGATCAATCGACGATCAACACGCTGTCATTGAACGGCAATACGACCTTCGCGGATGGTTCGAGCTACGCGTTCCAAATCGGCGGTACAACGCCCGGCACGCAGCACGATCAGATTCAAGTCGCCGGAACGTTGACGATCAATTCGAAAGCAGCGGTGTCGTTCGCAGTCGCGAATGACTTCGTTCTCAACGCCAAAGATCAATTCACGCTGATCACCAATGATGGCAAGACCGACAGTGTCAGCGGCGGCTTCAGCGGCCTGCCGATCGAAAACCTGTTGGGTTCAAAGCTTCCCGGTAACTTGAGCTACACCAGTGTTGACGGCAACGACGTTGTGTTACTCACGGATACGACTCCCCCTGATGTCACAGTGACTCCCAACAGCGGAGTGACAAACACGAGCACCATCACCTTCACCTTCCAGTTCACCGAACCCGTCACCGGCTTTACAGCGAGCGACGTCTCCGTGGCGAATGGCACGAAGGGCACCTTTAACGCCGTCGATGCCGACACCTACACATTGGTCGTGACACCGACGGCTGATGGCACTGTGACCGCAAGCGTTGCTCAAGGCGCCGCAGTTGATGTTGCCAGCAACGGCAACACCGCCGGCAGCGCTTCGGTGATCAGCGATCGCACGCGACCGACGCTCGCGATCTCGCCGAGCTTTGCGAATTCGAATGCAAACTCAGTCACTTTCACCTTCCAGTTCAGCGAGACAGTTACAGGATTCGTAAAGAGCGGCGTTTTGGTGACAGGCGGAAGTGCGGGTACTTTCGCAGCAGTCGACGGTGATACCTACACGCTCGTCGTGACTCCAACTGCGGATGGAACCGTCGGCGTCTCTGTGGCGACCAACGCCGCTCGAGATGTAGCGACGAACGGCAGCACGGCTGCCTCGGGAGCTGTGAAGTTTGATCGTCTTGCTCCAACTATTTCCGTCGGTGCGCCGTCCGTCGCGAAGACTCAACTCGGCCCCATCAGCTTCCCGGTTACGTTCGCCGACGCAAACTTCGACAAGAGTACCCTCACGGCCAGTGATGTAATACTCAATACAACCGGCACAGCAACGGGCACAATCAGCGTCGATACCGGAACTGGCACGACTCGCACTGTGACGATCAGCAACATCTCGGGTGAAGGCTCACTTGGCATCACGATCAACGCTGGAGCGGCTCGCGATAAAGCAGGCAACGTCACTGCCGCATCAAGTGCGAGCACGACAACACAAGTCGTCTTCGGCATCACGGTGACGCGCGACGCGAACGGTAATCTCGTCATCAGCGACACAAAATCAACGAGTCTTAACGACGTACTGACGGTGACTGCCGACAACGGCAATCGCTTCCTCATTATCAACGAGCCAACCGCATTCGTGTCATCGAACGTGCCGGGAGCCGTCGTCGTCGATGACCACACCGTGAAGATCGCTTACCCAAAGGTCTCCGGTCCAAGCATCATCATTAACTCTGGTGCGGGTGATGATGTGATCTCACTGCGCGGAACCAACTCCGGCAGCGCGTTCACGAAGGGCTTCGTTATCAACGGCGATGCTGGCAACGACTCGGTGACGCTCGATGGTTCGCTGCGAAGTCGCATCACCGGTTCTATCTATGTCGACGGCGGGACCGAGAATGACGTTCTCTCTGCTGCCGCGATCGTCGGTACGGGCAATTTCCATGTGACGCTCGTTGGCGGAGCCGGCAACGACTCGTTGACCGGCGGTGACGGTGCCGACGTGCTTCGTGGCGGAGCAGGCGAAGACGTGCTCATCGGAGGTAATGGAAACGACAGTCTCTTCGGGCAAGGTGGCGTCGACGCACTCACGGGCGGCCTCGGTGATGACTCACTCGATGGAGGCACAAGCGACGACCGACTCGTCGAAGTAGGCGACGTCAACTTTGTCTTGAGCAACACTGCACTGACTGGATTTGGCACTGACATACTCGTCGGCATCGAGTTCGCTTCGCTCGACGGCGGCGCGAGTGGCAATCGAATCGACGCCTCAGCCTTCACTGGCCAGTCGATTCTGCGAGGCAACGCCGGCAACGACACGCTAATCGGCGGCAGTGGAGCCGACATCCTGCGTGGCGGTGACGGCAATGACGTGCTAACTGGCGGACTGGGCAATGATCAGCTCATCGGCAACCTCGGCGACGACACTGTCGTCGAGTCGGGCAATGTGAACTTCACAGCGACCAGTGGAGTACCAGTAGATCCCGAGTTGCCGAGCACGACGCTCACCGGACTAGGCACCGATGGCTTGCAAAGTATTGAACTCCTGAAGCTCACGGGTGGAACCGGAAACAATCGTTTCGACGTCTCGGCATTCTCTGGCCGAGCCTTCCTCGATGGTCAAGCCGGCAACGACACATTGATCGGCTCGGCACTCAACGACACGTTGATTGGCGGCGCCGGCAATGACGTGCTGCAAGGCAACGCTGGCAACGACAGTCTGGAAGGCAACGCCGGAAACGACAGCCAGACGGGTGGCCTCGGTCGCGACACGCTCGAAGGCGGAATAGGCTCCGACTCGCTCAACGGTGGCAGCGGCCATGTCGATTACATTCGCTACGACATCCTTGATACTGTCGTCAGCGATGTCTTCGATATCCTTCAATTGATATAGCCAACGACAAGACAATCCAGCTTGAAACGGTACTCACATTGAGATCACTGTTCTCAAGACATGGCAACTGCTGTCTGAACTCAAAACACAGAGGCCCGGAAAACCATGTGACCGGGCTTATGCATTTGGGCATAACACCAGAACCGTAGATGGAGTTAATTACCACCATTGTGCTATGGCTCCTGTACTTGATTACCAACTGGCAAGTATCAGTTTTGGTGATTAGGTAGCGGTGATGACTTCAGTCATTCAAGTTCAAACTCCCAAGTCGGTAATCAACTACCCTCTAAGACATCGCGACTCATGTGACCTTACAACGGTGTCTCATCAATCACTAAACAGTCCGACCTGACAACGCGTTACCATCGGCACGACTGCGACAATCGGCCATCCCCTACTCTCGGTCATCACAAATTCGCCAAACATCAAAAAACGCGCAAGAGGAAGGAGCAACTTCCTGAGTTTATTGATCGAATCACCTTTAACGACGTGAGGCAATTTCGCCTCAAACTCAGGAGCACTTCCCCATGTCCGTGACCATTCAGACTAAGTCCAACTACAACCGTGGTTTCCTCCGTTCCAACGGAGTCGAGGTCAGCGTGTTCGCCATGATGACGGGTCTCGGAGTGGCCACGTTTCTTGCGTTATCGATCCTCGGTGGTGACACACAAACTGCTGCCGTTGAGTCCGAAGAGGAACCGCAGCGTCGAGAGTTCGTCGTGCCGCTAAATGACAACGAAGCCACTCACTCCATAAGTGGTGCTGGCGTTAGTCCCGACGAATCGCCATCGAGCAACTAAGCACCGTTAGAGATCACTTCGGCCCGGAGTAATTCAGCTCGCCGGTTGATTCGTTTCGCTGAAGGCCTGCTCGACGCGAATCAAGCCGCGCGAAGCAATTGCTCGCCTTTGGAAGCACCAACTAAGACATCAACCGTCCGCGTCGTGGCCCCGCACTGAGTCGCGACGAACTCTTGGGCACATTGACCGAGCTGCCGAGCTTCTGACGGATGACGCAGCCAATTCAGAATGGTCCCAGCCAAATCGTTGTCATCTTCCACGACAACCGCAGCCTCGCGTTCTCGCAAGTTCTCAACGATGTCTCGGAAGTTCAAAGTGTTGGGACCGAAGCAAACGGCGGCTCCATAACCAGCGGGCTCAATCATGTTTTGCCCGCCACGCTTAGTCAGGCTGCCGCCCACGAAGGCGAAGTCCGCCAAGCCCCAGCAGTCTGAAAGCTCGCCGAGTGTGTCGAGCAAGATGACCGCATCGCGGCTCAACGCGGTCGAACCATCGTCTAATTTCGAACGGCGTATCAGCGCGTGACCTTCAGCGATCACCAAGCGAGCGACCTCTTCGAATCGTTCTTGATGACGCGGCACAAGTATGAGTCGTAGTTGCGGAAACACTTGGCGAGCTTCACACCACGCATGCAACGCAGCCAACTCTTCCGTCTCTTGAGTGCTCCCTGCGACGAAGACAGTCTCATGGACGCTTAGCCCTAATGCTGAGCGAAGATTCTGAGTTCGAACGTTGGAGCGATTCGTTTCGACGCGGTCGTACTTCACAGAACCAGTGATGCGAACTCGGTCGGCCATCGCCCCCAGCGCGATGAAGCGATCGGCGTAAGTTGGAGTTTGCACGGAAATGCTGTCGAAGCATCTCAAAATGCGACCAATGAAACTCAATGGACCGGTCGGTCCACTCAAGAAATTCAATCGAGCGTAACCTCGGAAGCTGCGTTCGCTCAGCCGGCCATTGATAAGCGACAAAGGCACTTTTGCTCGCCTCGCCGCGATGATGAAGTTGGGCCAAAGCTCCAGCTCCACCAGCACGATTTGAGTCGGTTGAATGCGAGCGATTGCTCGACGCACCGCCCAAGTAAAGTCCAGCGGAAAGTAACAATGCTGACAGCTGGGAAACTTCTGCTGTGCGACGTTGTGGCCCGTGGCAGTGGTTGTCGAAATCACGATCTCTGCCATTGGCTGACGCCGTTGGAGTTCGGCGACCACCGATTGCAGGAGTAAGACTTCTCCCACACTGACGGCGTGCAACCAGTAGCGCGGTGCGTCTAAGTTTGTCGGAGCCAATTGTGGAACGGAGCCCCACAGCTTCTGGCTCCATCCCGAGCGGTACTTGCCCAACTTCAGCGACCGATAGATCAAGACCGGAGCAACAACCGCCAAGAGCCCGACATAGATTCCGTTCAACACCCAACCGACGACCGTCCAACACACTCGTTCGATGGAACTCAGCGGCGGCAGCGGCGATGAATGTTCGAAAGACTGCATGCGAGGAATTTCCCAACGAACAAATGAGACGAACAGTTCGCCGTCGTGTTGCCGGTACTGATGCGTGATCCGCGGAATACGAGCGACAGTTCTAGTCACTTAGCGAGCCAACAATCGTCATCGCATGGCTCTATTGCCGAATCACGACTTCGCTGCCTTTGACCAAGAAGGTGTAGACCTCAGCGACTTCTTCATTGCGCATGCGAATGCAACCGCGAGACTCTGCTTTGCCAATCGAGTCCGGCTCGATCGTCCCATGAATGCCGAAGCTATTGCCGATGTCGATCCAATGTGTGCCCAACGGATTGGTCGCGGCGCCACCAGCGATCACTTTACCATTGGGGTCCGTGTATTGCGGCTTCTCAACCTTTTCAAGCACCGTGAATTTCCCGATCGGCGACGCGCCATCTTTGCCAATACCGACCGTGTAGCGTTTCACAAAGAAGCCATGAGCATGCACGGTCAGTTCGAAGTCACTCAAATCGACAAAGACCGCGAACGGGCCTTTGATGACCTTCAACTTCTGTCCCGCTCGAATGCGACGAGGATCAACCTTGTTGACCATCGCGAGATACTGCCAAGGGACTTGGTACTTCGGTCCGATGCGTTCGAGCTTGTCGCCACTTTGAATGACATAAGGTTCGACATAGTGCGGCTGCGGTGCGAAGTAGATGGACTGAGCCGTCTTCTCGATGCGCGGCAGTATCGCAGTTTTGAGCTCAGGTTGATTCCAGTAGATCGCCGACAGTTCGCGATGCGCCGTCACGAGGTCGCCCTTAGCGATCAAGTCGTCGATCTTGCGAAGGTCTGCATTGCGTTCGACGGGCGGTTCAGTGCGCGCCGCGATGCGTGTCGGCTGAGACTCGCGAATTGGCGGATCGAAGGGCAGGTCCTCCTTCATCGGCAAAGGCGCCGGCTTTTCATCCAGCGTCGCAGGAGCAGTTGCAGCAGCGTGTGGCTCTTCGGTCGATTCGTTGTTTTGGAACCGATCAAGCAACGCTACTTGTCGAGGAAACTGCTGAGCCTGCCTCAACGAACGCGGATTCTCGGGTTCGAAAACTCGCGGCTCGGCTTCGTCCGTTGGCTCGGCGGATGGACCTCGATTGGGAGTCGTCGGCGCTTCAAAACCTGTTTGTTGAATGTTCCCATCGCTAGCACTTCGTCCGGCTTCTAAACGAGAACGCGTCGACGGGAACTCGCTCGGCAAATCGCTTTCGTTCGTTGCCGGCTGAGCAGGAAAGAGCAACTCCGTCGGCGGCTCATTACGTGCCTGTTGGCGATTTCGAAGAGTCCGAGCCGATGATCGTGCGGCTGACTCGCGCTCCGACAGAGGATCGAACTCGACCACTTCTTGAGGTTGCTGAGCGGCAAAGCTCGGTCCAGGGTCAGGCTCTGATTGACCGGAGAAATCGGGCAAGCCCTGACGAAACCCAATCGAGATATCACCCTGGGGAGCGTTCGGTTCGACTGCTTCTTGAGTCGCAATTTCGCCGGTCGAAGCCTTGCCGAATTCAATCGGCCAACGCGTCGAAACCCAACCTGCTCCCAGCAAGCCAGCTCCAACCAGCAATGCACCAACAGCCAACAGTACGACACGTCGAGAGGACGTCCACATTCTCGTTCTTCCTTGAACCCGCTGTGTTCCACTGGTGCCTCTGCGAGCGGCTGCCCCCATCAACACCGATATCTGCAAGCCGAATCTTCGAGCCTTGCCTATGTTTGAATCACCTCACAACACCCATTGCTCCTTGTTAGAGACGCCATTCTCGTCTCTCAACAGGCATCGCTCGTCGTCACCACCTTCGGATGATTTACTACTCTTCGTCCGACAGGTCGGCGTTGACTCTGAGAACCTAGCAGAAACCAACAAACCGCGCGAACGCGAGTCCGGCAACTCGATACCGCGAGTGACCGACCCAGCCACTATCACTTTCATGGCATGCCCGGCCAGACTGATCGACGAGGGCGACGGCGAACCACAATTACCGTAGACATCTCGCAATTAGTGCTCATGATGCCCGATGTGCCGTTTAGACATTGGTGTCTTTCAGATACCGTCAAGGTCTTCCTACTGCTTGAGTACGGGTGCTTTTCAAGGCCGGAACGATGACGATCGAAACGCGATGCGACGAATGTGAAGCCAAATTACGCTTCAAAGACGAGTCAGCCGGACAGACCGTGCATTGTCGATCATGCTCAGCCGAATTGATTGTCCCGGACTTCAGTCAGAATCAATCGAGTAACAAGTCTTCCATTCACCCACTCATTTATGTGGGGGCCGGTTGCGCAATCTTTGCTGCGATCACGGTCAGCATCGCCGTCCATGGCTTCTTCAAATTACGCGAAACGATTGCCGAGTCTCAGCAAGAGGCAGCAAATCGACAACAACCAATGGTGGCCGAACGCCCGACTCCACCATTGCAGATCGCCGAACCGCCCAGCCCTGCTTTCCAGATCAACGGTGAGGATCTGCGTGAAATTGATCCGGCAGAACTCCGAGCCATCGCGTCATCGCTCAACGAGAAGCAACGCTGTGCCGAGGCAGCTCAAGTTCAATACTGGGCAGTTAAAAATGACGACGGGAACGGGCAGAACAACTTGGCCTGTTATCTCTCGCAGAGCGGTGCCATTGAACCGGCCTTTTATTGGCTCCAGGTCGCGGCACTGGATGAAGGCGTCGATGCTCAATGGTCCGAGCAAGACCCTGACCTCGCCCCGTTGCGAGCGGACTCTCGTTGGAGCGTCATGCGCAGCTATCTTCGCCAAGCCAACGACTACTGGCGATCCAGCAACAACAAAGTCACCACCGTGATCGTGCCCAAGGGCATCGCTGCCAATGAGCCCATTCCAGTGATTGTGGGACTGCATGGAATGGGCAGTAACCCGCAGGACTTTATCGACGACAGCCTGCAAGATTTCGCCGACAAACATCGCATCGCGCTGATTGGTGTGTCAGGCACAATTCCGATCGGACGCCGCTCTTTCGTTTGGTCGGAAGGCACGGAAAGAGACCGACAACGCGTCGAGCAAGCACTTGCGGAAGTCGCAAATCAAATCACTCCAGCTCCAGGCAAGATCATCCTCTTCGGCTTCTCTCAAGGAGCCAAGATGAGCATCGAAATCGCCGTAAGAGACTCGCAGCGTTTTGCCGGGGCGATTGTGCTCTCCCCTGGTGGCAGCGGCTTAGAGAACCGTGAGATCTTCACTCCCGGTACGGCTCAGAAACAAACCTTTGTGATCAGCGTCGGAGCGGGAGAGCATTTCGGCAACAAGAAGATGGCCAGTAACTACGCCAGTCTCGCCAAGGCCGCCGGAGGCGATGTCGAGCACATCATCAACCCCAACCAACAGGGCCACACCTTTCCACCCAACTTCGAAACCGAATTCGAACGTTGGGTCCAGAAAATCCTCGCTGGGCGTTAAGCACTCGTCACGAACGCTCGTCGCCGATGTTGATCAGCCCAACCGGCAATTCGATGCGCCGACCTTCTCTACTTGGGTTTGACCAACGAATTATCCCGGAAGCGAGTAGCGAATAATACAGGAACATCGCCGTCTTCAAGACTTCGGCAGCTTCGCATCGCGAGTCCCGGCTTCCTTTTGCTGCTTCGGTTCAAGGCGCGTCAGTGTCAGTGCAGTCGGTTGATTGAGGCCGATTCGCAACGTGTGTTTGCTCGATGAATAGACACGCGGCTGAAAGCGGTCGCCTGTTGCTCTCACGGTGTAGTGCACTTCGTTCGAGGCTTCGTCGATTACTTGTACGACGGGACGCACGCCCGGCTCGAAGTGCAGCTCGGGTAACCAGCCAGCGACTTTGCGACCATCGTTGTCCTCGTTCTTGATCGTGATCGGCCAACCGGGGAACTGAGCTTTGTCGCCATCTTTCACGTCACCGAAGCGTGGCCAACACTCGAACGTCACTTGCTGCGTCTTCTTATTGAACCTCACAAGTCCGTAGCCGTCAGCGCGTTGCTTCTCGTTCTTGATGTCCGGCGGGTTCGCGTAAGCCAACATGGAAATCTTATTACCGAGCCCGTCTTTGAAGTCGCCGGTCCACGGAAGCGGCGAGTTCGGAACGGGGTTCGGTCCCGGCTTCTCGTCTTCAGGATGCCACCAGCGCCCGTAGATCGTGTTGACCAGCGCGGGGCTCGTGAATCCGTATGGCCCGTCGCTGAAGTCGTTGATGCCGTGCTTCACGACGACCGCCAAATGCTGATCGCGGCAGAGATGCACCGCCCATGCTTTGCGAATCTCTTCGAGAGCTTTGTTGCGTCCCGTCTGCGGCCAGCCATTGCAATCAAGGTCCGCCAGCAAGCGATCGTTGCGGCCTCCGTGCATATGCACCGCGCCGCAGAACGCGGTCTGCGACAAGACTGCTTTCATCTCGGCTCCGGTCCAATCCTGAGTCCACTCGCGCAGGAACTTCATCTGTCTCGGCCCGAGCAGTTCGAGCCCCGGCACGTCGATCGTTTTCGGGTCGTACTGCGGGTCGTTGATATGGTCGGGACGAGGCCCCATCTTCGGGATCTTCCCGGCAGGTCCCGTCTTGAACTTGCGGTCTTCGAGGATGGCAAAATCCACTCCACCGACGAGCAACCGCGTGAAGTAGACCGTGATGCCGCGATCAATCGGCGCGGGGTCAACCGGGTCGGGCAAGTGCCATGTCTGATGCCGCTGCACCATGTTGACGTACTCGACGGGATAGAAATAACCGCCGTCTGCATTGCCACTAAGCGTCGAGCGTTTGCCGTTCTCGCCCCACAAGTTCGGATGCCCGACACCGTGATCGTCGGGAATCGAGACCGTCGGTCGGTCTCGCAGAATGTCGCGGAACTGCAAACCGAACTCGATCCAACCGGCGGTGTGTTCGGTGTGCCGATAAGTCTGATCGCCGCCGAAGAAAAGCAAGTCGGGATTCTAAGCTTTGAGGTTGTCGATGATCTCGGGCCGCAGTCCGGTCGTGCGGCTCGAATTGCAGGACATATTCGCGACGACGATCTCTTCTTTGTCGATCGGGTCTTTGCGAATTCGACCTTCGAACTTTGCATCGGCTCCGTGTCGCACTCGATAGGGCACGTCTTGCGAGTTGTCCCAGTTCTCAAGCCTGTAATGCGCACTCCACCCTGGCAGTGAAATATTGACCTTCGCAGCCTCGACCCATTGCTCACCGCGTTTGAGTTCCAATCGCACCTCGCGCGACTCATCAGGCCTTAGCGGATAAAGCTGAGCGGTCAGTTTCAGCACGCCACGATCGTGCGTGTAGACGGCGAACGCCACGACCTCATGCCTCGGCACATCCATCACCGGAGGAGCGTTCTGCCCTTTGAACTCCTTCTCCCCCAAGACCCCGTCGCGAGCGAATTGAGACTGGGAAACTCTGTCCCAAACGGCTGACTGGCCGAGAGCCCCTTCGTCCCCGTGACAGCATCAACGGCCGCATCCTGAGCCGCCCCGCTTAGCCCGAGCCAACCGCAAGACAGCAGAGCCGAGACTTTCAGCCAAACGCGAGAAAGTGATTCATCAATAGATCCTTAGAAATGCTGCCTCGAACAACGTCGATTGGCTTACTCCAGCCAGCGGACTTCGCCGTCCCAGCCTCGGGCGCACATGGCTCCGTGAATGCGTTCGGCGCGTTCCAACGAGCGGATTAGCAGCATGCCGATCATCTGAGCCAGGGTCTTCCAGCGAAACCACAAGCTCGCATGGCCGAATGATCGAGCTCGATGCGCGGTGCGGAGTTTGTCGAGTTCGTCCCACACGACGAACACGTAGCGATACATGAAGGCCAAGATTGCCACGACCAACGCAGGCACTTTCAAGCGTCGGAGCGTCAGCAAGAGTTGTTCGAACGGCATCACGTTCACGAGCCATAAGCTCGCGAGAAATGCCAACGTGCCTCGCGCGATGATCATGGCCGACGTTTCCCAACCGCGTTCAAAGCCCTGCGACATCGGCAATGAAATGGCCATCATCATCAAGAACGGCAAAAACAAGCTCAGGCGTTTGAGGAGATAGCTCAGCGGAATGCGTGCGATGCTATGCCCCGCAAAGAGGAAGCATCCCAGCACTCCATACGCCGGCCAGTTCTCCAGCGGCACCGCGATTCCCAAGAGAATGACCGCCACTGTTAACACCAACTTCAGCACGGGTGGTAACCGATGACACGGCGACACCGAGCGGCCATAGCGATCCCAATAGTTGCTCATTCAGATCTCGTAACAATTCCTACAAGTATGTTGACCGAATTCGAACGTCCGTCATTTCTGAGACCCGCAAAGACCGATGACAGCCTTCAGATGAAGTCATCGGATCGTCGTTCGACAAGGAGTGACTCTAGCGAGGATTCGAAGCGACGACTTTGGGGGCCAATCTCAGTCGCAGAGCGACTGAGCTACGTAGGCGAGTCGCTCCGCGACTCGCAGCTGAAGCAGAGTAGCCACAAGGCAACATGACAGAGTTATGAACCAAGTCAGCGGGTGTAGTCGAATTTACTGACCTGGTTGCCTCAAGTCGCCGCCCTCGCGAATCGATCGGGATGGAATCCCAATCTACGACTCACGCGAAGAGCGATTGCTGTCGCTTGGGCGGAGTCGACTCGTAAGACTGAACTCGCAGGCGATAAGAGTCGGTGGCGACCATCTCGCCCTTTCGAAGCCGCTCGACAACGGTGGCTCCCAACGGAAAGAACCGAGCCAGCTCCTGAGTCGCGGCATCGAAGCTCTCGACGAGGAAACGACCGCGCGGGTTTTCTTGAGTTTCAGCCAGCACCAGAAACGGCATTGTTAGACTCACTCGATGACGATGAGATTACTTAGAGACAAGGCCGAGGAGCATAAGCAGCCAACTCGTGGCATGCGCGAGACTCAGCCCGAGCGGCGGGCATTTGTTTTCATCCACGTGCGAAGCATTCGAGTGAGCAACGACCAGAGCGAGCGGTCGCGTCCGCCCATTCTCACACGGATATGCCCCACACGGATCAGAGCACTCGCGTCGTGTTTGACTTACTTGCCGTCCCAAAGTTGCTTCACCGGCACGACGGCTCCGCGTTGAGCCTTACTCGTTTCAGCAGCTTGCATGGCGGCGAAGATTTCGAGGGTCTCAGCCGGTTGAACAGGCACTTGCCCCGTCTTGAAGAACCTTGCGATCTCAGTCGCCAACGGTTCGTAGCCCACGTACTTATCCTTGGTCGGAACTATTCCGTTGACCGGTACTCCGTGACCATAGATGCCTGCCGTCGACACTCCTTTGTCCCCAAAGACCGTCGCGCTGTATTTGACCGCGCCCTCTTTGATGCCTCGATATGTGCCAATTCTTCCATCTTTCCATAAGCAGGTGATGGACTCGGTACTCGGCGTGGACGTGCAACTCACCGAAACAACTCCGGGGCCGCCCATGATCGTGAAGAGTGTCTCAATGCTGTGCAGCGGGCGCGTGAACTTGTCGGCTTCAGGAGCATTCACCGTCCAGCCACCATAGACATCAACACCGATGACGTTGCCGACTTCGGGATGGTTTCGCATCCCAGCGAACCCCGTGCTGAAGCGATGTTGAGAACTACTCCAACACGGAGTCTTGGTCTCTGCCGCCAGCTTCAGAATTGCAACCGCGTCCTCGGGCGAAGATGCCAACGGACGACCGATGAAAAGCTTCTTGCCAGCTCGCAGCACAGGTTCGGCCTGCTTCAAGTGCTGTCGCCCATCCATGCTGAAGATCATCACGCAGTCGACTCGCTTAAGTAGCTCATCCAAGGAATCCACGAACTCGATCGGCGGCACCGCATCAGCCGGGTCTTTGGGCTTCTGATACATCTTCGAAAGTTGGTCGCGCCACTGAGCCCCGAGCTTCTCGCTATCGGGATAGTCCGAACTAGCCACGGGATAAGCCGCGACGACGCGCATGCCTTCGAAGACTCCTTCAGCGTGCGGCTTATTAAGGAACTCGGTGTAGGCCACCGAGCCGTAGTTATCGATGCCCAAAATGCCAATCTTGATGAGGTCCGCGGCGCGAGCGGTGTTGATGCTGAAGGCCCAACCCAACACACATACCAGACCAAGCACGAGCATCCGTCGTCGCATGAGATGTCCTTTGAGAGAGATTGCTTACTGAACCGCGCGGCGAATCTAACTGCCTCAGCCAGTCCTGCCAGCCGAGCGTCATCTGCTGTCTCGTCGCGCCCCGTATCCCAGACCGTTCGAGACGTGCTGTATCAGTAACTAGCTAAGCCGTTGAACTTCCAGGCTCGTCCTTCCCTGGCCCCCGTGAGATGCAGTAAAGAGCACAGTCTGCTTGGCCGATGTACCGGTTCATCAAGAAGACTGAGTCGCGGAGCGACTCAGCTACGTAGCTCAGTCGCTCTGCGACTGAGAAGCATTAGGAATGCTGCTCCTCAAGCTGCGGTGTTGTTCTTGGACCGGTGCAAAGACTCTTCCAGTACTCAATTCAAACCCTGTTCGCTTCTCTGGAGAAATCGAGATGACCGCTGCTCTGCCCAAGGTTTCGCGTCGCGTCTTACTCAAGGGTTTGGGAATTTCCGTCGCGTTGCCGTGGCTCGAGTCCATGTCGGCCTTGGGCAAAGAGACCGCAGCGGAAGCCAAGACCAAAGTACCTCAACGGTTTGCTTGCATGTTTATCGGGGATGGCATCTCGCCCCCGCATTGGTGGTCCAAAGGCAATGGCCGCGACATGGAGTTGGGCTCGTCGCTCGAATCCCTCACGCCCTTCAAAGAGAAGCTCAACGTCATCAACGGGCTCTTCAATCGCGAGGGCGATGGCGGCCACGCTCGTTGCACCGGCAACATCCTTTCGGGAGCGAATCTGCATCGAGGCAGCATCATCAAGGGCGGCGTCAGCATGGATCAAAAGCTGGCTGCCCACTTCGAAGATGAAACGCTGGTGCCCAGCCTGGTGTTGGGTTGCGAACAACCCGTAAGTGGTTTCCACGAGAGCCAGTACTCGATGGTCTATGCCTCGCACATTTCGTGGCGCAATCCTGACTCACCGATCCCAATCGAGCTCTATCCGTCACTCGCTTTCGACAGCCTGTTCGGCAGTCAGACGGGCAAACTGCAAGGCAGCATCCTCGATCAAGTCTTGGAAGAGGCCAAAGACATCCGCCGCGCGGTCAGCGGTTCTGACCAAGTGAAGATCGACGAGTACCTGACGTCGGTGCGTGAAACAGAGCAACGATTGCAGAAGCTGAATCGGCAACAGGCAGAAGACAACAAGGCCGACAGCAAAGTTGCCGCAGCGCAGCGTCCACCAGTCGGTCAGCCTAAGGACTTCAAAGAGTACGCTCGCTTGATGACGGACATCATCGCGTTGGCCTTCCAAACAGATCGCTCGCGAGTTGCGACGCTGCTGCTGTCACGTGACTTGTCGGGGCAGGTCTATCCCTTCCTCAACGTGCGTGACGACCATCACAGCTACTCGCACTCAAACGAAGGTCCCGAGTACCAATCCATCGTTAAGTTCCATGTCGAGCAATACGCCTACCTCGTCAGTCGCTTGGCGTCGATGCAAGAAGGCGACAGCACGGTGCTCGATAACTCGTGCCTGATGTTCGTCTCCGAGCACTGGAATGCTCACAACGGCAATCAAGTTCCGCTGGTCCTCGCCGGAGGACTGGGAGGCACGCTGAAGACCGGCCGGTCACTCGACTACATGCAAGCCGGTAACGACAAGCGAAAGCTCTGCAGCTTGTATCTCACGCTGATGGACCGCATGGGCTTAGAGCTACCGCAATTCGGCGACTCCAAAGAACGACTGGCAGGCATCTAAAGGCTTGGCAGTCAGCATTCGCGGAATTCTTCCAAACAGGTCCGGTCCATGATCGACGCGATAATCGACAAGCTAACCGAGTCTGTTGAAGAGCTACGAACAGGGCGCCGTTACGTGACTTTGATCACGCGGGTTATGTCTCCGAATGAATTCAAGCTGGCGAGCAAGTGGCTTTTCAACTGGCAGTCGGAACTTCCGCAACGCGAGGTTTACCGACTTACAATTCCAGCCATTAGCGACACGCCCCAGGGTTTGATCTCATTGGAACGACAAGTGGGATTCGTGTTCGTACACCTCGTCGAAAGCCACCCGCAGAATGTCGGTAAGCAGAAACGATTCGTCGGGATAGCCGGCAACTTGATCGCGTATGCCGCGATGATTAGCCGTGACTTAGGATTTGCCGGTGTCGTCGCATTTGACGCGAAGACAGAATTGATTCGCCATTACGAAACGACGCTGGGTGCGCAACTCATCGGGCGGCAACGAATGGCACTTGATCCAGTCGCAGCAAGCCATCTCATCCAGCGCTACTTCGGGGAGCATCATGGGACTAATTCGTGAGCCGGACGGAGTCGACTTTGTCATTCAAAGCCAACCGTTGACTCCGACTGATGTGGCCGAGATCCAGAACTGGATTCGGAAACAAACCAAGACATCGAAGACGAAGGCGGCGTTGCCGTCGAAGGTGACCAAGCCGGGAAAATCCAAGCGAGAAAACAAGACCGTTCGCTCCCGAAAGGTCGGCTGACTCTCGGCGTTTCAATCCTGCGCACTGGTATGGCCTGAGTCGTTCTCTAGACTCCCTCAACGACTTGGCTAACGGTCATGATCTGGCCGAAGACCATAGTGGGTTCAGAATCTCGCCTGCTTTCCCCACCAACCAACGGAGTGCCCGAGTGGAGACTCGACAACTGCCGCGCAATCCCACTCGCGCGGTTCGAATTGGCAACATCACAATCGGTGCCGGTCATCCCATCGCCGTGCAAAGCATGACGGCTACGAAGACTCAGGACATCGACGCAACCGTGGCCCAAGTTAACGCCATCGCGGCGGCCGGCGCGGACGTCATTCGCATCGCTGTCGATAGTCGCAAAGACGCCGATGCGCTCGCGGAGATACGCAAACAAACCACAGCCAATCTCTCAGTGGACCTCCAAGAGAACTACCGCATGGCGGAAGTGGTTGCTCCGCATGTCGACAAGATCCGGTACAACCCTGGTCATCTTTATCACCACGAACGCGAAAAGCCGTGGCAAGAGAAAGTGCGTTTCTTGGCTGACGTCGCGGCGGCTCATAACTGTGCCATGCGAGTCGGCGTGAATTGTGGATCGGTCGATCCCGACAAGCTGGGACTATTCGACGAGCACGATTCCATCTCTCCGATGATCGCTAGCGCAACCGAGCACTGCGAGTTCCTCGATGGCCTGGGCTTTACGCGCTACTGCGTGTCGCTGAAGGACTCCGATCCCAAGAAGGTTGTCGAAGTCAATCGCCGCTTCGCTGAAGTGCGTCCTGACGTTCCTCTGCACTTGGGAGTGACCGAAGCAGGCATGCCTCCTGATGGAATCATCAAGACGCGAATTGCCTTCGAGCAGCTCATCAGTCGCGGTATTGGCGATACGTTGCGAGTCTCGCTGACGGTGCCCAATGACCGCAAAGGCGAAGAGATCGCCGCCGGTCGCAAAATTCTGGACGACATCGCTGCCGGTCGAGTGCGGTCCGTGGTCGACTATGGTTTGCCGACGCTCAACATCATTAGCTGTCCGAGTTGTTCGCGCGTCGAGAACGAAGCCTTCGTAGTACTGGCCCAGCAAGTCAAAGAGATGACTCAGTACGCTCGCGACTATGCCATCACGATTGCTGTTATGGGCTGCCGAGTGAATGGCCCTGGCGAAACCGACGATGCGGATTTGGGACTGTGGTGCGCTCCGAACTTCGTGAACTTGAAGCGAGGCAAAGAGGAACTTGGTGCGTTTCCCTACGACGCCATCCTGCCGAAGCTGAAGCACGAGCTGGATACTTTGATCGCCAGCAAGACGCCGACCGTCAGCTAATTGTAGCGGGCTCAAGAATCCATTCGTCGGTCATTGCTACGGGAACGTGGTCCGAAAACAAAAGTAGCCGACGCGTTGATCGCGTCGGCTACTTCATTTTCAAGCAAGCGTCTTTCGAGTTTGGAGCTCGTTACTTCACGACCCCCGCAGTCACGCCCGGCCAATCATCGCTACGGAATGGAGTGACTGGCAGACCCTCTTTGTTCTGCAGATTGAGGACGGGGTTGTTCGCCCAGCCATATCGCACCGAGGTCGGTGTCGAGACGCCCTCAGCCCAAACTTCGACTTGATTGGGGCTGATGACCTTGGCCTGAGCCCAGACAAACATCTTGTCTTCGCCAGCAATCGAGAACCCGATGGCTTGCTGTACGTCGAAGGTGACGAGTCCACCACCAACCTTATCGAAGGTGACGATCGCCTTGCCGTCTTTCACGTCGAGTGACTTAAAGCGAGGACTCTCGGCGACAAGATTGACGCCGTAGTCCTTGGCCAACGCGAGTCGTGCCAACCGCTTACCAACATCAATCTTGTTGCGCGGATGAATGTCTTTGCCTTCGCCAATGTCGATGATGACTGCTTGCCCGACGTTCTTGAGTTTGTCGAGAGTCATCGTTTGAGCTTCTCGCAGCTCGGCCCAATTGCTGTCGCCAGGCCCTTCGGCCTCGGCCATGAAGTCAGCGAGCTGAACCCAATAGAACGGGAAGTCGCCCAGAGCCCATTCGTCGCGCCAGCTTTGAATCATGAGCGGGAAGAGATCTCGATACTGATAAGCACGGCTAGCGTTTGATTCGCCCTGATACCAAATCGCTCCCTTGATGCCGTAACCAATCGTCGGCTTGAGCACTCCGTTATAGATGTTGGCCGGGCGATGATTCCCAGTCAGTTGGTTCGTGGGAGCACGCGGACGAACAGGCTCTGGCTTGCCTTCGTCCTTGGCCTTCTTGGCAGCGGCCTTCCACTTCTCTTCTTGATCTTTGAAGGCAGCAAGTGCTTTGTCGTGATCGTAGGTCTTGGCGGTGTCGTCCCACTTGGCCAGCAGCTCGCCGTACTTTCCATCTTTCTCCAGGATGTCTCGACGAACCCACGCTTCTGCTGCCGAGCCGCCCCATGCATTGTCGATCAAGCCGATCGGCACATTGAGCGTCTGATGCAACTGACGACCGAAGAAGAAACCCACTCCCGAGAACTCGCCGACGGTGTCAGGAGTGCAATGGCTCCACTCGCCTTTGAAGTTGTCTTGAGGCTCCTGCGTACCGACTTGAGGCACGCTGATCAGCCGAATGTTGGGCAGGTTGGCCGTGAGCTTTTCCAGATCTGCGTCATACGACTGGTTAACCGACCATTGCATGTTGGACTGCCCCGAGCAGACCCACACCTCACCCACCAGCACGTCTTCAAACTTCAAAGAGTTCTTACCTTTGACGGTCACAACGTGCGGACCGCCCGCCTTCATGGCTGGCAACTTCACCTTCCACTTGCCATCGGTGCCGGCAGTCGTCTTGGCCGAGGCATCGCCGATCGAAACCGTAACTTCCTCACCAGCATCGGCTGACCCATAGAACGGAATCGGCTGCTCGCGCTGCAACACCATCCGTGTGCCAAAGACGTTGGGCATCTTCACATCAGCCAAAGCCAGTTGACCGGCGAACGATGAAATGCAGCTTGCTGCCAAGCTCAGCAGCAAGAGCATCCACGGTTTCCCACACAGCATGACGACCTCCAATTCAAAGGATGAAATGCGGCGAAAGCGTCGCCGCGACGGTTTCAAAACAACGCAACGTCGAACCGAGTAAGTCGCCAAAACAACGAGACGTTCAGCGAGAATCAGCAATTCTCTGCTCCATCCACGCGGCTCGCATCTACGACGACTTGTCGGGATCGTCCTTCTCGATGAAGCGATCGGGCAGTGTCTTCGGCTTTTGATCAGCGGCCTTCACCGGCTCTTTCAAACCTGCCGGAGTACCGATCACCTCACCTCCCGGACGAAGTCGCTCATTGCCTTCGACGACCACTTGCTGCCCCGGCTTCAGTTCACCTTTCACTTCAATCCAACTCTCAGTGGCAATCCCCAACTGCACGGGTACTGGTCGAGCTTTGGCCTTTGATTCCTTCGTTTCGGGATCAATCACAAAGACGATCGGAGCAGGACCACCTAAGACCAATGCATCCTTCGGCACGACTAAGACGTCGCTCTTACGATCCACTGCCAACCAAACCCGCGCGAACATGCCGGGCTTCGACAGCGGAGTGCCATCGGCGAGTAGTCGATTCTTCGACCCAACCTTGACCGGGAAGCTGCGAGACTTTTCGTCAGCGCGAGGCACCACTGAAATCACAGATCCGAAGAACGCTTCCGATGGTAAGGCATCGATCTCGATGCGAGCGACCATGTCCTTTTCAATCTTCGAAACATAGGTCTCCAAAACTTGCACTCGGATCTCGACTTCATCGACTTCAATGACGTCAGCCACCAGTTTGCCTGATTCGATCCACTGTCCCACTTCGGTGTGTTCTGCCACGACATAACCAGCAAACGGCGAGACGATGGTGTGCTTCACGAGCAAATCATTCAGTCGATTGATCTCTTCTTCCGCCGCCGCAGCTCGTGCTTGCGCTTGTGCAATCTTCTCTTTACGAGGCCCGGCCATCACGAGGTCATAAGTGGCTTCTGCCGCCAAGAAATTCTCCGTCGCTTGATCGGAAGCCGTGGTGTCGTCTTCCAGTTGATCTCGCGTCGAAGCACCTCGACCAACCAACTCCTTGGTCCGCGCGAGCTTGGCGTTCGCATACTTCTTCGCGGACTCAGCGGCCTTCATGCGATTCAAAGCCAGACGTTTCTCTTCCTCGCGTGAGCCGTTCATCAACTCCAATAGCTCCTGAACTCGAAGCTCATGCTCTGCCGTCGCTGCGGAAATCTGGATCTCAAGATTCTTGGTGAGCAGGCGAGCCAACGGCTGTTTGGCTTCCACGCGATCACCCTCGTTC
>OMIV01000159.1 GCA_900299185.1 Planctomycetaceae bacterium
CAGCTGCTCGGGCTTTGGCTTCAATGACGACGCTGACGAGTGTGATTGCAAAATCATTGAGTACGTCGACGTCTGTGGTAAGGACGATCCAAGCACCGGAGCTGACGAATAAGTTCGTCTGCTAGCCGCGAGGCTTGTGTAAGTAATAAAGGCCACCGAATCATGCTCAGGCAAGATTCGGTGGCCTTCTTGTTTTGAAATACCGCAAAGCAGTGGGTGAGCTATGGCTGCCTACTCGGGGATAGCTTCATTCAGCAGAAGCGCCTTGGCAAATCGAACTGGAGGAGATCCGAACGACAGCACTTTGTCGTGATATTGCTTTAAGGTGAACTTGTTAGACCATTGCTTTTCGGTCGCATTTCGAAGGTCGCGATGTTCCTGATAACCGACAAAGTATGTTGAAAGTTGTGTTGAAGTCAGTTGGGCTCGAATCCACTTGAGAGCCGCTTCTCGTTCCTCTTGAAATGTGTCATGCACCATCAAGTGCATGGCTGCGTCGCGATTCATGCCATCAACGTGGATAGCCTGATCCAAGATCGCATTCGCGATACCTCGCAAGTACCACTTGTGAGCAATCAGTCGCATCAGAGGATCACGGTTGAGGAAGCCCTCTTCTGCCATGAGTTGTTCGGTATAAACCGCCCAACCTTCAATAAACGTCCCTGACGATAAGACGGCTCTGAGCTTTCTGGGGCTGCGATTGGAATGAGCAAGCTGCAAGAAGTGCCCTGGCATCGCTTCGTGAATTGTCAGGTCGTGAATCGAGCGAAAGTTGTATTCCCGTAAGAACGATCCAACTTGCTTTTCGGTCCAGTCGGCGGGGATCGGCGATACGGCGTAATACGTTTTCTGGCCGACATCGAGCGCTCCCGGTGAATCGCAATATGCAATCGAAACACCACGTTGGAACTCGGGCATCAGAATAATCTCGATCGGGTCGTCAGGAATCGTGACGAGGTCTTTTGAGCGAACGAAATCGGTCGCCATCGTCAGCGACTTCTTGGCGAAATCGACAATGCCGTCGCGATCAGGGATCTCGGCGTAGGCCATCTCCAGTGCGTCTGCGATCGCCTTCTGTTCTTGTTCCGCGTTGGGCTTTTCAGGAGCTTCGGCTGCGGTTCGTTTGCCAGCTTTGATGAGGACGCCGCGCGCGATGGCGTACATCTCGGAGCGAACTCGCTTCAGTTCAAATTCAGCTCGCTCGCGAACTTCTTGTCGATTGAGGCGGCTTCCAAGTGAGTAAGGCAGCTTTTCGTCGAAGAGCTTTGCTCCGATTCGGAAGTTGCCTGCGGCTTTGGGTTGCAGCTCCTTTTCGAGCCAGGCTTGATGTTGCTCGGTGGCGTTGAGTGCCGTCGTCATCGCCTTGGAAAGTCGATCACGGTCGGCAGGAGTGAGCTTCGCCAAATGCGGCTTCACCAAATTGTCGAGGATGCTGGCCAAGCCTTTGTTTTGTTTGACGGCGGTCTCAGCATGAATCGGCGGGACTCGTTTGGGATCGAGTGTTTGCCGAATTTGCTCGTACAGCTTGGGCATCGCTTCCAAGCGAGCTGCGACGTGATTGAGTCGCAGATCCACGGGAGCGAACTCGCGAGCCATCAGCCCGTAGATGGCGCCGCCCGTCATTTGGGTGTAGACGACCGGGTTCCAGGCCCATTCTTGCAGGACATCCAACCGCCACAGGTCGCCCTTGAGTTGTTCGGTCAGAATGCGCAGGTCGACTTGTTGGTCGCGCCCCAATTTCTTTTGATCGAGAGCTTGCAGCTCGCGGAGATATCTCTGGTGGAAGTCGCGTTCTCGCTGTCGCGCAACGTCACTGACTTCGTCCAATCGATCGTCGTAGCGATGGTCGCCGAGTGTTGTGGCGTTGATCGGCGAAAGCGCGGGCATCTCGCTGATGTAACGCTTGGCTAATGTCTCGAACTGAGCGTCGGGCGTTGAGTCTTGAGCCGTCGCAAAGAGCGAACTAGCTCCGCACACGATCGCGGCAAACAAAGTCGATTTTCGTCGCATGTCATCCTCCGTAAAGAAGCAGGTCATTCCATGAATTGCGGTGTTGCCTCGGTGGCAACCCACTGCTCGGGCGCGTGCGTTACGGCTTGGCCGTCTTCCGAGCGATGTAATCCTTAGCACGGCCTTCCATGTCCGGAGATCGCAGGCCGACCTTCTTGGCCTCTTCAAGTGCTTTCTCGTAGGGGATCTTTTCATCGAGCACTCGGTACGCCAGCCACACAGCACCGACGCGATTCGCCGATGCGCAATGCAACATGATCGGGTAGTTCTTCTTGTCGCTCAGCACCTTGCGAGCTTTATCGAAGACCTCGTCCTTGAGCGCAGCGGGTGAAGCAATGGGGAGATGGTGGTATTCGATGCCCAGCTTCTTCAGCGTGGCGGCTTCATCGAACTCGACTTCTTCAGTCGTTCGCAGATTGATGACCGTCTTCAATGACTCTTTGTCTTTGGCGATTTGAAAATCATCGGCTGATGGTTGGCCAGCCAAGAAGAGCTTCCCAATGCGATGAATGCGGCCAACTTCCCCAAGCTTGCAGGCTTCGAGTTTTGGAGGTTCGGCGTTTTCTTTGGGCTGAGAGTCTTGAGCTTGCGAGGCGGCGAATGGCAGCGCCAACGCGGCGAGAACGAACAAAACCATCAGGCGGCGAGACATTAGAAAGGCTCCAAAACAAAGGGCTTAGAACAAACGAGCGGCGGATAGATAGTCTTGGTTTCCGCAGATTGCCATCAGGCAAGAAGGGCTGCTTCCGCTGTGTCCTGAAGATAACCAAAAACGTATTGTCGACAATCGATCTCGGATTATATACAATCCGCTACGACGTTGCGGTTGTCGCGACGCGGACCTCTTCTTCGTTCTCCTGAGCCAGCCATCATGCAGATGACCTTCAACGCGATTCCGACCAAAGACGAACTCAACCAAATGCAACGCGATTTGCATTTCTATCCGGCCACCACTCCAGCCCCGGCGGTGCTCTCGAAGACTGAAGTCGAACAGTTCAATCGAGACGGCTACGTCAAAGGTCTGCGTGTCTATTCGGAGAACGAGATCAACTCGGTACGCGGTTACTTCGACGGGTTGTTAGCGCGAGTGATTGCAGCAGGGGGCGACAGCTACTCCATCAGCACAGCCCATCTGAAATACGGGCCGGTCTACGACATCATCACCAATCCTCAGATCGTGGCGATCGTGAAGGATCTGTTGGGCGAGGATGTCATTGGCTGGGGATCGCACTTCTTCTGCAAGATGCCGCGAGACGGGAAATCGGTCGCTTGGCATCAAGACGCGAGCTATTGGCCGCTCACTCCGTCGAAGACCGTGACCGTGTGGTTGGCGATCGATAAGGCTGATTTGGGTAACGGCTGCATGAAGTTCATCGCAGGATCACATCACTTCGGGCACATGACGTATCGCGAGAGCACCGAGGCTGATCACAACGTGCTCAATCAGACGATCGACAATGTCGAGCAGTACGGAGTCGAAGTTGTTGACGAGCTTGAAGCTGGCGAGGTTTCGGTGCATTCGGATTGATTGCTACACGGCTCGGATGCCAATGAGTCTGATCGCCGCCGCTGCGGACTAACGCTGCGTTACTGCACTCCCGACGTTAAGGCGGGGAGTAATTGGCACGCCAAAGGTGTGGTTGTCAGTGGGCGAGATTACTCGGGCAATTGGGCTAACCCGCCCAGACCGGAAGTCGAATAGGTCGAGCAGGCGTATTGAACTTCGAACCTCATGGCCTTGATTCCGGGAGCCTGACGAGTGGTCGCTACAGCCGTTTCGAAACGCAGTGCGCGAGCCAAGCCTAAGCGAGTTGACCACGGTCAGCGGCGGAAGGTGGTCGCGGACTCGTTGTTGACGGACATCTTCCAGGGCAGCCTCAAAGCCGGTGAGCATCTCGTGATTCACGATCTTGCTCAGCGATATGGAGTAAGTCCTACTCCAATTCGCGAGGCGCTTGTGACGCTGGAAGGTATCGGGATTGTCGACATTGAACCGAACTGCGGTGCGGTGGTGCGTCGTGTCACCGAGGCGGATGTCAAAGAGGTCTGTCAGGTACGGCGAGCTTTGGAATGCACCGCAGTGCGATCGGCTTGCGGACGCATCGACCTGGGAGAGTTGCACGACTTAGCGGCCGCGTTTCGCGAGCGATCTGATGTGCCGTTAGGGCGTAAGAAGAGTCGAAGTGCCAACGCCGATCGGTCGGTGCAGAAGGCGATTGATGAAGCTCGAACGCTCGATAGTCGATTGCATGATTTGATCGCGGAGTCGTGTGGCAATGGCTTCTTGGCGAAGGAACTCGGACGACTGAAGTTGCTGTTTCGAACGTTTCGAGATGCGGCATGGGATCGTCGTTCCACGGAGAAAGACTTGCTGAGGTTTGCTGAGGAAGCGCGCGAGCATCTCGCCATCGTTGAAGCGTTGCAGGCCGGAGATGCTCATGCGGCTTCACAAGCGATGGCCAAGCACATTCGCTCGGGAGTGAAGTATTGGAGTCGAGGGTTGCCGAAGGAGTGAGTGGTCGGCAGGTCAAGCACGTAGGAAAACCTACAAGCCCAATGATGATCGCACGGCTTCAGCCGTAATTCGTTAGAGACAGAAAGTCGAACATGATGAAAGCCCAGACCATCACGTCACTCTGTGCCACTCTTTTGACGTTGGCCTCATCGGCCACTGCGGAAGAGCGAGTGCAGTTCAATCGCGATATTCGACCGATCCTGGCTGACACATGCTGGCTGTGTCATGGGCCGGACAAGACCTCGCGACAAGCAGCATTGCGACTCGATCTGCGCGACGAAGCCACGGTCCCCGCTGAGTCAGGGGCAACTCCGATCGTGCCGGGTAAGCCCGACAGCAGTGAGATCATCAAGCGGCTCTTTAGCTCCGATCCCGAAAAGCAAATGCCGCCGCCCGAGTTTCAGAAGAAGCTCACGACGAAGCAGAAAGAGTTGCTGAAGCGCTGGGTTGCGGAAGGTGCCGAGTACCAGCCGCATTGGTTGTATGTGCCACTCGCGCGACCCGAAGTCCCCAAGGTCAGTGATTCTGGAAGCATCGCCAATGGCATCGACTCGTTCATCGTGCGCGCGTTGGAAAGCAAGCAGATCAAGCCGTCGCCAGAGGCTGATCGTCGCCTGCTGCTGAGACGGCTTAGTCTCGATCTGACCGGCTTGCCGCCCACGCCGAGCGAGGTTGAAGCGTTCGTCGCTGACACCAGCCCGAATGCCTACGAGAAGCAGGTGGATCGACTGTTGCAGTCGCCTCATTTTGGCGAACGGCTCGCAGTGTGGTGGCTCGATGTAGCAAGGTTTACAGACACGGTCGGCTTTCACGGCGATCAGAACCAACGCATCTTCCCGTATCGTGACTACGTGATTGACTCGTTCAATCGCAACAAGCCGTTTGATCAATTCACGCTCGAGCAACTGGCGGGCGACCTGCTGCCAAACGCCACCAACGACCAGCTCGTGGCCACAGGCTTCAATCGGCTCAACATGATGACGCGCGAAGGCGGTGCTCAGCCGAAGGAGTACCTCGCGAAGTACGGAGCCGACCGAGTGCGAACCATCGGCACAACGTGGTTGGGTTCAACGATGGGTTGTGCCGAGTGTCACGATCACAAATACGACCCCTTCACGATGCGCGACTTCTATTCGTTGCAAGCCTTCTTCGCGGACGTGAAGCAGTGGGGCGTCTATTCGGATTACGGCTACACGCCCAATCCCGAGCTGAAGGGTTGGAGCAACGAGCATCCCTTCCCGCCCGAGATCACCGTTGAAAGTGAGTACCTGCTGCGTCGTAAAGCTCGCCTTGAAAAGCAGGTCGATGAGCTGCTGGTTCGCACGGCGGAGAAGCTGAAGAGCAATTCGATCGAGCAAGCGAAGTTCGAGCAGTGGAGCACTTCGCTTGGCGATTTTCTGAAGCGGCATCCCGACGGATGGAGCACGCCCAGCGTCGTGGCTCAGCCGGACAATCAACCGCAAGGAGTCAGTGCTTTGCGGCTCGTGCAGCCGAAGAATCTGGAACTCACTGCGGAAGGAGTGGTGCGTTTCACAAGCAAGCCGGCCAAGGGAGAGGACGTGCAAATCGAACTGCTGCCTGATGCGAAGTCGATCGCGTCGGTCAGGCTGCAGCTCGTTCCTGATGCTCCCGGCAAAGGCGCGATCATCACCAGCGTGCCTAAGCAAGTTGTGAAGCTGACGGCCTCGGTGAAGCCTGCGAAGGGGAAGGCTCGCAACGCGGGTTTCTACTTTGCTGAAGCCGATCACAAGGAGTCGAAGTTCTCGAACACCAACGAATCGATCGGCGTGACCGACGGCTGGACGACCTCGGGCAAAGCCACCGAGTCCGTGCAGACATCCGTGTGGAAGTTCAATCCACCGATCCTGCTGAATGACGGCGACACGCTGTCGCTGACTGTGAACTTGACGGCGTCCGTTCCTGTGCGAGTGGCCGTTTCTCCGTTGGCGGTCGATGCCAGCAGTTTGAGTTTTCATCCCAGCGCTGCGGCATTGGTCGACGCTGCTAAGCAAGGCACGCTCGACGATGGTACGAAGGCTGTTGAGCAGTACTTGATCGCGACGGCTTGGGACTCAGGAGCGTTCGCCGAGTACCTGAAGTTACATCGTTCTCTCACCGAGTGTCGCAACGGCCAAGCCGCGACGATGGTAACTGCGGCCATGCAGCCGCTCACTGTTCGCATTCTGCCGCGCGGCAACTTCTTGGATGAGTCTGGTCCGATCGTGCAGCCGGCCTTGCCCGCATTCTTGAGTCGCTCGGCGAGCGGTTCCGCAACGACAGCCGACGACAAACGCTTGTCGCGACTCGATCTCGCGCGTTGGCTGTGCTCGAAAGAGAACCCCGTAACGCCGCGAAACATCATGAATCGGTTGTGGAAGCAGTTCTTCGGCAACGCGATTTCGAATGTGGTCGACGACTTGGGTGCTCAAGGCGAACCGCCGTCGCATCCCGAGTTACTCGATTGGCTAGCCATCGAGTTCCGCGATAGCGGCTGGAACTTAAAGCACACTCTGAAGCTTGTCGTCATGTCGAAGACGTATCGGCAAGACTCGCGCTATCGACCCGAGTTGTTATCGATCGATCCCAACAACCGGTTGCTCGCCTTTCAGAACCCCAGACGACTCGATGCTGAGTTCGTGCGCGACAACGCTTTGGCGATCGCGGGGTTGTTGAATGCGGAACTCGGTGGGCCGAGCGTCAAGCCGTATCAGCCGCCGGGGTACTATGTGAATCTGCAATTCCCGAGTCGCGACTACATCGCCGACATCGACGAGCGGCAGTGGCGGCGCGGGGTCTACATGCACTGGCAGCGGACGTTCTTGCATCCCATGTTGGCCAACTTCGATGCCCCGGCTCGCGAAGAATGCACAGCCAATCGAGTCGTCTCGAATACGCCTCAGCAGGCTCTCACGTTGCTCAACGACCTGACCTTCGTTGAAGCCGCGCGCGTCTTCTCTTCTCGCTTGCTTCAGACGAACGCGAAGGACGACGAGCAACGCCTCAACCAAGCGTTTGGGTTGGCGGTGGCTCGACCTGCCAAAGCTCGCGAGCGCGAGTCGTTGCTCAAGTTTCTCGCCGCACAGCGCGAGCACTTCCAAGCGAACCCGACCGAAGCCGACAAGCTGACGAAGCTCGGCATCGCGACCGTTCCTGAGCAGGACCGCATCGAGTGGGCCGCTTGGCTTTCGGTCTGTCGAGTGATTCTGAACCTGCAAGAAACGATGACGCGGTATTGAAGCGGGTGGCACGCCCTGACCAACGGGAAGGGCGTGGTGCAGTGCGAAGACACGCCCTTCGCTGAAGGCTCAGGGCGTGCCACCCCGCATCCTGTAATACTCGTTGCATCCCTCCATCAACTCTTTCCGTGTTTGTCGGTGGCTCAACTCTCTTCCCTCTTCCGTACTTCACAACTCTTGGAATTCAAGATGACTCTTCCACAACACATCTGCCGACGAGCCTTCCTGCAAGAGTCCGCTTACGGGCTTGGCGGGATCGCGTTGGCTTCGTTGATTGCGAATGACACCACTCGAGCAGCCGATGCCAAGCCGCGAGGTGTCGTCTTTCCTCCACATAGCCCAATCAAGGCCAAGCGGATTATTCATCTCTGCATGGCCGGAGGACCGTCTCATTTGGAGACGCTGGATTACCGACCCGAGTTAAAGAAGCTCGACGGCCAGCCGTTCCCGGAGTCGTTCACCAAGGGCGAGCAACTCGCGCAACTACAGAACGCCACTCTGAAGGCTCGCGGTCCGTTCTGTGAGTTTCACAAGCATGGCCAAGGCGGCGTCGAGATCTCGGATCTCTTTCCCGAGCTGGCGAGTGTTGCCGACGAGTTATGCGTGGTGAGGTCGCTGAAGACCGAGCAAATCAATCACGACACGGCTCACGCTTTCATGAACGCGGGCTCGATCATCAAGGGCCGCCCGAGCATGGGTTCGTGGTTGCTGTATGGCCTGGGGGCCGAGACCGACGAGCTGCCGGGCTTCATTGTCATGACGTCCGCAGGCAAGACGGGACAGCAACCGGTCTCCGCGCGGCAATGGTCGAGCGGCTTTTTGCCGAGCAAGTTTCAGGGCATCCAGTTCCAGTCGAAGGGCGATGCCGTGCATTATCTCGGAACGCCTGACGGTGTGAGCTTGGGGGCGCAGCGGCAAGTCATTGACGAGGTCAATCGGCTGAACGGCATCCTCTCGGAAGACCGGCTTGATCCCGAGATTCAAACGCGGATCGCACAGTACGAATTGGCGTTCCGCATGCAAAGCTCTGTCCCCGAACTGACCGACATGAGTCGCGAGCCGAAAGAGATGCTCGATCTGTATGGAGTGAAGCAACCCGGTGACGGCAGCTTTGCTTCGAACTGTTTGCTGGCGCGACGTATGGCCGAACGTGGCGTGCGGATGATCCAGCTTTATCACCGAGCGTGGGACCATCACGGCAACATCGTCGAAGGCATGAAGAACGGAGCCAACGACGTTGATCGACCGGTCGCCGCGCTGATCAAAGATCTGAAGCAACGCGACATGCTGAAGGACACATTGATCCTGTGGGGCGGCGAATTCGGACGCACGCCGATGGGCCAAGGGACAGGCCGAGATCATCACATCCTGGGCTTCAGCATCTTCATGGCCGGCGGCGGCATTAAGCCTGGCATGACTTACGGCTCGACCGACGAACTGGGTTACCGAGCCGTCGAGAATGTGGTTCACGTCCACGACCTGCATGCCACGATCCTGCATCAACTGGGCATCGACCACAAACGCCTAACCGTAAAGTTCCAGGGCCTCGACATGCGCCTGACCGGAGTCGCTGGCAACGTGGTGAAGGACATCTTGGTGTGATGAACGTCGCGAAGTCGTCGGTTGGCGTGGGCTCATGGTGATAGGCCGAGTGTGCAGCGCTCAATTGAGAGCAAGGGCAGGCTCGGTCATCTTCCGCCTGTCTGTGATGAGCGGGACACGACCTGCTCAAGCGGATGCGTGAATCTGGGGCCCAAGGAGATTGAGCGTGAGCATCGCTCGATCTTTTGAACCGTTGAGACGACTTCCATGCCTGCCTCGCCTGCCGCTGCTAGTCCCTTTGTCTTTATCAGTTACAGCCATGACTCGGACGCGCATCGCGAGCGTGTGCTGGGGCTCTCTGAGCGGCTGCGCGATGACGGCTATGAGACGCGGCTCGATCGCTATGTGAATGGCTCGCCGCTCAATGGTTGGCCGCGTTGGATGATGGATGGGCTCGACGCAGCCACTCATGTGTTGGTGAACTGCACCGAGACCTATTACCGCCGCTTTCGAGGTCATGAAGCTCCCCATGTCGGCAAGGGAGTCGATTGGGAAGGGGCACTGATCACCAACGAGATCTATCAAGCCAAGAGCAAGACCGTGAAGTTCGTGCCGGTCTTGTTTGAGTCGGCGGATCAGGGCTTTATTCCCGAGCCCTTGCAGACGGCGACGCAATACTTGCTGAACTCAGAGAGCCGTTATGGGGAGCTGAAGGACTTCCTCGACGGAGTGGCCGGTATCGAGCCGCGTCCGGTTGGAGAACGCAAGCGACGCAAACGACAGCAAGGCACGCCGCTGACGTTTGCGGAAGCGGGTAGGGTGGCGACAAGCTCGCACGAGAGCGGTGGGCCGGCGCGAGCTGAGTCTGATGGCGACGGCAGCCAACGCGACGATCGAGATTCATCCGCGAGCGCCGGCCCACCACAAACAGGCTCGCTGGTCCCACCCTACGCCGCGCAACGGCTAGCGATTCCTCACAACTTGCCTTTTGCGTCGATCGCTGATTTGTTCAAAGGCCGGGATGGCGTGCTCGCGTTGTTGGATGAGCGGTTTAAGGCTGAGCCGGGGAAGGCGGCGGCGGTTGTGACTCCGGCGGGGCGGCAGGCCATTCATGGGTTGGGCGGAGTCGGAAAGACTCGGCTGGCGGTCGAGTATGCTTGGCGGCGGGCTGAGGAGTATTCGGCGGTACTTTTTGTGACAGCCGACTCGGAGAGCACCTTGCAAACGCAGCTCGCGGGGTTGGTGCGAGTACTCAAGCTGCCGGAAGCGGACGTGACCGAGCAGCCGGTGCAGGTCGAGGCTGTGCTCAATTGGTTGGAACAGCGCGCCGGTTGGTTGCTGATCCTCGACAACGTCGACACCGAAGACGCGGCGCGGGCGGTGGAAGAATTATTGCCTCGGCTGCACAGCGGGCGGGTGTTGATCACCTCGCGGTTGTCGTCGTGGTCGGGAGCCGTGCAGGCGATCCCGTTGGATGTGCTCGACGTCGAGAGTGCGAAGGAGTTCTTGCTCGCTCGCACCGGAGCGCCGCGCGATGCCGAGTCGCTGTCAGCGGCGCAGGACTTAGCCGAAGAGTTGGGTCGCTTGGCGTTGGCGTTGGAGCAAGCGGCGGCTTACGTGAAGAAGATGCGGCTGAGCTTGAGCGAGTACTTGCAGCGTTGGCGGGCTCATGAGGCGGCGGTGCAAGAGTGGTACGACGGGCGGCTGATGAAGTACCCGCGCAGCTTGGCAAAGACCTGGCAGATCACGTTGGAGAAACTCGCCACAGAAGCCGTCGAGCTATTGAACGTGATGGCTTGGTTCGCCCCGGAG
>OMIV01000160.1 GCA_900299185.1 Planctomycetaceae bacterium
CCCCATAGGGGCGAGGGGAGATTTCGGATGAGTCTGAATTGCGCGCGAACTCGCGCAGATTTCGATCTTGCTCGCGTTCTTAGCTACCGCGTGCTCCTCTTAGTAGCTTGGCGTTTGAGTTCTAAGACCTGCTCCCATCACACTGCCGCGAGCGATGCGGCAGTTCGCATGGTGGTGATGATCGAGTCGCTTTGAACTCCAGTCTTCGAGAGCTCTTCGATGTTGATTTCCTTCGCGTGCGAGAACTGCGGTCGGCGATATCGCGTCGAGTCCGATCAAGTTGGCAAAGCGGCTTTGTGTAAGGAATGTGGCACTCTGTTGAAGGTGCCCGTGCCCGGCCCGTTGGTTCAAGAGTCTCCATCGGGGGCTCCGATTTATCGCCATCAAGCTCGACAGCATGACTTCGAACCGGTGACAGGCGACGAAGACACCATTGAGGAAGTCGGCAATCACATCGAACGCACATTGGGACCGGTCGAGAATGTCTGGCACGAGATCGTCTCGGACCTCGTGCATATCGACGTGCATCCGGTCGAGCCCTCGAAAGAGCGGCCCTGTTGGACGCTGGTCACATCGGGAATGAGCGAACGACCGATGCGTGTGCCTGAAGGTGCCGAAGACTTTGAATACGCCGAGCTCGCGATCTGCTTGCCGCCGGATTGGCCGCTCGACATGGAGTCCTTCAAAGACGAACGAATCTATTGGCCGGTCCGTCTCCTGAAGGGACTCGCGCGGATGCCGCACGAATACGACACTTGGTTGGGTCCAGCGCACTCGATTCATAACGGTGAGTCCGAAGCGATGACTCCGTATGCAGCCAATACTAAGTTCTGTTGCTCGGTCCTGATCCCGCCGTTGGTCATGTTGCCCGAAGAGTTCGGGTCGCTCGAAACGTCACTCGGCAAGCGCGTTCATTTTCATGTTGTCTGGCCGCTGTATCGCGAAGAGCTGGAATACAAACTCGAACATGGCTTCGATGCGTTGCTCGATAAGCTCGAAGCCGGACGAGTCACCGAAGTGGTGGATGTGACTCGATCAAATACATGCCGCAAAAAGAAATGGTGGCAGCTTTGGTAGCCGACTGGTTTGGAGGCAACGCAGCCGCTGAGTAAGTTTCGATGCGTGAGGAGCAAACGCTGAGAAACACCAAGCGGTCTCGTGCGAGCTGCCATCAACCGACACGCCACGGCGTCCGGTCGAGGTCTCAAGCCGATCGTGTGGTAAGCGTTCATCGTTCCGCTCTCACGGACGACTCCGACGGCTATCAACAGGAGACTCACCGATGCGCATCGCCGTAGGGCAACTGTGGCAAGAGACCAACACGTTCAATCGCAATCCCACAACGTGGAGTGACTTTGAAGCAATGGGCATCGCGCAAGGCGATGACGTCGTGCAACGCTTCGGTCAAACTGGCGAGCTGTCCGGCTTCCTCGCCGAGTTCAAGAAAGCTCAACCGACTGCTCAGTATGTGGGGCTTGCGCGATTCGCATGTTGGCCGTGGGGTTCGATCGACAAGGCCACTTGGAAGAAGATCAAAGAAGCTTTCGTCACTCAGTTGAAAGCCGCTGGTCCCGTCGATGCGGTCTATCTCACTCTGCACGGAGCCGTGTGTTCGCAGGACGAACCTGATGTGACCGGCGCGCTGCTGGAAGTCATCCGCAAAGCTGTTGGGCCGAAGGTGCCGATCGTTGGTTCGCTCGATCTGCATGCCAACATCACCAAGAAGATGATCTACAACTCGGACGCGTTGGCCGGCTATCACGCTTGCCCGCACATCGACGGCGTCGAAACGGGTGCTCGCGCGGCGAAGGCCCTGTTATGGCAATTACAGTCCGGTCAAAAGGCGAAGACCTACATTCGCAAGCTGCCGATGATCACGGCCGCCGAAAGTCACAACACCTTCACCGGTTTGCCGTCGGGGCTTTACACCCGACTGAAGCAAATTGAACGAGAGAAAGATGTGCTGACGGCTGGGCTTTATATGGCGATGCCGTGGTTCGATTGCCCGGACTTAGGTTGGACCTACACGCTGACGACCAAGGGAGACACAGACCGCTACGCAGAGCTGCTCGATACGCTCGCCGAAGATGCTTGGGCCATGCGACAAGACATGGAACGAGTCGAGCGTGTCGCACCGGCGAACATCGTCAAAGAAGCGTTGCTCGTCGGAGGTAAGCCGGTCGTAGTCGGAGATGGTGCTGATGCCACCAACAGCGGCGCGCCAGGCGACTCTACAGTGTTGCTGAGAGAGTTCTTGAGGCAGCCCATTCCGCATGGCGCATTGACCTTCATCGTCGATCCTGATGCCGTAGCCGAAGCATATGCCGTCGGCACCGAGCGTCCGTTCGATGCGTATGTCGGAGGCAAGTTGTCCGAGTACTCGCAGCCGGTTCGGGTCCAAGGTCGAGTAACCAAACTGTTCGATGTGAAGTGGGTCTTGACCGGACACATCTGCAACAACCTGCCGATCGATATGGGACGCGGAGCGGTCGTGAAGTCCGGCGATGTGACGATCGTGCTCTGCGAGCGCAGCGGCCCCGGCAGCTCGCCGAAGCTCTATCAGTGCGCAGGACTGGACCCGAAGTTGTTCAAGATCGTTGTCGCGAAATCTCCGGCTGGATTCAGAGCCGACTATGGTCCGTTCGCCGCCGAGATCCTCTTGGCCGATTGCCCTGGCTGTGCGGCACCGCATTGGAAGTCGCTCAAGTTCGAGCATGTGAATCGTCCGCTGTTTCCTTTGGACGACGTGCATAACCCGAACGTGCTGTGGTGCTGGAAGCGGTGACCGGTCACAAGCCTTACAAGCCCACAGCGGCTTGTAGGGCCATGATTGCAAATGGGCTCGATGGTTGGAGCCCCTCACCCCCGCCCGCTCTCCCCAGAGGGGCGAGGGGAGAAATGTCCGGACAAACCATTCTCAGTTCCGCGTCAACAACCTTCCCTCAACGCTTTTCATTCCCTCTCTGCGGAGACTCTTGATGCGTCCGATTCACGCGTTGTTGTCGCTCGTTGCGTTGTTCGGTGTCAGTACCGCTTGGGCGGGGACATCGAACAGCCTCATGGATGTCTCGACCGACGGAAAGCTCTTGGCGTGTAGCAATCGCGACAGCGGCACGCTGACTGTGGTCGACCTGGCGACTCACACCGTGAAATGCGAAGTGTCGGTCGGGCATCATCCGGAAGGCATCAGTTTCATCGGCGACTCGCATCGCATTGCCGTCGCGGTCTACGACGATGACGTCGTGGTCTTTGCCGACGCCGATAAAGGCGAAGTCACAGGCAAGACAGAAGTCTTCGATGAGCCCTACGGCATCGTCTCGAATAAGGCCGGGTCGCGGATCTATGTGACGCTCGAATTTCCCGGTCGCATTGCGGAGATCGAACCAGCAACGGGCAAGGTGCTGCGAGAGATCGAAGCGGGCTCGTTCCCGCGCGGCATCGCGATCAGTTCCGATGGGAAGCAACTCGTCATTGCCGAATACCTGACGGCCAATGTGCGAGCCTTCGACATCGCTCGCGGCGCCAAGACGGACGAGTGGTTCGGCGGCCCGACTGATAACCTCGCGCGGCAGATCGTCATGCACCCCACCCGACCTAAGGCGTACTTCGCTCATATTCGTTCGCGCATTGAGACACCACATGGCTCGGGGTCAATCTTCCCGTACCTCGGTACCGTTGACATGGTCCAGAAGGAAGAGACTCGTCGTCGTCGAGTGCCACTGGATTCGTTCATCCAAACGCTCGTAACGGCCAACCCGTGGGAAGTCGCGGTGAGTCCCGACGGTTCGAAGTTGTACGTCGTCTGCTCGGGCACCAACGACATGTATGCCACTCGCACCGTGGACGACGACTACACCGAAATCGCCAACGAGAAGTATCTGCAAGTTGGCACGAATCCGCGAGCTGTCCGTGTCTCGCCCGATGGCAAGTCGGTCTTCGTTTACAACGCGCTCGACTTCAACGTGATGGTCTTTGATGCCGCGACGATGACGCTCCGCAAGACGATCAACGTCACTCAGAACCCGCTGCCAAAAGACGTCCTGCTGGGCAAAGTGTTGTTCTACTCCGCGCTGCAACCGATGGTGGGCAGACGGTGGATTAGTTGTTCCAGTTGCCATCCCGATGGGCAAGCTGATGGCAAGACTTGGCACAACCCGGAAGGACTGCGAGCGACTCCACCCTTGGGCGGTTTGGCTTTCACACATCCTCAGCATTGGTCAGCCGACCGCGACGAGACTCAGGACTTTGAGCACACCATTCGCGGTCCACTGATGCAGGGTTATGGGCTGATTCGCGGCAAGGTTCATCCATCTTTGGGCACGCCAAACAAGGGGCTTTCGAAGGAACTCGATGCCCTGGCCGCTTACACGAACTCGCATCGCTTCACGATGAGCCCATACGCCAAGGGCGGCTTGAGCGACGCAGCCAAGCGCGGACGTGAGTTGTTCCAGAGCGACGCTGTGGGATGCGCGAAGTGCCACTCGGGGCCGTTCTATACCGATTCGCAATCCGGCAAGCCGAGCGTCATGCACGATGTCGGCACCGGCCACGATGACCCCGGCGAGAAGATGGGACCGAAGTACGACACGCCGACATTGTTGAGCCTCTATCGCACCGCGCCGTATCTGCATCACGGCAAAGCTGCGACTCTGACCGATGTCCTGACGACGGCCAACAAAGGCGATAAGCACGGCCAGACGAGCCACCTTTCCAAAGCTCAAGTTGCGGACCTCGTCGAGTTCCTGAAGGCCCTGCCCTACGAAGATCCCGTGCCGGCTGCCGAGAAGGCCGGCATCGTGCGCATTGCGAATTGACACCGCTGAGCCCCCCGTAGCTGAGATCGTGAGATCTCGGAGATCTCACCGAGATCTGAGCTGCCCGAAATCTGACGATTCCGGCTACGGGACGTTGCAATTGAGCTGTGGAATTAAGATTGCACCTCGCGTTTCAAGATCGCCTCTTGCCAGCCTGCGTTGGCAACCGACATGCTCGGTATGTCCTCGCTTGAACCCGCCTTTGCTCCGCTACGGAGTCCTGCCTCATGCCTTCCGCTTCGACGATTTCATCTGCTCGCCATACCGCCTCTCCGCCGCGGTTTCATCGGCGAGTCTTGCTGCAAGCCAGCGCCGCAACGCTCGCTTCTCAAGCGTTGTTAGAGCGAGCGGCACTCAGCGCCGAAGTCTTACCGTTCGGAGCGGGAGTACCTGCAAGCCGGAAGAAGGCGCGGTCTCTGGTCTTCCTATTTATGTGGGGAGGACCATCTCAATTGGACTCGCTGGATCCAAAAATGAACGCGCCCGCCGAGATTCGCGGCGAGTTCAAAGCGATCCCCACAGCGGTGCCGGACATCTTCATCAGCGAGCACTTTCAAATGCTCGCCAAGCGGATGGAGCATGTCGCGATCTTGAGGTCGCTGAGCCATTCGGATCCCGCTCATCTCTCAAGTGCTCATGCCACACTAACCGGCCACAAGGCTCCGGTGTGGCCTAGTGACAATGACCCGCCGAGCGAGAAGGACACGCCCCACATCGGGTCGGCCTTGGCTTACATGCAGCGGTCCGGCGAGTGGCGACGTCCGCCCGTCGGCAACAACCTACCCGCGTTCGTTTCAGTGCCGTGGCATGTTTCTCACCCGGCGGCCCCCGGTGGGTTGGCCGGTGGCCAACATGCCGGTTGGTTGGGCCACGGCTGGGATCCGTTCCTCATTCAAGGTGATCCTTCGCAGCCTCAATGGGATGTGCCCGCACTGCGATTGCTCGATGGAAATTCGGGCGACCGTTTGCGATCTCGATCAGCCCTGCTCGCCACGCTCGACCAACAACGAACAGCGATGTTGGACTCGGCTCAAGCTGGGACGTTGTCAGCCCAGCAAGTTCGCGCCGTCGAGTTGCTCACATCACCCGGTGTTCGCACGGCATTCGATCTGAAGCAAGAGCCCGATGCCGTCCGCGATCGATATGGCCGGCACATTCATGGGCAATGTGTGCTGCTGGCTCGTCGCTTGGTGGAACATGGAGTGCCGGTCGTCACGGTCAATTGGCACAACGACGGCCAGAACTTCTGGGACACTCACGGCAACAACTTCAACCGCTTGAAGAACGACCTGATCCCGCCAGCCGATCAAGCACTCGCGGCACTGCTGGATGATCTCAGCGAGCGCGGCTTACTCGATGAGACGCTGATTGCCTGGGTGGGAGAATTTGGTCGCCGGCCAACGATCACGGCTGGCAATGCCGGTCGCGAACACTGGCCGAACTGTTACTCGGGCATCTTGGCCGGAGGCGGCATTCGAGGCGGACAAGTCTTTGGTTCGAGCGATCAACATGCCGCTTGGCCCGCCAGCAATCCGGTCTCTCCGGCAGACTTCGCGGCCACGATCTTGCATGGCCTGGGCATCGACGAAGAGACGTTGCTCTACGACCGCATTCAGCGACCTCAACGCCTCTTCGGCGGTAAGCCGGTGACGACGATCTTCGGCTAATGGGTACCTGAATCAGGAACCGGCACCGACTGCTCTAAGGCAGTTGAAACACTTCGCTGCGTTTCTGATCTTCGAGCGACTTCACACGCTCTTCCGGCGGCATTGTGACGAAGATCCAACAATCGCATTTCACTCGGACACAGCGGCCAGGCCGATAGCCTTCCAGCAATTCGGCGAACTTCAGTTTGATCTGAATGCCGCTACTCCCTGGCGGCGGATTATCAGTTTCCTTCCACTCCAACACTTGGCCGATCTTCTTGTCGGCGCGATGGAACCAAGTGCGAAGCGTCTTCTCTGCCGATGCGACGCCAAAGCCCTTGTCTTGAGTGGCTTTCAAGTCCGCATACAGCGACGGATCCATGCCACCGAACAACGTGAGTGTGACAGTTCCTCCACCAAAGTCGTTGTGCTCCACGCGATCAATCCAGCCCGGCAACCAGCGTTGCTTCTGGTATCGCACATGCTTTCGACGCTGGAGTTCGGTGGCATACGAGCGGCTGACTTCATCGAGCCAGATGTCGGCCACGCTGAATTCCTTATCGCGCGCTCCCTGAGTCCAAGTCAGATTCAATTGCACGATCTGCTGAGGAGCGATGTCTTCCAGATCGACCAAACGTCGGTCCTTCCAGACGCGCGCGGTGTGGTCGATGTCGAAGGTGTAAGCCGTCGCGATGCCGTCCTTGGCCTGCTTTCCCGAGGGCTCGACATTCAGCTTGCCCTTGGTGGTGTCAATCGACACCACCTTCCAGCGCTGCCCGCGCTGCTCATAAAAGCTGAAATCGTCTTCCAACGAGAGAGCATGATTCTGCTTGATCTCAAACTTCGCTTGATCCTTCGGCTGCGGCGGAATCGTCTGCTCGTCTCCCGCCGGTGGCGGCAAGAAATAGCCATGCAAATGAGTCCCCAACGGAATGTCTTTCAACTCTGCCGGGGCACCGTTGAAGCGAACTGTGCCATAGGGCAACAGCGCGAAGTAATGCAGCGGACCAGCGTGGTAACGCTCGCCCCCATCGCCATCGAGCCGAATAGCACCTCGGCGATTCATGGGGTCGATGACGATCAACTCGCCAGCGATATAAGTCCCCGCTCCAACGGCCGGAAACTGTCCCGGCTTTAGCGCTGGCTCGTCCGCCCGACTCGAGAGCGACAGAAGTGCCCAGACACAGACCAAGCCAGCACACACAGATCGACTCATCATGAAGGCTGCCTCACAGGCTTACTCGAAATTCGAAATGACGCAGAGCAGGCAGCTCGCGAAGTCCTCTACGAAGTCATCGTCGATCGGCGCAGCTGGAAGCGCGGATGGAACGCGATGAGTTCTCGATCGCAGCAGCGCGATCCACGTTCCTCGCAGCTCGCCCAACTCAGCCACCAACTTCCGAGACACCGCCGTTGCTGTCGGCAAACTTCTCAACTCGAACGTCCATCTTTTGAGCCATCGTCAGCAGCAAGTTGCTAAGCAGACCTTTGCTGTTCACGGGGTTGTGACAGATGGCGTAGTGCTTGCTGGGCGTGTCAAGTTCGTACTGATAGCCATCGGCCTTGCCAGCCGCGTTGTAGTCCACATGGCGACCATGCTTCAGACCGATCCCACCGCCACCCGCCAAGATCAACGGCAAGTTGGCGTTACCGTGGCTGTGACCAAAGGCCATGCCGCTGCCATACAGAGCCATCGTCGAATCCAACAACGGACCATCGGCATCTTTCACTGCGGCCAGTCGATCCAAGAAGTACGCGAACTGTTGGATGTTGAACGAGTCGCTCGCGGTCAGATCCGACATCAGCTTGGGATTCGCGTTGTGATGCGAGAGCGAATGTCGGTCCTGCTTCACGCCGATCTCAGGAACAGCCGGGCCGGTTCCTTCGTTGCCGGTGCTGAACGTGGCCACGCGAGTTAAGTCTGTCTGAAACGCCAACACCATGATGTCGTACATCGTTCGCAGGTACTCGCCGAGCCGCTCCAGAGAGATGTCGCGATTGAGCTTGGCTTGGTCAGCGGGATCAACTTTGGGACGCGGAGTATCGAGCCACTTGTCGGCTCGCTCGGTGCGAATCTCGACCTCTCGAACCGACGTCAGATACTGCTCCAACCGACCGCGATCTTCTTGACCGAGCTGATTGCCCAGAGCCTTGGCCTCGCCCAAGACGGCATCCAGAATGCTGCCGCGCCGCTGCAAACTTCGACGTTGCTTTGCCGTCCCGCCTTGCGGCTCTTCAAACAACTCTCGAAAGACAACGCCAGGATTCCCCTGAGCCGGCAGTTGAATGCCGTCCGAACTATAGGCCAGCGAGTGACCTTGGTTGCTCAACTCAATTGAAGAGAACCGCGTCTGGGGAGCGGTGACTTGCGTCATCAATTGATCGACCGAAATAGTGTTGCGTTCGGAAGGTCCAATCTTCCCGCCGGTCAGCCAAATGGAGCTGCAATTGTGGTGATGTCCCAAACCATGCGGATGATGCAGCCCACTGATGGGAGTGATGTTGGCTCGATGCTTCTCAAGTGGCTGCAGCGACTTGGAAAACGAGTAATCGGCACCGGCTTTCGTGATCTGGAAGTCGATCGTATTCACGCCGTTGGGCAGGTAGATGAAGACGCTGCGTTTCGCCCGTGTCTTGGCCTCAGCCGCTCGCAAAGGAGTCATACATTCGAGCAACGGCAACGCCATCGCGACTCCCAGCCCCCGCAACACATGACGGCGATCAAGTAACCAATTCTGAGTCAGCATGTGAGGCATGGCGACGTTCCTGAGACGGAGTGATTCAGAGCGAGTGACAGTTGCCCTTCGGTCGCTCCTTATAGGTGACGACCGCCTGATTGGGATACTTCATCGCCAGAAAACACAAAGTGGTCAATCAAGAGTGACTCACTGCGAATCCCCTCGATTGACCACTGATTTCTCTTGCCGAGGTAAGTGTCACGAATCGACCAGGCGAGACATGGCTCACTGAATCGTGAGGGCACGGGCAGCCGTTGCTCGCATGCTCTCAATCAATCGTCGAAGCCGGTGTCGCGACATTGCTGCTCGAACTGATGCTAAACCTTCTCTGCATGCCGATGACCGCGACGCTTGGCGTGCTGTCGATCAAACGCGTGCTGCCGTTCGTCAGTCGTCTGTTGATAGAGCTGTCGCAGCAATCGATTCTGAGCAGCAGTCAGTTCCTTGTTGCGTCGTCCCATCGCTCGCGACGCCGTCGTGATTCCGCTTTCGAGATCGAAGTGCTCATCCAAGCCTCCATGCCAGACTCGGCAGAAGCTGGGGATGTGCTTCGGACAAAGCTCACCGCCCGGCAACACCATCGACATCACGCCGATCGAGCTACCGGTATTGAACAACGTACCGATCGCGGTCTTGGTATGGTCGCCGATGAAGCAACCTACCTTGGGCGAACCGGAATCAACCAACTCGCCGCAGACCGGCACTTTGACGTTTGAGTAATCGTTCTTGAGATCGCTGTTCGACGTCAGCGCTCCCAGATTGACCCACGAACCAACATAGCTGTGGCCCAGGAAACCATCGTGGTACTTGTTCGAGTACCCATGAATGATTGAAGCTTCGATCTCGCCGCCGATGCGACAGACCGGACCGATCGACGTTCCGGCTTTGACGTTGGCTCGGAAGAGTTGCGTGCCAGCTCCGATATGACATGGACCTTCAAGCCGAGTGAAGGCTTGCACTTTCACTCCCACATCGATGAAGACCGGACCTTGCCGCGCATCGATCACCACGAACGGGTCGATGCTGGCTGTCGGGTCGACGAACACATTCGCGGCATCGCCCAGAATGGCGACGTGATGACCGAGCTTGCCTTGAGGACCAATTGCCGTATGCGGAGAGAGAGGCACGTGCGGCCCCATCGGCGTCTGCGATTGAGGCACCGGACGGCGCGAGATATCCGCGCAGAGCACATCGCTGTTGCAGTCAATCAAGTCCCACAAGCGCTGCACCATCACTCCATCCACAGCGACGGACTGCCTGGTTGAAGCCAGCCGGGCAAGGTTCTCGTCCCAGTGTAATTCATCTAACAGCGGGGCTTCGTCTTGTTCCAGCCACATGAACGCGATCTCGTTGCCACAACGCCCGACACATTCATCAGGGGCCTTCAGCGCTTGCTCGATGCCCTCGCCCGTCGCCAACCAGCGACCGTTAACCAGCAAGGTCCGTTGTCGAGCCAACCACACCCAATCATTCACTCGAGCTTCGGGATGCTCTTCTTTGTAGACATCGACCAGAGAGGAACGCAGGAAGGCTCCCCATTCAGTGACATCGAGAAACCTCAGACCTCGCTCGCGCGCCGAGAACTGGCCGCAGAGCAATTCAAACGCCGGTCGAGTCAAAGTTAGCGGCGCGAAGTTGGTCGCTAGTGAGTCTTCAAAAAACGCAATTCGCATGGTCCCGATCCCTGGGGCCGTCGTGCCCGCATCCGCCAATCAGCGGGAAGCTCAACGTATTTCGCCAATGGTTGCGGCAAAGCCATCCTTGGTTCGCCAAAACGCGGGGACTTATACCGGCGGCCCGCAAACCCGAGAAGATGGGTCTGCCGGCCTTCATGCGCGGCATCAGCGCGTCGCGGAGTGACTCGCCTACGTAACTCAGTCGCTCCGTGACTGAGACTGGCAAGCCAAGTTCATCGCATTGAAGCAGCGATTGATCGCTGGGGTGTCGTCTTTCACTTTGAGCCACCACAATCCGCAGCCCCGCCAGGCACTCGCCAAACAGAACGACCAACAACATCAGCTCCATCATCAGGGAGTTCATCGTGAGTCACCCGAACGCCTTCGTCGTCGCGCTGCTGAGTGTGATGACGCTCGTTGTGGTTCGTACCTCTCCGGCCGCCGAGCCAACCTCTGAGCAGCGTGAGTTTTTTGAGACACGCATTCGACCAGTGCTCGTGGAGCAATGTTACGAGTGCCACAACTCGGCAAAGTCGGCGGAGGGCGGGCTGGCGGTAGATCATCGCGCGGTATTACTGAAGGGCGGCGACGAGGGAGCGATCATCGTTCCGGGCAAGCCGAGCGAGAGTCGATTGCTAGCCATCTTGCGACATGAAGTTGATGGCATGCAGATGCCCAAGGGCGGAGTGAAGCTCAGCAAAGCCACGATCGCTGACTTCGAAAAATGGATCGCGATGGGGGCGCCGGATCCTCGCGATAAGGCCCCGTCCGTTGATGAACTCGCGAAGGCCACATCGTGGGAAGCTGTCATCAACAAGCGGAAGAAGTGGTGGAGCTTTCAGCCGTTGCAGCCCGTCACGCCACCGGCGGTGAAGAACGAAAAGTGGTCAACTCATCCCGTCGATCGCTTCGTGGTGTCGAAGCTCGAAGAGCAACAGCTCGCACCGAATGATGTCGCCGATCCGCAGACGCTCGTGCGACGACTGTTCTTTGTGTTGATTGGCCTGCCGCCCAGCGCCGACGAAGTTGAAACCTGGACGACGAAGATCAAACAGCCCAACGGTTACGCCGAGCTAGTGAATCATCTGCTCGATAGTCCGCACTTTGGCGAGCGGTGGGCTCGGCATTGGATGGACTGGATTCGGTATGCGGACTCGCATGGTTCCGAGGGCGACCCGGCAATCGACAATGCGTGGGTCTATCGCGACTACTTGATCCGCGCTCTGAATGCCGATGTGCCGTTCGATCAACTCGTGCGTGAGCATGTCGCGGGCGATCTGCTGGAGCAGCCGCGCATCAATGCAACGCTCGGCATCAACGAGTCCATGATCGGTCCCGCTCATTGGCGGATGGTGTTTCATGGCTTCGCTCCGACGGACGCGCTCGATGAAAAGGTTCGCTTCATCGACGACGAGATCAATGCGTTCTCCAAAGCGTTCCTTGGAATGACCGTCGCGTGCGCTCGTTGTCACGATCACAAATTCGATCCGATCAGTCAGAAAGATTACTACGCCCTCTTCGGTGTGTTGGGATCATGTCGACCCGGTCGCAACGTGATCGACATGTCTGAGAAGCTCGAACTGAATCGCGACAAGTTGTCGCAACTCAAGCCACAGATACGAGCCGCGATGGTTCAAGATTGGTTGAGCAGCGAGCCCAAGTGGAAGGCCATGCTGCTCGATCAAAACGGCCCGACGACGAAGGCCGACAAGCCGCATCAACTGCTGCATCCGTGGTTCGTGCTACGCAAAGAAACGAGCGACGGTGCTTCGTTTTCAGACGCTTGGCAGAAGCAACTCAATGCCTGGAAGGCCGATCGTCAGCAGCGCGACGAACATGCTCGTCGCGCGTATTGGAAGCGGTGGGATTTGACGGCGACTCGTGACGACTACGCGACATGGTTCCGCGCGGGGACGGGCCTGCCGAGCAAACCAACTCCTGCCGGCGAGTTCGCGATGGCGACTTCGGGCGACAACGCGATCGCTGGTATCTATCCGTCGGGCGTCTATTCGCACGGGCTGTCCGCCAAGCATCCGGCGCGATTGTCATCGGGCCGAGTGAAGCTCGATGCCGAATACGACCTCTGGCTGCAAGTCATCGGCGAAGGTGGTGCTAGCACTCGCTATGTCGTCGAGGACTATCCGCGCAACGGCACGGTCTTCCCGGTCGCCGGTTTGTCGAACGAATGGAAGTGGCAAAAGTTCGACCTCACTTATTGGAATGGCGACGAGATGCATGTCGAAGTCACCGCAGGCCGAGACGCTCCGCTGATGGTCAATAACGAAGGCCGATCGTGGTTCGGAGTGCGTGAGGCCGTCATTCAAAAGAAGGGCGAAGCCGGCCCGCCGACAGCGCCGCGCGAGTTCCTGGACGCCATCTTTGATGAAGCATCGAAGACACCACCGCAGTCGTTCGAAGACTTTGCAGACCTCACATCGCGAGCGATCGCAACGGCCGTTCGAGCATGGAAAGCGGGGACCGCGAGTGACGCTCAAGCTCAATTGCTCGATGCGTGTTTGAAGCAAGGTTTGCTGAGCAACTCGTTGAACAATTTGCCGACCGCCAAGCCGCTGGTGGCCGAGTACCGACGCCTGGAAGAAGAGATCGTCGTGCCGACGCGCGTGCCCGGATTGGAAGAGACAGTTGGGCGCGATCAGCGGTTGTTCGCGCGCGGCAATCACAAGCAACCTCAAGCGAGTGTGCCTCGCCGGTTCCTCGAAGCCATCGACGCGACGCCGTATCAGACGCCGCTCAGTGGACGAAGACAGCTCGCCGAAGACCTGCTCCGCAACGACAACCCGCTCACTCGCCGAGTCATCGTCAACCGCCTGTGGCACCATGCGTTTGGTCGAGGCATCGTCGCGACGCCTGACAACTTCGGTCGGCTCGGTTCCGACCCCACTCACCCCGAACTACTCGACTTCCTGGCTTCGCGTTTCATCGAGCAGCATGGTTCCATCAAAGACATGCTCAGGTTCTTGGTGACCTCCAAGACCTGGCAGATGAGTTCCCGACCTTCGGCCAAAACGCTGCAAGTCGATGCCGACAATCGATTGCTCTCGCATGCCTTCATTCGTCGATTAGAAGCCGAAGCAATTCGCGATTCGCTGCTGACGGTCTCGGGCACATTGAACCGCGACTTGTTTGGAGCACCGACCGACGGGAACTCGCCGCGCCGCAGCGTGTATGTGCGAGTGACTCGCAACGCGCTCGATCCGTTCTTGCGAGCATTCGATTTCCCCGAGCCGTTCAGCGCAACGGGCCGACGCGATGCGACCAACGTTCCGGCTCAATCGCTCACGCTGATGAATGATGATCGAGTCGCTGCTCTGGCCTCGAATTGGGCCACGCGAGCACTCGCCGACGAACGAGCCACAACCGATGAAGCTCGACTGCAAAGCATGTTCGTCACCGCCTTCGGTCGCCCCGCTCAAGCAGCCGACATCAATCGCATGACGGCCTATCTGGCCGAAACAAAATCGCGTCACACCGAGCAGGTCGCTGCCGTGAAGAAGCTGAGAGATCAGATGGACGAGCACCAAGCCGCAATTCAAGAGCTGATCGAGCCAACGCGAACTCGATTGTTGGAAGCAGCCAAACAGAAGACGGACGCGGGCGAGCAAGTTGTTCCCAAGCCCATCGGTCGTTGGGAGTTCGAAGCAGACCTGCAAGACATCGCCGGAGCCGCGCCTGCGGAAGCTCGCGCGGGTGCCAAGCTGGAAGGCGGGGCACTCGTCGTGAAGGGGCAAGGCTATGCCGTGACCGCACCGCTGAAGCAGACGATTAAAGCCAAGACGCTCGAAGCCTGGGTGCAACTCGACAATCTCGATCAGCGGGCCGGCGGTGTGATAACAATTCAAACGCCCGATGGAGTCGTGTTCGATTCGATCGTCTTCGCCGAGCAGAACGCGCGTCAGTGGATGGCTGGCAGCAACAACTTCGCGCGAACTCAGTCCTTCAACGGCCCTGCCGATCAAGACGCCGCGAATCGAGCCGTGCATGTCGCCATCGCCTATCACGACGACGGCCAGATCGTCGGCTATCGAGACGGTCAGCGGTATGGCAAACCCTACAAGAGCAACGGCCCGATCGAATTCAAAGCCGGTCAAACGGTGATCAGCTTCGGCGTGAGACACCTACCCGCCGGCGGCAACCGCATGCTCTCTGGCAAGATCCTGCGAGCCCAACTTTATGACCGCGCCTTAACCGCCGAAGAAGTCCAAGCGACATCGCGATCGGTCCCCTATTTCGTCTCCGAAGCTCAAGTCCTCGCCGCCCTCACCGCAACTGAAAGAGAGCAAGTTGAAACAGCTCGCAGCCGGATCAAATCACTCGAAGCCGAAATCGAAGCCCTCGGCCCGATCCCCGAATCACTGAGCGACAAAGTCATCTGGACCGACCTTGCCCACGCCCTGTTTACGTTCCAAGAGTTTGTCTATCTGAAGTGACGAGCCATCGACCCGAGCAGCCACGGCCATCAGGAACGAATCATGTCTCTGTTATTACAGCCAACTCTCCACGAGCAATCCGGGGATCTGCTCAAAGTGTCGAAGGTTGGCACTCAGCAAGAGAGCGTTGTTGACGATCGCAATTGCTCCGATCTTCAAGTCGTTCGTACCGACTCGAATTCGAGCCGACTTCAGTTCGATGAGATGTTCGGCGGCAGCTTGCGAGAACGAGACGACTTCCCAACCTTGAAAGACACCAAACAAACTCTGGAAGTCCTGGTAAGCCGCAACCTGGGCGAGCGGTTGCTGAGTGCGATGGATCTTAGCCAGCCAGCCTCGACATTGTTCTTCAATGCTGATGATCGAAATGGCGATGCGTTGATCTGGCGAGTCCATCAATCGCTTCACCAATCTCGGATGACCGGTCGCGCGGCGATTCGTCAACACGCTGAGATGATCGGTATCGAGCAGAATCATTTCTTCTCTCGCTTCGCCCGAGGACCAGTCGCAACTCGGTCCTGCTCACGCAGCTTTTGGGCTTCGTCAAGTATTTCCAGCACGCCGGGACTGTCAGTGAAGATGCCAATCGATTGCCGCCAATCGGTTCGCGGAGCCGGTGTGGCAAGGACGGACTGCAACGCATCAAGCCGCCGCTCGACGGTCGTCAGTCGATTCTCAACGCTTTGTCGAACAGCCTTCGCCATAGTTGTGATACCCAAACCAAGAAGACAAACCGAGCACGCCGACCACCAGAAAATAGGTCATCGAGCTGGCCTGAATTCTGGTCCGAACGAACAAACAATGGCAACTCGCAATCTGCGTTTCCTTCTCACCCCACACGTGCCCGCCAGCCTTTGATCGCGCACTGTTTCATTCTCGAAGGCCCATCGTCATGACGAATCACTCGAACTCGCTCTCGTTCGTTTCACGCCGCCACATGCTTCAAACCTGCTCGACCGGCTTTGGTGCGGCGGCATTGGTCGGGCTTTTGGCCGAGGCCGCCAGCGCTGCAAACAGTGCTTTGCCCAACGGTGCTGCGCTTAAGAAACCGCATCACGCACCGAAGGCCAAGCATGTGGTCTTCTGCTTTATGTCCGGAGGAGTTTCGCACGTTGACTCGTACGATCCAAAACCGCGACTGCAGCGAGATCACGGCAAACCGATGCCTGTCAAAGTTGAACGCACCATGTTCAACAACAACGGCAACATCATGGGCAGTCCGTTTGAATTCACGCCGTCCGGCAAAAGCGGCATTCCGGTCAGCAGCATGTTTCCTCATACGGCGAAGGTTGTGGATGAACTAGCCATCGTGCGTTCGATGACCTCACCGCTGAACGAGCACGCTCAGGCCAACTTCTTCATGCACACCGGCTTTCCCACGATGGGTTATCCCAGTGCAGGAGCGTGGGCCGCATATGGGCTCGGTACTGAGAACCGTGACCTGCCCGGCTATGTGGTCCTGCAGAGCGGTCATGCCGTGCCGCCGCATGGGGGAGTGAGCCTCTTCAGCAATGGCTTCCTGCCCGGTCAGCATCAAGGCTCGATCCTGAAGGCCGATCAACGCGAAGCCATCCGCAACATCCGACCGCGAGACCCTCAAGCGGCACAACGACGTCGGCTCGATTTCGTTCGCCAGTTCGATCAACCGTTCTTGGAAGAGACTGCGGCGGATGCTCAAGTCGAAGCCGCGATTCGCAACTACGAGACGGCGTTCCGCATGCAGTCGGTCGTCCCCGAACTCTGCGATATCTCGGGCGAGACTCAGGAGACTCACAAGCTCTATGGCTTGGACTCGGACGACACCGAGAAGTCCGCTTACGCGCGGCAATGTTTGCTGGCTCGACGTTTGATCGAACGAGGTGTCCGGTTCATCGAACTGAGCTGCCTGACGAAAGGCATTGGAGCCGGTGGAGCCGCGAACCCGTGGGACCAACATGGAGCCCTCAAGCAAGGTCACGGCGCGATGGCCAATCAGGTCGACCAACCGATCGCCGCGTTGATCGAAGACTTGCGTCGCCGTGACTTGCTCAAAGACACGCTCATCGTCTGGGCTGGAGAGTTCGGTCGCACGCCGTTCTCTCAAGGCAGCGACGGCCGCGATCACAACCCGTACGGCTTCAGCGTGTGGCTGGCCGGAGGCGGCGTGAAAGGCGGCACGATCTACGGAGCGACCGACGAACTCGGTTACTACGCCATCGAAAATCCCTGCACGATCTACGACATGTGGGCCACGGTCCTGCATCAACTCGGCGTGAACCACGAAGCCCTCACCTACCGCTACGGAGGCCGCGACTTCCGCCTGACCGACGTGCATGGCAACGTCTTGAAAGACATCCTGGCTTGAGGTCACGCGACCGAGTTCAACATCGACTTCATTTCCGTTTGGCCCTATTCGATATTGAGCTTCCAGCAAATTACGGTTGCTTAATCGCGTGTAGTCGGTCGACTTCGAGATCTGCGAGATCTTGCGTTGCTCCGTTGGCCCATTGAATGAGGACTTGCTTGATCGTGGTGTTCGAGCCAAGACCAAACGTCACCGGCAACTCGCTTTGCGAGAGGTAACTGCGAGTCGGCATCACCTGACGACGCAACGTTGTCCCTTCGGCAAGATGCACTTCAACCCAACTGCCAATCGCGTCGTGGTTACACTTCGCACCAGTGAGTTTCACTCGCAGCCAGTGATGACCGAGCGTTTGATCGTTCCTCAGGACTCGCGGCTTTTGGCCGCTGCCGGTGATCACGATGTCGAGATCCCCATCTCCGTCGAGATCCCCGACCGCCACGCCGCGACCAACGATCGGCTTTGAGAACTCGGCCCCGATGTTCGACTCGGGCAGCTTGAGGAACTCGGTTTCTTGCTCGGCCCCGCAGTTCCAATAGAGGTGCGGCGACTGCTCGTAAGTCTGACTCTTCTGCACTTTGTGGATCTCGTCTTCGAGATGCCCATTCGCCGCGAGAAAGTCCAATCGGCCATCGAGATCGAAGTCAGAGAACGTCACTCCAAACTTCAACTCCAAACGCGACGTCGGGCCCAGTCCGTTGGAAACGGCTTCGTCCGTGAATTGCAGTTGATGCTGCCGCGAGACATAGAGCGCGGTCATCTCGTTCGCGAAGTTGCCGATCGCGATGCCGAGATCGTCGTTGTTGCGGAAGTACGCGGCGTCGATGCCCATGGCTCCGCGCGCGTTGCCTTCGTTGTCAAAGGCCACACCGGCGAGCTGACCAATCTCGTTGAACTTGCCGTTCTTCTCGTTGTGGAAAAGCAAGTTCTGCACAGTGTCATTCGCGACGAGCACATCGAGCCAACCGTCGCGATCGATATCCACAAACGTCAGACCAAGCGACTTCGGTAGAGGCACTCCGGTATTGGGATTCGTGACTTGCACGCCAGCCTCCTTCGAGACATCAACAAACTTCGCGTCGCCGTCGTTGCGATAGAGGTACGGGAACGCGCCGTCGAATTCTTGAGGCCGCCCATACGCGCGGATGTCGCCAGTGAGTTTGAATTCCTGAGCGGCATCGAACTCGCGCGACCACTTCACGTAGTTGCAAACAAAGAGATCGAGATCGCCGTCGTTGTCATAGTCGAACCAACCAGCAGCGGTGCTCCACTGAGTCGCATTGCCCGCGACTCCGGCGGCCTCGCTGATGTCAGAAAATTTACCGCCATCATTCCGGAAGAGTTTGTTTGCTCCGACGCAGGTGACGAAGACATCAACATCGCCGTCGTTATCGAAGTCACCGCACGCCGCGCCCATTCCATAAACCGCGACCGCGAGCCCCGCTTCTTCCGTCGCGTCACTGAACTTGGCTTTGCCATCGTTGCGATAGAGCTTGAGAGTCGCGGGCTTCTCTGCCGCCGGTCGCTTATCCCAGTCCCAGCGCTTCGAGTTCACGAACAAGACGTCTTGATCGCCATCGTTATCGAAGTCGAGCAGCGCCACTCCGCCGCCCATTGTCTCCGGTAACAATTTCTCCCCCCCGGCTCCGTTCTCATGCATGAAGTCGATGCCGGAGTCGCTCGTGATGTCCGTGAACTTGAGCGCCGGAGCCTCGACCTTCGGCACGTCACGCACCTTCGGAGGCTCGACGGCCTTCTGCTGCACGACCTGTTGAACTGGCTTGCGACTCAAGACGAAATACGCCCCGCCGCCAATCACCGCGATCATTCCAAACACAACGAGCGACCATTTCAATGCGACTCCGACAATTGCGTCGTCGCGTTCTTCTTCGAGTTCTTCAGTCATCGGAATTTGCTTTCGTATGAACGGCGGCAGTGATGCCGCATTGTTGGAATGAGACTAATCGGTCATGGGACTAATGGGGCGTATACGACGAATGGAATTCTGTGGAGTCGTCAGCAAATGAAGCGACCGACGCGTCGCCATTACATCACTCTCATAACCCCATTCGTCTCATCAGTTCGCCACGTCCCATTAGACGACCTCACCTCGTGAGAGATCACTCCTCTGCCCCAACGCTCTCAACTGCTTTCCCCAATTCCGGCGCATCGGTGCGATGCAGCGGATAGATCACGAGTGACTCGGCAGCATGATTCGCTGCCGGATACTTCTCGCGTGCTTTCCGAACGGCGATGCCTCGGGCTTGATCGTCGGGGCGATATTTGTCGTGCAGCTTCTGATGCTCTTCGGACTTCGTTTCGTTGCCGAGTTCCTTATGAACTAGGGCGAGGTTGTAGTGAGCTGCCACGTTCTCGGTGTCGATCTTGATCGTCTTTTCGAACTCACCCAGCGCCTGCATCAAGAATTGCCGACGACGACCGATCGCGGCTTCGTCATTGCCGCGTACTTGCTTCGCTCGATCGAACAACGTTTGGCCCAGCAAGTTGATGACTTCGTAGTCCATACTGAAATCGAACTGCCGATCGGGGATCTTCGTTTCGAGCGTTGCTCGCAAATTCTTCTCGGCTTCCTCGAAGTGACCTTGCTGGCGATTCACGAGACCAGTCAGCCATGACAAAACCCAACTCGGCGCCGGCGGCTCTTTGAATGTCGCCGCGCGTTGCAACGCTTCGACGGCTTCATCGAGTCGGCCCTCTCGTTCCAGCACGCGAGCGAGATTTAACGGACCATCGAATCGCTTGAGCTTCTCGACTTCTGCAAACGCGTCGGCTGCTTGGCGCAGCTCAGCTTTGCCTTCGAGGAACAGTCCAATGCCGTAATCGTTCCAGCGTTGCCACAAGTCGATCTTGCGTTCGTCGTTCTTGACTGTTGCTTCGATCCCCTCGACCGGGAACGTGATGCGATCAGCAGCCAACGTCGTGACGGGCAGCTCGTTGTAGTACGTCTTGCCGTCTTTGTGACCGCGCATCTCGCGATCTCCGGGCTTCACCGACTTCGACACATAGTCGAGATACTCCTGATCGAACTTGCGATACTGAAGTTTGACCTCGACGGTGATCGGTGCCTTGACGTCGTCCGGGATCTGTAATCCGTAATGCACGACGTTCGCGGCACCCGGCGGTATCTGATGGTTGTAGAGCGGCACGAAGATGTCTTGAGGGTTGCGACGATTCACACGATTCCCGTTGCGGTCGAGCATGAAGACGTTGATGAAGTGCGCGTACCGATCGACTTCGCTCTTCTCGTCGATGCCGCCGTTGCGACCGATGATGCGGCCGCCGCTTGAGACCGTCACGTCAACCCAAACTTCATTTGAGTCGACCGTGCCTTGCGTGAAGAGATGCCCCATCTTCAGGGTCCTCACGACGGCTTCGAGCAAGTAGCTCTTGCCGCGTTTGAGTGCCGGGACATCCGGACGCAGCGGCGCGACGAGCGTCCCGTCGACCGTGCCGCCTTCTTTCACTCCGAAGATGTCGACGCGAGTGATCTCTTTCATGAAGTCTTGATGAGCCGCAATCACGTCGCGGTATTCGGGCTGCTTCTCGCTGGCCTTGAACCATGCAAGCCCCGTATTCGCCGCCGGGAAGAGATGATCGTGAACCTGCCGCTTTCCGGCATTGAGGAAGTCGCGAGCCGCGAAGTCGTTCTTTGCATCGAGCAATGGCATATGACACTGCGAGCAATTCGTCTTCGCTTTCTCGGGGTAATAAAAACTCCGTGCTCCGTGCCCCGAGACGCCGCTGAGCAAGTACGGGTCGTAATGATTCTGCCCGCGCAAGAACTCTTTGTAGTGATTCAGCGCGTAAGGCAGATGCACCTTGTGGCACGTCGAGCAGAACTCCGCCGACTTATGGAACGGCTTCAAGAATGTCTTCTTATGAAACTCGGGCTTCGCTTTGACGAGCTGATTGTTAATGAACTGCGCGACTGCGTTCTTGCTGTATGCGAACGGGTAATGCATCGGCTCTTCAATCGTGAAGTCAGCATTGCCCTTCGTGCTATTGACGTTCGTTATGGCATGACAAGTGGTGCAAGTAATCCCCGCCTGCGATGTCGGATGATTGACGAGATCGAACTTCGGATCGTCGAACGCACCACTGAGGAACGGCACGGGATCATGACAACCCGCGCACCAGCGAGAGGCTTGCACGTTGCCGTCCCGCTTCAAACTAACCTCGCGTGTCTCACGAATGCTCGCGAGATATGCCGGGTTGTTGAACGAGCTGAAGTGATGCGCCGAGTGGAACCAACCTTTGTAAGAGTCCTCATGACACTTCAGACAATAGTCGTCCATCATGAGTGTTTCGGGCGGAATAAAGTGCCCGGTCGCGGTACGTGCGAGTGAAGGCTCGAAGTACTTCGCTCCATCTTTGGGCCCAACTGCATACCACTGACGCGGGTCTTGCGTATGCAGATACATCATGCCGAGCACGACAACTGCCACTGCTCCCACATACGACAACCCGATTCGCCACTTAATCCGCGTGCCCGCCAATCGATGTAACCAATACAGCCAAACGGCCATCAGCGGCAGCGCGATATGAGCCCAATAAGTCACCGACCGCGCGACGGGGTTTCTGAGATCGAATGACCCGACCCGCATCAGCAGCAGGCCGGTAACAAGAACTCCAATACTCGCGGCGAAGAGGACATATCCGATCTTCACCGCACGGCGATTGCGGCGTTGCTTCGACAACAGCATGTGCCCGAAGCCAAACCAAATCAGTGGCACAACCAACAGCAGCCCGAGCACCAGATGCCCGAGGAACATGTACTGATAGAAGAAGTCTTGATAAGTCCGTTGCGTGAAGTACTCGAGCGCCGTGATCGCACTGAGGTACGCGCTATTCGCCCCAAGCAACGCAATGAGTGCGAACACCACATGCAGCAGCTTGCGGAGCTTTGGACTAATAACGGGCACAGCCTTCGGCCTCGCCTCTGCCGGAGGCAACTGAGGCGTCGAATTCGGTTCAACGGGTTCAGACATCGTGCGACATCCTTCAATGGTGAGTCAGTCGTAAGTCACTCAAATAATTAAATTCAGCAGTCCAGATTACTCGTCCCTAGCCTCTGATTCAGTGCGTCAAACGCGAGGGCATCCTTACTTATCGCTAGCACTCAAACCAGCAACCTCCGTGATGCGATTGAACGACGCGCAGGTCGTCACGTAGCTGATGAGCTGAGTGACGTCGCGCGGGCCGACTTGTTTCACAGCCGCTTGCACGTCGGCATCCGTCAGCACGACGGGCGTCGCGGACAGCTTCACTGCTAACTTGAACTGAGCTCGTTCGGCTGCTGAGAACAATCCCCAATCGCCGTCGAGTGCGAAGATCTGATCGTCGCTTTGTCCGAGCGACTTCAGCTTCTGTCGCGCCACTGACGCTGCGTACCAAGCTCGATCTTGCCGCGCGACGAGCCATGCAA